>CAZNDM010000117.1:0-12628 GCA_964571845.1 uncultured bacterium | reverse complement strand
AAGTGTCCCACACACTGCTGATATATCCTGCGCGGGGAGATTGAGAAATGTTCCCCTGATGATGTAATTCTGCGAGAAGAAGATTGTGAGTATTCTGTAGCAAACACTTCGGGAGAGGAGTGTGTGAGTGGACTTTATCACAGTGTTATTGCAATGTGGAGGGGGAGATTGAGAAGTGTCCCACACACTGCTGATATATTCTGCGGAAGGAGATTGAGAAATGTTCCCCTGATGATGTATTTCTGCAAGAAGAATACTGTGAGTATTCTGTAGCAAACACTCCGGGAGAGGAGGTTAAAAATTACCTTTTACAACGGAGGTTTTTTCGAGCCTCCTTACCCTGAAATTGACAAAACAGGGATGGATTGTTATTATATTAAAGCCAGATAAGCGGGAGTAGCTCAGAGGTAGAGCACAACCTTGCCAAGGTTGGGGTCGCGGGTTCAAATCCCGTCTCCCGCTCTTTTTTATTTTATAGCTGGAACATCCTCTCGAAGTTCGAACCGTTCCAGAACTCTGATGGGCTTTACGATTGGTGCAAGTCCCCTGACATCCACGACTTTACCGATCAAGAGTGTCCCCGGTGGAAAGTGTTCGGTTATCACTGCCTTAATGAAGCCCCTGTTTCTACCTGCTGAAAGGTTACTGTCCTTTCGTGATTCACCCTCCACAAGAAATTCATAAAATTTACCGATCATTTTCTCCCTTCGAATCCTTGCCACTCTGTTGACTTCTTCGATCAATATTCTGAGCCATTTCCCTTTGGTTTCAGGCGGGACACTGTCTTTCATCTGTGCTGCTGCAGTACCGGGTCTTGGACTGTAAATGAATGTAAAAGCATGGTCAAATTCCACTGTCTTTACGACCTCGAGGGTCTCCTCAAAGTCTTTTTCCTCCTCTCCCGGAAAGCCGACCATGATGTCAGTGGTAATTGTCGATTCTGGTAGTACTTTCCTTATCATTTTTGCAATCTCGATGTATTCCTCTTTTGTATAACCTCTGCGCATGAGTTTTAAGACCCTTGTGGAACCTGCCTGGAGAGGGAGGTGTATCCAGTCAGTAACACTTTTTGAGTCTGCAATAACACGGAGGACATTGTAAGTGATGTCCCGCGGGTGGGAGGTGGTAAACCTGATTCTCAGAAAATTGGTATTTTTATCGAGGTA
The DNA here is from genome assembly GCA_964571845.1 of uncultured bacterium. Lineage (GTDB taxonomy): Bacteria > Hydrothermota > Hydrothermia > B15-G9 > WFZT01 > WFZT01. The sequence goes on along the minus strand of CAZNDM010000117.1, from coordinate 11,462 downwards.
TTCAAGGAGCTGGTAAAACTGGAATTTACCGTCAAAGTAGGAGTTCACATTTTGTCCGAGAAGAGTGATCTCGACGACCCCCTGTTTTTCAAGGTTTTTTGCCTCCTGAAGGATATGTTCCGCAGGTCTTGAAATTTCCCTTCCCCGTGTAAAAGGCACGATGCAGTATGAGCAGAAATTGTTACATCCCTGCATGATGTTTATGAGTTCAGAGATACTCCTTGCCTTTCTCTTTAAAGGGGTATCTGTGAGTTCGAGTAATCCGTAGTCTTCTGCGAAAATCCTTTTTTCTGGTTCAATGCCTCTGATGTAGTTCAGAATAATTTGAGGAAGCAGCTGATAACTGCGAGTCCCAAAAGCCAGATCAACACCGGGGATTGCCGTGTCTCTTTTGTGCTGCTGGGCGACGCAGCCCAGCATGACTGTTATCTTCCCCCTCTTCTTCAGGTCCCTTAAGAATTTTACGCCCCTTTCTTCGGCTTTTTGCCTGACAGAACAGGTATTTGAGAAAACTATGTCTGCCTCCTCCGGGTTATCCACCTCTTCAAATCCGGCACGGAGGAGGATATCCCGGACAAGCTCGGAGTCATACACATTCATCTGACATCCAAATGTCCTGATGTAAAACCTCATAGCACTATCTTATCCGCTCTGAATACAGGGCCATCTGTGCACACCCTGTAGTACCCTCTATTATCTGCCCTTTTGACTGCACAACCCATGCAGATTCCGGTGCCACATCCCATGATACTTTCGAGTGATAAATATAACTTATCAGGTGATAATTTATCAAGCAGGGCACGGAGCATGGGTGTGGGTCCGCAGGCATAAACAGGACCTTTATCTTCCATGTAGTCAGTTACAAGACCTTTGATCCCTGAAGAGCCGTCTTCTGTTACAATAACAACTTCTGGCAGATAGCTTTTCAGGTCGATCTGTGGTATTGTCCTGAATCCAAAAACAGCCTTTTTAACTTTATCCGGATATTTCCTCAGGTAGAAGAACAATGGAGCGATTCCAGAGCCGCCGCCTGCAAGTACCACGCCGTTTTGCACCGGAAATCCTCTGCCAAGAGGCCCAAGAAAATTTATTCTCTCTGAATTGGCAATTAATTTTGAGCCTCTTCCTCTAATCTGAACAATGAGCCATAGCTCATTGTTCTCTATATTCGCGATACTGTAGGGTCGGCGCAGGAGTGGGTCTCTTCCCTCGGCAGGCTTTATCTCAATGAACTGTCCCGGCTCAGCATCAAAGTCGGGACAGTCCAGTTTCAACAGAAATTTGTCCCCGTCAAACCTCATTTTTTCGATTACAGGACACTCTTTAAGCTGAATCATCAGTAAGCACCAGTGCCTTTGACAATTACAAACAGGGTTTTGAAGAGGATTTTTAAGTCCAGTGGAAAAGAGAGATGGTCAACATAGTAGCGGTCCAGTTTAACCCTTTCCTCTATGGGTAAGTCATTCCTTCCTGAAACCTGCCAGAGACCGGTGAGTCCGGGCGGAAGCTTTGTAATGTAATCCAGATTTGTCAGATAAATGTAAATGTCCCGGTCTGTTATGGGTCTCGGTCCGATGATACTCATTTCTCCTTTGAGCACATTTATAAACTGGGGCAGTTCATCGAGACTCGTTTTCCTCAAAATTTTGCCGATCTTTGTGATTCTTGGATCATGTGTAAGCTTGTTGAGTGTCAAAAATTCCTCTCTGAGTTCAGGATTTTCTCTCAGTACCTTTTCAAGTACCTCGTCTGCGTTGATGACCATTGTCCTGAATTTGTAAAGATAAAAGTATTTTCCACCGTATCCTATTCGTTTTTGTTTGTAAAAAACAGGTCCACGGGATGTAAGCTTGATCAGGAGCCCAATCAGCAGAAAAAAGGGGAACAGCATTACAAGAATGCTGAACGAAAAAATCTTATCGAATATCTTTTTCCATAAGGGTATTACAACGGGTTTTGAATTGATTCTCATTAACCTAAACTTTTCCTGATAGCGTTCACCTCCCTGAAAAAGGGTTTAAATTATAACCTGAAAGATATAGGGGGTAAAAGGGTTCCGGTCAGTTAAAACGAAAAATTTCCGAGCCGATTCTTTAAAAGCTTCCCATTTCAACAGGTGGCTCACTTTTTGATCAACAGAAGATGTCTTTAAAAATGGAGATAATTTCGTGCGGCTGATACTCGTTTAGGATCGTGTATCTTTGTCTTATTCTTGGGGCGATTTCGAGAGCCTTCGTAAACTCATCGCACGATATTCCTATTTTCCCAGGTTCAACGGGGAATCCCATTTTCCCAAAAAAGTCTTCGAGCATCCGCGCCCTTTCATGCTGGTTTTGAAGTCTGAGTGTGAGTAATGATGCAAAGCCGACCTGTATGCCGTGAAGCTTTTTTCTGTCCTCGAGGATCCTGTCAAGGCTATGGCTTATATTGTGCTCTGAACCACTTGCAGGTCTTGAACTACCAGCTATACCCATGGAGACGCCGCTCAAAACCAGGCCCTCTGCAAGATCCTTGAGAAAGTCGGGATCTTTGAGTCCATTGTAATTTTTGTGCCCTGTAAGCATTTTCTCTGCGGGCATAAGTGCTATCATTCTCGAAAAATTGTCCATTTTTTCAATGCCCTTTTTGCTGGCAAGTTCCCAGTCGAACGCTGCTGATAGGTTGGACATAAGATCGCCAAGCCCCGCTTTGATGTAGGTATCCGGAGAATTTTTCAAAATGTTCAAATCAATTATAACACCGGTTGGCATAACAGTTCCGAGACTGCGCGACCTGCCGTTTTCCCTCAGTATGCTGATGGGTGATGAGACGCTGTCGCTTGAGAGAATGGTCGGAATTGCTATAACAGGTATTGTTGTTTCTACTGATAAAAATTTCCCGCTGTCAATGATTCTACCACCACCTGCTGCAATCAGGAGATCATAGCCCTGACCGTACAGCGAGCTTTTGACCTGGAGGAGATAATCGGTATCACTGGATGTGATTATCCTTGTTTGATAGGTCTCGAAGATCTCATAGCCTTTTAAGACTTTTGAGCTCGTGGGTCCGCTCAAAATAAGTGGTTTCTCGAATGTTACATTATTTTTCTTCAGAATTTCGTCAAATCTTTCAAGAATACCTTCGCCGATTTCAAGGAATATTGGAATGTTAATCAATCTGTAGATCATCGAGGATCTCCACCGCTTTTTTAAGGTCTTCGTGGGTGTCAATCTCTATCCAGGGTTTTCCGTGTGTGTAAACGGGTGTTATGACAACATCATTCAGAACCCTGTTGATGGCATCTTCGTACCACCTGTTCCCCTCGCCATTTGAAATCATTTTCCCCATGACATCAAAGACCACACTCGCAGATGCCTTTGTATAGAGGGAGACTCCAATGTACTCACCATCGGCTGATGAAGGCTCGATCTCTTTGCTGATTTCCGTTATTCTGTCACCCTCTATTTTCACTTTCATCTCTTCTTTTCCCAGTTTCTTAACATTGTCAATGACCATGGCACTGTTACCGCAGTCCAGGAGATCTTTCAGGAGTGCAGGGTGAAATATCGTGTCTCCGTTGATGAGAACAAAGTCCTCTTCCTCCCAGAATTTACTGATCAGCAGGAAGGAATAGATGTTGTTGTAGCGATCAAAAAGTTCGTTGTAAACGAGGTTGAACCTTTTAAAGCGGTCGAATTTTTCAAACCTGTAGCCACCAATGATAAAAATTTTACTTGGAGGAAATCCCAGCTCTTCGAGCATATCGAGCTGGAATTTCAGCGGACTGACACCGTTTTTGATCTCCACCAGTGCCTTTGGTACATCCTTTGTTAGTGGCATGAGTCTTGACCCGAGTCCTGCGGCGAGTATAACAGCTTTCATGGTTTTATCAGGCGGTAGTATAAGCTAAATGCGAGGATAAATACAACAAACTCAGAAAGTATCGTCGTGTATGCAGCTCCAAAAAATCCGTATCTTGGTATCAGGAAGAGGTTTAAAACGAAGTTCGTGAAAGCCCCTCCAAAGGTAACCCAGAAATACAGTTTTTCTTTACCGGCGATAATGAGAAGTGTTGGAAACACGAGGTTGACAAACATGATGAGATTTGCGTTTATCAATATCCTCAGGAGTTTAACTGTTTCCGGAGAGTGATATTTTGAACCGTAAAAGATTTTGATTATGGGTGAGGCAAAAGTAAACATTACGATGTAAATCAGAATCCCGATCAAAATTGATGCCATCTCAATGTTTTTCAGATAACGGGAATAACTTTCCCGGGGAATGGTCTCCATTCTTGAAAGAGTTGGCTGGACCGCATAAAGAAGAGAAAACCTTACAATGGAGATGGCAAGTACGAAGTTGTAAATCGCCCCGTATGTCCCCACATCCCCCATCGTCTTAAAAAATCCGAGCATAATAGTGTCTATGTTGTAATAAATCTTAATCATTACGAAGGATGCAGTAAGGACTGCAGAGACCTTGATAATGGGTATCCACTTTGAGAAGTTTATTTTGAATTCAGTAATTTCCCGATATTTTTTGATGAGAACTATAAGGATAGAAACTGATGCCACGGAGAGAGCTATGAATCTTGATGAAGGGACCTTGAGTATGTCGTCAGGTCGATGTACGGCAAGGAGGATCAGTGCAAAAAAGATAAAATTAAAAATCAGGTTCCAGAGTGCTGCATATTTCATGTCTTCCAGTGCTCTGAATGCCCATTCAACGGAAAGGGCGAAGGGGATCAGATTTAAAAATGTTAAGAAAATCAAACTCTCAAGGGATTTAAACTTTGGCACGATCTGCGATATCACGGTTATTGCTACTATCAGCAGAATAGAGATCGAGAGCTTTATTGAGAGGATATTTCCGAGAAGGTCTCTTAATCTCTCTTTTCTTTTTGCCACCTCGATTGCCCCATAAGTGCTGAGCCCAAAATCTGCAAGCAGCATGCCGTACGAAAGAAGGGCAAAGACGAAGGCCCACCTGCCGTATCCTTCATTTCCAAGTCTTCTTGCCAGTACTATGACCGCAGCAAATCCGAATACTCTACCGGCGATCTGTCCGATTATCATCCAGGAAAAGTTCCTGAGTATTTTGAGGACGAGTTTGTCTTTCATGTGTTGGTGAATTCTAAACCTGGAAAATCGAAAAATCACACATTCAAAAATGCCGGGGGTAAGAATATTCCCGGTAAATACGGGGATTTTTTACAAAGGTAATCCGGGGGCAGTTTTATGTTCAAAAGGCATGATTTATAATTTTCAAATGCCAAAGTTTATTTTCGTTACAGGTGGAGTTGTATCCTCGCTCGGAAAGGGAATAGCGACATCCTCAATTGGTCTCTTGATTAAAAGACACGGGTATAGTGTCAAACCCCTGAAGCTGGATCCGTATCTCAATGTTGATCCAGGTACCATGAATCCCTTCCAGCACGGAGAGGTATTTGTTACTGATGATGGAGCCGAGACAGACCTTGATCTTGGTCATTACGAAAGATTTTTAAACCAGAATCTGTCACGCAAGAACAATGCTACCGCAGGTCAGATCTACGAATCTTTGATCAAAAAAGAGCGTGAGGGGCATTTTCTCGGAAAAACCGTGCAGGTTGTCCCGCATCTGACAGATGAGATCAAGCTCCGGATTACTGACCTGATCGAAGACGAAAATGATGTGATTATCGTTGAAATTGGCGGTACTGTGGGAGATATTGAGAGTCTCCCTTTTCTTGAAGCAATCAGACAGATGAGACTCGAGTATGGTGATGAGAATACCCTTTTCATACATGTAACGCTTGTGCCGTATATCCGATCCATTGGAGAGCTCAAGACCAAGCCGACCCAGCATTCGGTTATGAAATTACGTGAAATCGGTATTCAACCTGACCTTATCATCTGTCGTGCGGAAAGAAAAATTGGAAACGATGTCAGAGAAAAAATATCCCTTTTCACTAATGTGCCCAAAGACATGGTCGTGGAGATGAAAGACCTGCCAACAATTTATCAGGCTCCCCTGATTCTTCACAGAGAGAAAGTGGATGTAAACATACTGAAAAAGCTAAATCTGACTCCGTCAGGTGATGTGAATCTTTCTGACTGGAAAGATTTCGTTGACACCCTTTTAAAGCTTAAAGACAAAATAAGGATTGGTATCGTCGGTAAATATGTGGATGTCAAAGATTCTTACAAAAGCATTTCCGAGGCTTTTGTTCATGCCTCCGTATCAAACAAAGTTAAGGTGGAGCTCAAGTACATTGATTCTGAAAAACTTGAAGAAATGGATGATGTTTCCGACGAATTTTCCGATGTTGATGGCATACTGGTCCCCGGAGGTTTTGGGCATAGAGGGATAGAGGGGAAAATCAAGGCAATAAAATATGCAAGAGAAAACCGTGTCCCGTTTTTTGGAATCTGTCTTGGAATGCAGCTCGCTTCCATTGAATTCGCAAGGAATGTGCTTGGTCTAAAGGGGGCAAATTCCACTGAATTTGTGCCTGACACGGAGTATCCAATCATAACCATTTTGCCGGAGAAAAAAGGTATAAAACAGCTTGGTGGGACGCTGAGAAAGGGGGCTTATCCTGCGATCTTGAAACCCGGAACTCTGACCTACGAGATCTACGGCCGTGTCCGTGAGATCTCAGAAAGACACAGGCACAGGTATGAATTCAATCCAATTTTTAGAGAAGAATTTGAGAAAAATGGTATGATCGTCTCGGGTGAGTCGCCGGACGGGTATCTCGTGGAAATAATTGAATTAAAGGATCATCCATTCTTTATTGGCGTACAGTTCCATCCTGAGTTCAAGTCCCGTCCAATGAGTCCCCATCCAATATTTCACCATTTTGTAAAAGCTGCCAAAAACAGGAGGTCTGGAAAATGAAATACAGGATTGGAAATTTTGAAGTCTATCATCTTTCAGCAGGGACATTTGCACTTGATGGTGGTGCAATGTTTGGTGTTGTCCCGAAGGTACTGTGGAATCGCCTCATCGAAGCTGATGAGTACAATCGTATCCCTATGGGTACCAATGTACTCGTCATCAAGACGGATAAGGACCTCGTCCTCGTCGATACAGGTATAGGAAACAAGTGGAACGATAAGCTAAAAAAGATTTACGACATCAAACCCGGTGACGCTTTTGAAGGACTCGATTTTGGACCTGACGATATTACCAAAGTGATCCTCACACACATGCATTTTGACCATGCCGGCGGAACAACGGTGTATAACCAGTATATGGAACTTGTGCCGACATTCCCGAATGCCACTTACTATGTACAGGAGGAAGAGTGGAAGTGGGCAACTCACCCAAATGAGAGGACAAAAGCGAGTTATCTGCAGGACAATATCCTCCCGATCCGGGAAAGCCTCCAGCTTCTCGACGGAGATACTGAGGTTACAAAAGGCGTTCGTGTCGTTAGAACAGGTGGTCATACCTCAGGTCACCAGATCGTGATCATCGAAAGTGCAGGGGAATATGGTGTTTTTCTTGGGGATCTCGTGCCCATGAGTCTCCATGTGCCCCTTCCTTACATAATGGCATACGACAATTTTCCCATTGACACTCTTGAGAAGAAAAAAGAGCTCTACCCGGTGTTTATAAGAGACGACTATACCCTTTTCTTCGAACACGACAGGGTGCCCACTGCCGGCAAACTTGTCTTTGAAGAGGGAAAGTATAGACTCGAGAAAATAACCCCCTGATGAATTTTAAATACATCCTTGTAGTTGACGACAATGTAGGTGTCCTCAGTACCCTCAAAAAAGTGATTGAAAAAAGGGGATATGTGCCACTCCTTGCAGAGGATACAAAAACGGCGCTTGAACACCTGAAGAAACACGCCAGATGGACCGGACTTGCACTCCTGGATTACCATCTCGGCGATGGATTTTCCGGCTCATCGGTACTGACTGAAATTCTTACAAAATATCCCTGGATCTACCCGGTCAGTATCAGCATTCTTCCAAGATTCATAACTCAAAAAGGGCAGGAGGAGTTACCAAATGATTTCTCAAGCGGATGCCGCGAATTTTATGGTGGAGCCAGGGGAATTTATAATCTCATCGACAATTTTGATGAGGTTTTGAAAAGAGCGCTAAAGTTTTACATTGAGAATAAAGGTAAACAGCCACCGAAAATCAAACTTCCTCCCCGCAGCAGGGATTTGCCCCCGTTTATCAAATTTCAACCGGAATCAGAGTCAAATAACAGGATAAAGATTATCGGCTCCCCTGAAATAGGAGGAAAAGGCGCTTCTTTACAGTGGCTGAAAAAGTTTATTGATCTTTACGGCGATTATTACATAAAAAAATACGGTATCGAAATGTATGTTCCGCGAACGGCGATCCTATCACACGCCTATTTTGAGACCTTTCTCAAGGGAATCTATGACTACATCCAGCATACATTGATTGAAAAGATAAAAGGCTCCGGCAAATTCACCTGGAAAGAGAAAGATTTCCTGACTGATCTTGTTAAAAAATATGGATGGCGAAGCACCGAACTATTCAGGACAGTAAAAGAAGAATCAACTGAACTTTTTTATAACTTCGTGCTGAAGGTTGAAAGCGCGACCCGTGAAATTATATGCGCGACAGAACCTTCGTCTTTTATTGAAAGAAAGATCCAGGAGGCTCTTGATTTTATATACAAGGATCATATAACACCGATCATTGTTAGATCGAGTGGTATCTCTGAGGGTAAGGGTAGGGTGATGTTTCATGGAATTTACGAGTCAACCTTCACTCCAATATTCCCAAAACTTTCCCATGTTATCCGGGCGGTGAAAAGTGTCTGGGCGAGTACTTTTACGAAAAGAGCAATAATTTACAGGCTCAACAATCAGGTATCAGAAGATGAGGAGAGCATGAGCGTGATCCTGCAGTCTGTGGTAGGGGAGAGGATAGGAGACTTCTTTTTGCCACACATGAGTGGTGTCGTTGTGGCAAGTGAAACAGGAGGATCCGTGAGGACAAAAGGTCCTGTGGGATACTTCGCCCTCGGTCTGGGAGTCCTGATTGTGGACGAAAGAGGAAACAATGTGTGGATCGTTCTGGATAGAAAGGAAAGAAAAAGATACAGGATTAACCCTGAGAAAAACCACCAGAACAAAGTGGATATTGTGGACAGAGAGGGACTGAGAAGTGTGGCTGATGAAACGATAATTGAACATCTTGAGACACACAACAGGTTTGACCTCCTGAGAAAGACCGTTTCGGTTTACAAAGATGGACGAATTTTCCCTTACACTCAGAAAACATCAGGGAAAAAGATCATAACTCTTGAGGGTTTTAAGAACCGCTATAAACTTGACAATTTATTTCTTGAATTAATGCGGCACATTGAAAAACTGAATACTCACAATGGCTCGAGACAGCCCGTAGATATTGAGTTTGCCCTCGTTGAAAGGGAGGGCAAGTTGGTGATCTATCTTCTCCAGCTAACCTTATTCTCCATACACTTTCCGAAGTACAGAACAGACCCTTTGAGCAAGTTACCAGCAGAGAGCATCTGGTTCTTTTCCCCGGCTTCTGTTGGTGTCCTCAAGGGAAAACAGTTTAAATATGTGATTTACATCGATCCGAGAAAGTATGTCTCACTGGACACCAAAAAAAGACTCGAGATTGGCGATTATCTTGATCACCTTGATAAAACAATCGACGATGAGTACATACTTATAATTCCAGGTAAGATGTGGAGTAAAACGGTTGAGGAAGGAATAGTAACAAACAGCCTTTTGTCCAAGGCAGGTATGCTGATTGAAATTTCCTTTGATTCACTCGAACCGTGGGGCGGCAGACCTTCACATTTTTTCCTTGAATTGATCAACAAAGGAGGAGTTTATGCCGCCTGCTTCGAAAATGATGACTGGAAGCTGGATTTCAATAAATTGAAAAAACTTGGCAGGGCAGATATCGATTATATTGATCCCTATAAAACCATCGTCAGGTTCAAACTGACAAAACCCACAACCGTTTATGCCAACAGTTTAAACCACAGGTCAGGTGCAGGCTTTAAGGATAACTGATCTGCAATTATTCGTTTAGAGCCACATCCCGCTCTGAAACATCAATCCTTATAAGATTCCTTTCGCTGACATTACTCGATTGCTTTATGTATTCCGCCTGCCGATCGCCATGAACTGCTTCCAGAATCATGGCAGACGATATGATTGCAGTTCCTCCTGTTAAATTGAAACTTATGTCCCGATCATGATACCTGCTCAATTTGGAGGAAACGAGGTACTCGAGAACTCTCTTGACGCTGGCAAAATCATTTGCGTCTATTCCTGTAACTTTGTGTATTTTCAGCGCACCACTCGTTATCCTGTCTTTCAAAACCCCGACTGTCATGAGAAATTCTTTAAATTTCTCAAAATATTCTTCAGCCTGTGGAGATGTGAGAACATACACATTTTCAAGGTGCTCAGTTTTGTATAGAATGGCTCTCAGTGCAGGAATCCAGTTCATAGATAGATCTTTAAAGTCTTCCTCCGAAGGTGTTTGTTGATCGATCTCCTGAAGTTTTTTCTTAAGCTCCTCGATTTGCTCCTCTGGTCTGGGCGTGCTTAATGCGAGTATGAGAACCTTTCTTGGAAGTGGTTTGTCATCCTTAGGTACAACTGGTCTTTTGTAAATGAACCTGATATACACAAGTGGCAATAGCAACAAAAAACCGATTGAAAGCAGGAGAGTAAATATGTGGTGATTTAACAGATCAGGCGTGTGTGTTTGTAAAAGAAGAATACTGATATCTCTGACACTGTCAAAAATCCACGACACTTGAAAAACGATCCCGAGAAAAATGACAATACCTGCGTATCTGTACCATTTTTTAAACTCCTTTCCGGGAGGCTCCTTGAGAAAATTTCGCAAAACATTTGTTAGCTGTACATCTCTTTCACCTGTAAAGTAGAGATAGCATCCCAGACTCAACATTAAAAGACCGACTGGTATAATGTAGCACCATGAATTGATGTATTTTGAAAGTATTGGATGCAGGCCAGATAAAAGGGAGATAAAGAAGACGAAGACGAGGCTGAAAAATTCTTTTGTTTTCGTCATGGCCTCACCATACTTTATGAATTTGCCCGCATGGATCTAAACTTTTCCCGGATATTCTGGAGATTTATGATTTCAGCCACTTCAAATTTTGGTGGTACTGCATTTTGTACTGGTTTCAAGCGGATAACAGGTGGAAAATAACCCATGATGCCATGGAGAGCGGCGAGGAGTGAAACAGCTATAAAATTGAATGCAGGAGGAACTATGATTATTGGTTTTGTCTGCCATTCATCAACCGTGAGATTACACTCTTCAATCAGTTTCTCAACCTGGGTGTCAAAAGGAAGTTCGTTGTCGAAATGGACAGGAATCTGGCGGACTTCTTCTATCTTTTGACTTATAAGCCTTTCAACCTGTTCAACCTGCTCCTCACTAAGTGGATGTGAAAAATTAAGAACAATCATAGATTAACCTCCA
>CAZNDM010000116.1:0-12810 GCA_964571845.1 uncultured bacterium | reverse complement strand
GGTTACAAACTTCAACCATGAGGGTAAAAGGAGGAGTATAAGTATTGTGGAAGTTGTTAACATGCCTATCAGAGAAAGTGACAGTTTGAACCAGAGTTCACTTCTTGAAAAGATAAGAAAGGGAATGGCTGTCGAAATAGTGGTAATTGATGTTATCAAAATAGGTTTTGCTTTATGGGCAACTGCTTCTGAGACAGGATCGTGAGAATCCTTTATTTTCAGTGCGTAAGAAGTTAACAGGATTGCATCGTTAATGACAATACCTGAGGCAATAATGATGCCCATAAGAGAGAACTGGTCGAAAACGGCTTTGGTGAGCCAGTAAATTAATGTGACTCCCGGGAAGCCAAATGGGATTGAGAGTATCATGACGAATGTGTATCGAAGAGAGTTGAAGGCGATACCAGTTGTAACAAATATCAGGATGACGGATAAGAACATGCCGAAGAGATAGTCGGCAAATTCACTCTTCATATTTTCTCCGTGGAAATCAGCAAAGCCATAACCAGTGGGGAATTTTACAGAATTTTTGATTTCTTCAAGCAAAGTTTCAAGTACACTCGCCTGACCAATGAAAGCAAATCCTATCATATTGACATAATTCCTGTCCTCCCGCGTAATGGTCTTTCTTGAGTATCGTTCCATGAGCTGTGCGCGAAATCTTACTCTTAAGGAAGAAACATCGAGAGGATCAGGTGCCCAGACCACAGGTGTATTTTGAAATTCTGGAAGGTGAAGGTGGGCGAGATAAAAGATGATTTCAGGATCAGGGTGAACTTTCAAAGAATAGTATTTATGAGATGTCCTGTAGTCGTAAATGGGCTTCACTTTTACGAACTCCCAATGTCTTCTCATCAAAGATGCCAATTTCTCGGATAGCTCAATTAACTTTGAATATCTGTATCCTTTCACTTTTATGGTCATGAGTTCCTCTCCAGAGGGTCTCATAACGAACGCCTCGGGGGAAAAGCCGGTGATTGTTACAGAGAATCCAGAAAGTCCCTTAAAGAAATCCTCCAGTTTTTCCCTGACCACATAGGGTGTGCCTCGCCGAATCTGATCTTTTGAAAAAACATTAGAAATTACAAGTTTTCCAGGATATTCGAATGTGAATGTATGGTATCCATACTCCTCTCTGATGCCTTCTACGAATTTCCGGAACTTTTTATTCCACTCAATGATTTCAAATGGATTGGCATCACGGGGATATTCTATAACCACCCTGATTTCCTTTTCTCTGAACTTTCCAAAGTCCAGTCCGTATCTCACCTTACTTCGGAAGATCAAAACAGAGGCAACAATTATGGCTAAAGTTGCGATGATCCCGGGTAGTGGTGAAAGTTGAGGCAGTTTTAGAGGTTTAACCTTGTGAGAGGATTTTGAATAAATTCTGATAAGGTGTATGCCAACTGTATAGGTTGATATTATTGAAGCTAAAAGAGAGATAGTTATCGCCTGTGCAAAGGGTGAGAAAAAAGCCCTGCTCCTGTCTGACATGTAGAAGATGGGTAAAAAGATCACCATTGTGGTGGCTGCTGAGGCTAAAAGTGGCAGAAAGATGTCCTTACCCGCCTCTATAATCGCTGTATCAGTTGATTTTTCACTGAATAAAACCCTGTTACTGTAGATCAACATGGCATCAACGAGCATTCCAAGACCAAGAAGAAGACCGGAAAGAGTCAGGTAGTTCACAGATAATCCCAGAAAACCAAAGAGAATGTAAGATACCATCAATGCAAAGATACCGGGCACAAGGAGTAAAAAGCTTTTCAGACTGCTACCTTCAAAAATTTTCAGGCTGATAAACAGGAGCAGAACACCCAGAATCAGCGAGTAAACGAGTCTTTTGATTTCAATCCTTATCTCTTCACCTGCATCATAGATAACATTTTCACTTTTGATGCCCGTTAACTTGCGTATCTGTCTGGATAGAGATACTGCAGAGGCATTTTTTTGCTTTTTTATCACCAGAGTACATGCAGGTTTACCGTTGAGATAAAAATTGTATCTGCCAATAGAACTATCAACGATTGTAGCCACATCGCCGAGCCTTATACCGGTCTCGATTGGCAGGTCTCTGAGGTTCCGTTCGAACTGTGTCATTAGATTCTGGCCAACTCGCCCCTCATTTGATAAAAAGTTGTATAAGGTCTGATAGATATAGGATGGAGAGAGTCCAGTCGCAGCTATTTTTTCGAAATCAGGTTTGATGAAAGTTACCTTCTTTTTACCACCCACTATAAAAACCGATCTTACACCCGGAATTTTTTGGATCTCGTCCCTGAGTTTTTCAGCATTTTTGAGACCTGTTTTCAGCACCATAAATTCAGATCCGACAGTTTCAGACTCATCGAATAACGGTCCAATCACATAATCAGGAAGGGCAAGAGATTTTAGATTTTCAGCAATTTTCAACTTCACCAAAGAGAGATTGGCTTTGTTTGAAATTTTTATTCTGAAAGTTATCCTTCCATCTCCGGTTACGGATCTTACTGAAATAACACCTTTGGTTGAATACAATATACCTTCAACAGGTTCGGTGACCTCTCTTACCAGGACTTCCGGTGTCCCGCTTGAGTAATAGTACGCAATTTTAAGCTCCGGATAAGAGATCTGAGGGTAGAATTCGATTGGAACTTTCCGGAGGAAGTAAATAAACAGTATAGAAGTGGATATGGCAAATGAAAGAACTGTAACGCGCTTCTTTATCAGGTATTCTAAAATTTTCATTTAAGGAAAATTCGGTAAATAGGTGGTAAAAGAAACAGTGCTGAAACGGTTGAAAAAAGGAGTCCCGAAATGATAACGACTGCCATTGAACTTTCCATGATACCACCGGGCCCAATCTTCAGTGCAAGCGGGGTAAGAGCAAGCATGGTGGTCAGGGAAGTCATGAGGATTGGTCGCACCCTTCTTTTCACTGATGTAAGGAGGGCAGATTGGACACTGTACCCTCTACTCATCAACCTCCTTGTATAATCCAGCAGGATGATTGAATTATTGACGGCAATTCCGGCGAGGACGATAAGTCCAATTATGCTCATGGGGTTCAGGTTCATTTTGAACATATAGAGAGCGAAAGGTACTGGTAGAAAGGCTGCGGGGATGGAAAACATCACGAGAAACGGAACAAAAAATGAATTGTAATAAGCTGCCATGGAGAGAAAGACAAGTATTATCGAAACCACAAATGACAGGATTAGTTCCTTTAATTCTTTGAATCTCCTGAAAGCTACAGAATTCACTCTCTTGCCATTTTGTCTCAAAATAACCCCCGTGAAAGGTTTTTCTCTTACTTCTACAAAATCCTTGATCTGGAAAATAGTCGAGCCCGTTTTTAAGGGAAAGTTCAGGATGTCTTCTAAATTTTTGACATTTCCATTTAACAGCAGACTCTGGTCATTTATCTCAAAGAGATTAATACCACCTATGAGTGTTTTCAGCATTGTTTTGAATTCAGTAAGAGGAATCTGCGATAGCATGAGCTTTTCAATGTTTACATTCAGAACAACGGTTTTCCCGTGTGAGTTTCGAGGAATTTCCATTCTGCTGAATTTTAGATCCTCCTCAGGATTGTCGTATTCTTCCATCTCCAGATAAAATTCTGGAAAAATTTTCTTCATTAGCTTCGTGGTTAAGTCGTAATCTTCGACACCCTTAAAAAACACATCATAAAATTCTGTCCCTGATTTGCTGTGAATCATGAGAAATTGGGTATCAACCAGTGTTGCCCTTTTTAAAACCAGTTTCTCATTTACATTTTTTAACGGAAAGAGGCGAAATTTTATATTTCCGGTCTTTTTCATAGGTATAGCCTCAAATTTTATTAACCTGATCATGGGAATTGTGGCAAATAAGGTAATTATCAAAATGCCAATTACAATTCTGCTTTGAGAAATGGTTTTCTGGATTATCCTCTCTGTGTAGTTTTCGAGGATTTTATGGTTGATAGCATAAGTTTTACTTTTGAGAAACTGACCGATCGCAGGCACGAGGGTCAATGAAACGAGTAACGATAGGAAGAGACTGCCAACGATCACAATTGCGAAGGGTTTCAGAATTCTTCCGTAAAATCCACCTACAAATATTGCTGGTAGAAAGACGACACAGTTTGTCAAAACAGATGCGATTACAGGGGCTCTAACCTCTGTTACTCCTTCGATTACTCCACTGGAATCGTCGAGTCGCCTTGAAACACTCTCGATAACCACGATGCTTGAATCAACGAGCATCCCGGTTGCCACTATCAGTGCCCCCAGTGTTATGAGATTAATGTCAATGTCAAATAGCCTGTAAATAAAAAAACTGCTGATGATTGAGACCGGGATTGAAATTCCCACAGTTAATGCGATAGATGGGTTTCTCAGAAAAACGAATAAAACCAACCAAGACAGGACAATACCTGAAATCAGTGCAAGCAACAGGCCTGATATTGAATCTCTGATAAATGTGCTCTTATCGAACAGGATTTTGTAATTGATGTTGTAGTTTTTTAGAAATTCTTTAATCCTTTTTGATGAAGACAAAAATGAGCCACTCTGGGATGGATATACGAAAAGGGCGCATGCCGGTTTCCCGGCGTCATAACATGACATTTCTATGTCCCCCTCGTCAATTTTCGCAATTCCTGTCAGTTTCGTATTTTCAACTTGAAGGTTTCCAATATCGTTTATGGTTTTAACAGGACTTTCGACGACCACAGGAAGAGTTTTGTCTTCTATTTTTACAAAACCCATGATGTTTCCCATAATTCCGGAAAATTTTAAAATGTTTACGAGCTCACCTAATGAGAAAGGGCTGTTTATTAGTCCAATTGGAGATAAAGACAAAAGGTATTCAGCGGGTTTGTAATAGTACACCACTGTTTTTCCGACACCATCCAGGGTGTTTATTCTGCTTGCAATCTCTTCCCTTACAAAATCTTTTAAAGATTCCGGAAAGACGATGCCCATAAAGGGCTTCGCCGAGGGTCCAAGCTCCGTAATTTTTATTTTTCGAATGTTTTCCCGCAATTCCCTTTCAATAGTTAGCGTCTTTTCCTTGATTTTTATAAAGGCAATGTCCATATTTTCGCCCCAGTTGAAATATAGTGTGATAGCTGATCCGTAAGGGGTTATGACTGAAACGACATTTGCGATCCCGGGAATAGAGGATAGGATTTTTTCTGCCCTTCTGGTTATATGAGCCTCAATCCACTCTGGATTGCTTGGTCTGGTTTCTATAATTACAGAGATTGCAGGATAATCAATCCTTGGAAAGAGATTTGTCCTGATACCCTTAAAGCTTGCCAGTCCAAGTATGACCATTCCGATAAAAAACATTAGGGTGCTGACGGGCTTTTCGATGGCTAATCTATGCATTTCAGGATCTTAACTTTAACATTGTGACCAAGAAAAAGATTTCCGTCCAGAACAACAGTATCTCCTTCGGATACATTTCCTTTAAGAATTTCAATAAAGTCATCGCCCTTAACCCCTGGTGTTATGTACACCCATTTGGCGAGGCCGTTTTTTACTTTGAAAATGTGGTATTTACCGTCTTTCCCGGAAACGACGGATTTTGTGGGGACAGATAGAACGCTTTTGATAGGCTTTTTAATAACAACTCGTACAAATTCTCCGGGAACAATTCCCGGGAAATAGGCAACCGGAAGCAGGAATTTTAAGCCCGATGATGAATACTCTTTCGCCGCAACGACTGATTTAATAGCTTCTCCACTCTGAAATTCAATCCTCGCCGGAAGGCCGATCCGGATTTTTTTAGCGTCAACCGGATTTAATTTCAATTCCACGATAAAGGTATCTCTGTATATAATTTCAAATAGCTCTTCCCCTTCTTTTACAACCTGATTTTGAAAAACCGATACATTCGTTATTATCCCGTTGAATGGTGATTTGAACTCTGCGAGTCTAAGTTTTTCCCTGAGTTTTGCCAGTTTCGCTTTTTTAGAAAAATATCCGGATTTCAGAATCCCGGTTTTGGCTATCTCTTCCATCGATTTTATCTCGTCAACCAGTCCCCTGTACTCGTAGATAGCTGAACTGTCGGTAATTTTTATCAAAAGTGTGCCTTCTCTTACGCTGTCACCGTTGTTGAATGGGAAGTAAGTAACTTTCCCGCTCAAAGGTGCCCTGTACTTAAATTTTTTGTAGATTTTAACTTTGCCATAGCCTGTGAAGATTCTGTGTATTACCCTCCTTTTCGCAACTGTAACTGTGCATGGGAAAACAATTTCTGTGCCGTTTTGAGAGAAGATAGGTGTAATCAGCAGAATGGTTGATAAAATAATTTCTTTCATTTTTCACTCTCCTCAATGACCGATAGGTTGTATTCAAAAATAGTTTTAAGGATATTTTCGTAATTTGTCAGTATCGTGGAGTAATCACTGGCATAACTTTCAGCAGAGATGCGGCCTGTTTTCAACAGCTGGAGAGCGGATTTTAGTAATTTTTTAAATTTTTCTTTTATCGAAAAGAGGTTTTTCATTTTTTCGTAATTTTGGCTGAGCAGGAGTATCCTGTAGTTTGAAGACAAATGTTTGGCTCTGACAAGTTTTAATTTCCTGGCATGCAGCTCTTCTATGAGGTTATTGTAATTTTTTGAAAAAGGAATGGGAAGTTTAAAGTATAATCCTGCATGAAGGTTTCGGAGTGAAGTTTTGCTCAGAGCTTCGGTATTGGTTCTACCTGGACCCCATATAGAAATTCCCACATTAAAGTTGATTTCAGGAAAGTACATGTCCGAAAGTTTCTCTGTGCGGATGTTTCTTTCCAATTCAAATGTTAAAGAATCATGATGCCATTCAGATGACGCCTGATTTTGCGGAGGATGCATCAAGAAAAAGCTGTCTTCAATGACTATGTTGTCCAGATCGAGGAGTGATTCCAGTTTATTTTTGCACTCTTTAAATTCCCCTTTCAGTGTAAGAATTCGGCTTTCAAGCGTTATATACAGGGAGATCAGATGGATGTAAACTTCAGGTATTGGATTTTCCACATTTGTGATAGAGTCCAGCAATTTCTGAGTGTCTTTAACCTTCTGGTAAAGGGGAGCGTAGATATCAAGAAGTTCCTTGAGATAGAGGAGTTTCATGTAGTTTTTCTGGATGTTTTTGACGAAATTCCTTTGATTCCTTCTGGCTTCGAGTAAGGCTATTTCTCTTTGGATTTCTTTAATTTTTTTCTTAAATCTGTATGAACTGTTGATCAGGTCAGTATTTATGCTAAAAGAGAGATCAAAGGATTTTTTCGATTCTGGCAGGTATAGATTATATGTGTCGTACTCACTTATGTAGTTTAAAGAAGCTCCAAAGTTTGCGAAGGGGACAATATTCTCAAATTTAATTCCCACCTGTGTTGAGAATCTCTTATGCAGGATTTCAACAGGCGTCCTGTAGGACGGATAATAAAATAAATTTTTTGAAAAATCATAAGATGGGGAATTGATGTAAAGGATTATGTTCGGTTTTTCCTTGAATTCCAGATCCACGAGCATTTTCTGGATGCTGAATTCTCGTTCTGCAATAGACCGGGCAAGATCAGATATGGAGTTAAAAGTGAAGGCTAAAAGTATCAGGAAAATCATTTTTTAACCAGCTGCAGTTCACAAAGCTTTTTATAGATTTGTGATTTTTCCATTAAGTCCTGATGAGTGCCTTCTTCGACGATGCTTCCATTGTCGAGCACGAAGATTTTGTCCATTCTGGCGACAGTTGAGATCCTGTGGGCAATGAGTATAACCGTACTGTTTCCGACCATGTTAAGAAAAGTGTATAGAAGATGGTTTTCTCTAATAGAATCCAGCTGGCTCATTGCCTCGTCAAAGATGTAGATCTTCCCTCCTTTTAAATACGCCCTTGCAATGGAAAGTCTTTGTCTCTCTCCACCTGATAAAATCAGCTTTGCATTCAGGATATTTACATCGAGTCCACCAATTGATCTGACATAACTGTCAAGCCCGGCAATTTTCAAACTGGTCCAAAGTTCATGATCAGAAAAATCGCCTATTATTGTTAAATTCTCGCGTATAGTTCCCTCAATGATGTAATCTTCCTGTGGAATGTATGTAACGATTTCTCTCAGCGTTTTTTGACCGATTTCCCGGATATCAATTCCTCCAATAGTAATTTTCCCCGTGTAATCGGTGTAGATCCCTGTGAGTAACTTAACAAGTGTGGATTTCCCTTCACCGCTTTTCCCCACGATTCCGACCCACTCACCATCGTCAATGGTTAAATTCAAATTTTTTAAAATCGATTTTCCATCGATTGAGAAAGAGACATTTTTAAATTCAATCTTGTGATTTGCAGGAATTTTTCCGGACTCTGTCCGGTCTTTTTCCAGCTTCTTAAGGTCATACAGTCTTTTAAAAGAAGGGTATGTCTGGTTTAAGTTTAAAACAAAAGAGCTAACAGCCTCCAGTGAATTAATTACAATTTGTGTGAGGACAAAAATGGAAGCAACTGTTCCAAAGGTTATGTGACCGCTCGATAGTAAAACTCCTGCGAGTACCATAGAGATGATCATGTAAAGGGTTGAAATAAAATTCCCAATACTTGATAAAATTCCGCGGGATACCGTGGCTTTCAATTGTTTATAGGTATAATCACTCAAAGCTTTTTCGATACGCCTGAGTATGCGTGTCTCTATGGAGTATGCTTTTATCATAAGCAGATTATAAATAGGATGGAGTATCATTGCTGTGGCTCTTGAGGCGGACTTTCTTGCTTCTTCGAATTCGCTACGAACCTTGCTGGTCGAAAATAGATTGAATGAGCTGTAGATAACAAGAAATAACAGTGTAACTGTGAGAAATGACGGTGAGAGTTGAAACATGATAAGCAAACTTCCGAATAGTAAAACGAGATTTTTCAGCAATACCGTCAGCAGGTCCGGGCCAAATTTGGAGGCTGCTGTCGCATCCGAAATGATTCTTCTGGCTATATCTCCCCGATCCGCTTTTAGTAAACTGGTATATCTCGTATGAAGGAAATTCCTGATCGCTTCAATCTGGTTGTGAAGGGCCATTCTCTTTCTGTAGAGACCTAAGAAGTAACCAGCGAATACATTCCCGGCAAGTGAGACTGTCTTGAGCACTAAAATAAAACCAAGGAGCAAAAAGAAATTCTGGATCTCGAGAGAATTCTTGAGTGTGTCAACGGCTGTTTTTATCAATCTGACGATGTAGAGATCAAGAAGTGAATTCAGAAGGGTTAAACCAAGAGCAACCAGGACAGGAAAACTTATGTATTCTTTTTTGATGGAATAAGAGAGAAGTTCAGAAATCTTCATTTTCGATTATCATAGTTGAATCTGCATAACCCTGGAGATAACCAAGGTTGAATTTACATCCTGAACTCAGTACACATTTGCATATTTCACTGGAATCGTCTCGAGAATTATCTTCTGGATTTTCAAAACCTATTAGTTTGATAATTTCTCTTTCCATATTTCAATCCCCCAGTTTTTACGTTTAAAAGACAAATAGATCAAAAAATTCTGGATTTTGCCAGCGAGAAAGACAACTCCATCGAAAGTTTTTAAGATCCTTGAGTCGGGAAGGGATATCAGAAATGTCCTGGGCCATATAGATTTTCGATCGCGATATTGAAAGCATGAAACTAAAATCCTCCCATCGTCCAAACTGACGATTTCAGCGACACCACCATAATATATTACGCTTGCCCCATCTTTGAAAAGTCCCCACATTCCCGAATCAGGTTCTGGAATCGCGAATTCCCTGATCTTTACACCCGACAATGAATAAACTTTCAACTTTCCTGTGATTGGATTGTAGATAAATATACCATCCTTGTTGATACTGAATGTTGAGATAATGGAATCTTCGGCATCTCTTTTCAAAAAGAACCAGAGAGAATCATTATCAGTATTCAGGACTTCGAACATCATTGAATCACCGTACAGAATGAAATAAATATTCCTGCCAAAAATCCTGAAATTGTCTCCATATATCATATTTTTTGATAGCTGGAGGGATCGTTTCCCTCTTGCGTCAAGGATTAAGATCTTCTTGAGCTTTTTATTGTAAAAATAATGTTTCCCATTTCGTGATAATACGTATCTTCTCCTTACATCAGGAAAGTCTGCTTTTTTGTAGGTGTCCTTTATGGGATCAACAATATAAAGTTCACCGTATGGATTCCAGACATACAGAAGACTGTCAATTACCTGGTATATTGGTGGTATGCCGCTATGCATTATTGTGATCTTCCCGAAAATCAAGATTAGGAATAGCTCTGTCATTTCACAGGTTTAGAGAAATATAGGGTGTCGTTTTTGAAGTAAAAAATTCTACTATCGAAGAATCCGGCAAGTGATATAAAGTAAGGAGCCTTTTCGACTTTGAATTTACCTGATCTGGTGTTGTATGTAATTAAGTATCTTTCTTTTTCATCCGTGGGAGAGTTTCGAAAAATGTAGATGGAGTTTTCACCAACCACAAAAGAAGAGATGTTGGGATCAGGAATAGCTATTACACCTCTTCCTCTCTTTTTTACTTTAACATCCCCTTTCATTTTCCCCGGTCCTTTTTTCTGTAGGAAAGTGATTTTCTTTTTTAAGTCGTAGCCGAACAGAGTAGAAAGTACAGGGTGGATCCAGAAAAGTGAATCTTTTTTGAGGAAAACCAGTCCATCCAATCCCTTTAGTATTCGTCTTTTCAGCTCGTTTTTTTCATTTATGTTTAAAAATTTAACAAATTTATTCCCAATCATAACGCCCTCGGATTGAGAGAAGATGAGTTTACCGCCGTACTTGCCGGCGAGTTTTCCTTTTGATGAAGTAACGATTTCGCCAACCTGTGCTTTATTGGCAATACTGAAGATCATGATACTTTTTTTGAATCCATCAAACACATACACACTGTCTCCGTCGCCGAAAAATCCTTTGAATCCATAAATAGACCTGAGTTCGCCGGGTCCGTTTCCCTTTCTTATATACATTTTGTCCAATATTTGTCTCCTGTTGAGATCGATTAAGTAGAGGGGGAAAGAATCGAGTCCCATTACACAGTTGAAGATGTAGAGGAGCGAGTCCCGCTGAAACACATAACCTCCGGACCTGACCCCGGAGATGTACCCTTCGGCTGTTATAAAGCTGAAAATTATGATAGCCCACATGATTTTCCTCCATTCCGAAACTCACAATTTAAGTTTTTCGAGTGCTTTCGGATTTCTTTCAAAAATTTCTATATAATACTCCAGAATTGTTTGCCACTTATTCTGGTTTATTTGACATTCCTTCCGGATAAGATCTTTTCTCACTTCTTCATTTCGCATTATATTTGCAAAACACATTGAACACAATCTGCCGAGCCAGCACGATCTGCATCCCATTTTGTCTCTTATTTGGACGATCCTGTCGATTACCCGAAAGATTTTGTCGAAATAGAATCCCTGCAAAAGATCCCCGATTTTGAAATGAGTGTGTACTTTCTCACATGGGTAAAGTGAACCGTCTGGTGTTACAAACACTCTATCGTGTCCTGGAATGCAAAATCCACTTAAAAATAGAGTTGAGCCTATCTTTCCCATCTTTCTGTTGTGGAAGTTTATCAGGTCTTTAAGATAGATCAGAAAGTCGCTGAATTTTCCGGGTTCTCCCGTTTTGATAAATCTCTCAAGTTCTTCCCTGGCAAGTGCCCGGTATTCACTTTTGTATTTTTCTCTGTCCTCAGGTTTCATATAAGTAGTGTAAAAGTCTGTGTTTACCGGATCCACAAGGGTGATAAAATGAGGGGCATCGGTTTTTAACTCCCAATTGTTGAAAAATTCAAGAACTTTTTTAAGCTGAAACGGCGGAGATAAAACTGTAACAAAACCTACATGCTTGTTGTAGAATTCTGGAAAACGTTTTTTGAAATTTTTTAAATTTGTAACAATATTTTTAAATGTACCATTACCCCTCAAGTCCACCCTGTACCTATCGTGAACCTCTTCTGGTCCATCGATTGATACAAAAGTGAAGATCTTGTGATCAACCAGATACTCAATAATGTGGTCCTTTAGAAGTGCCCCATTTGTCGTCAATGAAAATCTCACCTTTTTATCTTTGAAAATTTTTGAGGCTCTAAGAACGATAAATTTTATCAGCTTAAAATTGAGTAGAGGCTCCCCTCCGTAAAATCCGATTCTTATTGTATTCTCATCTCTGGATCTTTTTCTCAAAAATTCAAGTGCCTTTAAGGCAACCTCCTCGCTCATGTTTACGGGACTGTGAGTCCTTTCATGTTTGTACGATCCGGAGTAAACGCAGTATCTACATCTGAAATTGCAGTTTTGGGTGACTTCCAGCACAAGGTGCGAAAGATTATTCTCAAGTTTTTCCCTGATACTCTCTTTTGTAAAGGGAAATGAGATTTTGTCGAAATATGGCTCATCTTTCTTAATATTCAAAAAGCCTGTACGGACTTTCATTTCCTGAATTTCTCTTTCGATTTCGGAGGACCTGCCTTGGTGAGAAAAATCACTCGATCCCTGCCACCAGCTTTTGATGGTATTTAAGATATCCTCTGTTACACTGGCGAGGAGATTGGAGCGAGGATCATAAATGTAATATGAATTATTTGTGCTAAAGTACTTCAAATGGATAGATATATTTTAAAAAAACGGGGAGGTACACAACAGTGTGTACCGTCCCCGTTTTTCCAACTTTAAGATGTACTGTTATACCTCTCTGCAGCGTATTCAGCATATCCGACCATGTACTCTTCACTTGATTGACATCCTGGAGCAAAGCATATGCATACCCATGCGTCCTTATTTATGTTTTCATCTGCATTACCTATTATTTT
>CAZNDM010000115.1:0-23749 GCA_964571845.1 uncultured bacterium | reverse complement strand
TGACCAGGAAATAGAGATTATTTACACTCCCGGTCATGCATCAGGCCACATAATTCTGAGAATTGAGGACAAACTCATCTCAGGAGATCATCTGCTTGAAGGCATCACATCCAATCCCGTACTGGAACCACCTTTACCCGGAGAGAAGGAAAGACCTCTGAGTCTTCCGTCTTACATTGAATCACTAAAAAGGACCCTCAGAATAACGGGGATCAATCTCATTCTTCCCGGTCACGGTGCGCCGTTCAGTGAACATGAAAAGATTATAAAAAGGAAACTTGCCCATTACGAGCACAGGAAAAATGAAGTCTTTTCAAAAATCGGCAAAGAGCCCCGAACACTCTTTGAGATCTGCCGTGAGATATTTCCAAATCTCCCGGACCACCAGCGATTTCTTGCACTTTCAGAGACTCAGGGGCACCTGGATCTCCTGCTCCTCGAAAAGAAAGTCACCATTGAAGAAATTGACGGAATCATTTATTATGTCAGAAGATGAAAATTAGATTGATTTACAATCCCATGTCAAAGAAGGCAAAGAGTGCCTATGCACTTTTTCTTGACCTCGGTCTGAAGAAACTCGCGGACAACGGGAGAAATGAGATTGAGCTTGTAAAAACGAGAGCTCCGCTCGATGCAACAAATCTGGCAAGAGAGGCTGTGGATCTCGGATTTGATATGGTCGTTGCCATCGGTGGTGATGGCACACTAAATGAAGTCATAAACGGTGTCATTGGATCCGACATAATAGTTGGTGTCATCCCGTTTGGAATTACAAATGTTTTTGCACTTGAAGTTGGGATCCCGCGTGACCCCTTTGATGCAATTGACATTCTTCTGCACGGGCGTCCCAGAAAAATCGATGTTGGAAAGGCAAATGACAGGTATTTCATTCTCATGGTCGGCGCAGGTCTTGACGGAGTTGCAGTAAACAACTTCCCGTTCAAACTCAAATGGTTCCTCGGAAGACTGAGCTACATTTTTACAGGCGCGTACTACTACTTCACAAGATACACCCCATCAAAAATGGATATTCTGGTTGACGGAAAAAGATTTTATGGATACCAGGTAATGGTAAACAATGTCTCCCTTTACGGAGGCAAGTTGAAGATTGCGCCCAATGCCTCAATTTTTGATGGACTTCTCGACATCTGCATATTTACAAGATCCGGTCTGTTCGATGACTTAAGGTATCTCTGGTCCATATTGAACAGCAACCACCACAGATGGTCGGATGTAATTCTTATCAAAGGAAAAGAGGTGGAAATCACAGGCGACTCCTTCTTTCATGTGGATTCTGAACCAATGGGGAAGTTGCCTGTGAGCATAAGGATTGTACCAAGAGCAGTTAAGATCATGCTTCCTTCAAGGATGTGAGGGTACTGTCAAGACTGTTTGTTGCAAATACCACCAATTTAGTGTATATAATATCCACCTCCGTACGAATTATGAAACCCCTGGGGATACAACTGTAATTGATATTTTAAAAAGTATGCATAAACAGGTGTTTTGAGCGCCATGTTAGAGTGGCAAAAATTGGATTTCGATTTTTTGGTCAAAATTTGAAAATGGAAAATTACGAAGAAAAAAGGAGAGCGGGAGGTCTTTAAAATGGAGAGAGAAATCACCGAATTACTTGAGTCTGGACTATTCTCTGTTTACACTGCCGCAAGCAGTGCAATTTTTTATAAGGGGAACCTCGTTTATCATGTTCGAGTTGGAAAGCCCAATCCAGATAGAGAACCGGAAAGAAATATAGGGGATGATTCCCTTTATGACATAGCATCCCTGACGAAGATCTTTGTTACCACGGCTCTGCTCAGTCTGTTCTACAAGAAAGGTTTCTCCATTGATATACCGGTAAGCTCGATTATACCTGAATTTACGGGGAAAAGGCCCGTTTCTTCCACTGATAAACTTTTTGACATAGGGAAAATCACTTTCAGGCACCTGCTCACGCACAGTGCAGGTCTTCCATCGTGGAAGCCATTTTACAAAAAGATGAAAGGAGAGGAGATAAAAAGGGCTGTTTTATCGACTGAGTTATCGTACATTCCCGGAGAAATGATCGTTTATTCTGACCTTGGATACATGATAATCGGATGGGCACTCGAGAGAATCACGGGTAAAAGTCTTCGAGATGTTGTTCGTGAGACAGTAATTGATCCCATAGGTCTCCAGAATACTGACTACGGACCCATTGACAGGGAAAGGTGTATTGCAACTGAATTTTGTCCCTGGAGAAAGAGGAGGCTCTGCGGAGAGGTACACGACGAGAATGCCTTTGCACTGGGCGGAGTGGCAGGCCACGCAGGCATCTTTTCAACTGCTTTCGATGTCGCAAAGCTTGGTCTCATGTGGCTTGAAGGTATCTCCGGCATATCTCACTTTGGCCTGCCAAGACGGGTGTTTGTGGATGCAGTTATGCCACAGAAAGAGTTTCAAAACCAGAGAAGAGGACTCGGCTGGGCACTGTGGACACAGGGCTCACCTGCAAGATTCTTTGGAAAAAATACATTCGGACACCTCGGATTTACAGGCACCTCCCTCTTCGTTGATCCGGATAGAGAGCTCGTTGTCTCTCTCCTGACAAACAGAGTTTACTACGGAAGAAATCCAGCATCCATCCTTTTGTTCAGGATAAAATTTCACAGGAAAGTGGCAGAACTCTATCCGTGATCCTTATCACACTCCCACTCTTCTGTCCTGAGATTGCCCGAGATAAACTGACTTATTACTTCTTTTATCCTGCCTGATGCCCCCATAATCACTCTGATACCAA
This sequence comes from uncultured bacterium, assembly GCA_964571845.1. Lineage (GTDB taxonomy): Bacteria > Hydrothermota > Hydrothermia > B15-G9 > WFZT01 > WFZT01. Next base: position 20,970 of record CAZNDM010000115.1, on the reverse strand, counting down.
ACTGGTTGAAAAAGTCCACAGCCTTGTGTCCCATACCCCGTGCAATAACCACATCTACATCAAAACCCCTGAGCCATCCTGGAATGTCTCCGGGACCATGCTCCTCGAAGGGGACCTCCTTACTCTGATACCGGGTTATCTCCCCATTTTCATCGACATCCACAACTGCGTAGAACCTTGCCCTTCCAAAGTGTTCTTCGATCTCATCCTCCAGACCTGTCCCGTATTTTACCGGTAAAGCGATCCTCATCTCCTCTCCTCCTTATAAACATTAAACTTCTCGAGTGCACGGATGATACGGGAAACACCCTCCCTGATCTTTTCATCACTGTTGGCAAAAGAAATTCTGATATGTCCCCTGCCCTGCTCACCGAAGTACGATCCGGGGAGCACAGCAACCCCAAATTCATCGAGCAGAAAACCAGCAAATCTATCTGTATCAACCCCAAGATTCGGGAATACATAGAAAGCCCCTTGCGGTTTCACATAATCAATACCCGCAGCTCTCAATATGTCCAGTGTTATATCTCTCCGCCTCTTGAATGCATTTACCATTAAGTCCACAGAATCCTGTGGTCCCTTGATAGCCTCAATAGCAGCCTTCTGCACAAAAGAAGTGGCACAGGAAACTGTACTCATCTGGAGCTTGACAACCTTCTGCACAAACTTTAAAGGAACCACCCCGTAACCTATACGCCACCCTGTCATCGCATAGGTTTTTGAAAATCCATCTATCAGGAAAAGAAACTCGTCGCTACCCTCAAGTCCAAGAGCACTTATATGCTCACCTTCAAAGAGTATTCTCGAATAGATTTCATCAGAAACAACATAAATTCCATTTTCAACCGCTATACGCATCAACTCCCTCAGGGTATCTCCATCAATGGTAACACCTGTGGGATTGTGGGGAAAGTTTAGAATAATTGCCCTTGTCCTCGGAGTTATCAGGCTTTTCAATCTATCAGGATCATGCAAGAAGCCATCATCCGCAGACAGTTTCCACGGAACCGGTACCCCACCTGCAAGATTGATATGAGACCTGTAGGACATGTATCCGGGATCAGTATAAATAACTTCGTCGCCCGGCTCAACTGTTACGAGCAATGAATAAAGAATCATCATTTTAGCACCTGGAGTTACAATGATGCGTGAGGGATCAATCTCAACCCTTCTGTATTGTTTCTGATACCAGGATATCGCCTCCCTCAGTTCCAGTATTCCCTGCGGGTCCGTGTAGTGGGTAAAACCCTCCTTCATTGCAGAGTAAGCGGCTTCTACAATGTTATCCGGTGTTTTGAAATCCGGCTCTCCGATGTGTAAGTGAATAACTTCTTTGCCCGCCCTCTCAAGCTCGCGGGCTTTTCTCAATATCTCAAAAGAAGAATGGCCAAGATCATCTGCTCTCATAAATTTCTCCTCAGATAAAACTTTTTGAAAGGTCCACACCTATTGTCAGTTTAGTGAAAATTCCGACAAGGGGTCTTAAATACATTCCGAGCAGATCAACCCCTATGATGTATGGGGAGAAGAATAAAAACAGCAGCAGGAAAATTCCGTAAGTCTCGTAAACACGCAATTTTACCGGATCTGAATAAGCTGTAACAATACGCCAGCCATCAAGTGGAGGCACAGGTATCAGGTTAAAAAACGCCAGGATCAAACTGATCAGAACGAAAACGAGAAGCATGTTGTTCAGAATATCAAAATACCGGGGAAGCGCAAGTTGACTGGTGAATCTGAATATCACTCCGCCGATGATGGCAGAAAGTAGATTTATACCGGGACCTGCGAAAGCCACAATAACTGCATCTCTTTTCGGATTTCTCAACCTGCTGTAATTCACCGGCACAGGTTTTGCCCACCCGATATGCACGAGAAACAGCATCACAAGTCCGATTATATCAATGTGCTTGAATGGATCCAGAGTGAGCCTCCCCATCATCTTTGCCGTAGGATCCCCGAGTTTATACGCACTGTACGCATGGGCGAACTCGTGTAAACTCAGGGCAAGTAAAAACGGCGGTGCGAAAAAGGCAATCTGAAAAAGCATCTGATAAATGTTCATCCCATTATAACTCCTGCAAAAATCCCGAACAGAGCACCCACAAAGACCTCAAATGGTGTATGTCCCAGAAACTCTCTGAGCCTCTCTTCCCTGATTCTGTGTGCAATTTTTAGCTCCTCGATCATTCTGTTTATCACTCTCGCCTGCATCCCGGCTGCCCTCCTGAGACCGGCAGCATCGTACATCACGATCAAACTGAAGTATAATGTTACGCCAAATATTGCGGAATCAAAACCCTTGTGCTTTCCCACAATGGTTGAAAGTGCCATAACCGACGCAGAATGGGCACTTGGCATGCCTCCTGTGTAAAAAAACCACCTGAAATCCGGCTTTTTCCTGATAAACCAGTACAGAAAAAATTTGAAAGTCTGGGCGAGAAAACCCGTGAAAAGGGGCACAATGAAGTATTTATTTGTGAAAATCTGCAAGAACGGATTCAAGGTTAGTAGTTCCTTTCTACGATAAATTTAATCAGATCTATCAAAGGTCTCCCCTTCTGAAAGCCGAAATGATCCTCAACTTCGGAAATGGCTGATTCAGCAAGTTCGCGTGCCTTCTCCTTTGCCCTTTGAAGCCCATATACCCTCACGTAGGTCTGTTTCCCGCTTTCCCTGTCCTTGCCCACACTCTTGCCAAGCTTGTCCTTTTCTCCTATCTCGTCAAGAATGTCGTCAACGATCTGGAAGGTTAAACCGATCTTATCTCCCACTCTGTGAAAGAGGTCAATGACATCACCGGGTGCACCTGCGGCAAGACCTCCTGCTTTGAGAGACGCCCTGATAAACTTCCCTGTCTTTCTCGAATGAATGTATTCCACTATTTCCTCGGACGGGGGCTTGTTCTCTCCCGTTACATCAGCAACCTGACCTCCAAGCATGCCGTCAAGACCTATGGCATCTGTGATCTCCTTGAGTACAGAAACGAGTCTCTCCGGCGGCATTCTGGATTGAACAATCGTGTAAAATGCATGAGAAAATAGGGCATCTCCAGCAAGGATGGCTATAGCCTCGCCAAACACCCTGTGGTTCGTGGGTTTACCTCTCCTGAAATCGTCGTTGTCCATTGCGGGCAGATCGTCGTGTATCAACGAAAAAGTGTGGATCATCTCAATTCCACAGGCAACCGGAAGCAGCTCTCCCTCAAGATCCCTGCCTCCAGAGAGCTCATAACCTATTATAGACAGAAGTGGTCTCAACCTCTTTCCGCCCGCAAACAGCGTGTACCTCATAGCCTCGACCAGGATTTGCGGACCGTTGGCATCTTCCGGCAGATAATAATTTAAAGCCCTGTTTACAATCTCCAGTCTTTCCTGCCAGTATTTTTTGAAGTCAAAATCTGTCATACTAAAATCTGTAGGTCAACGAAACTGAAGAAGTCCAGGGACCCACACGGGTCTCAAACGATACTTTTCTGGCTGCCAGTTTCGTTGATACAAATGCATCGAGTGCCGAAAAGATGTGATTTGCTATGATGACACCCACCATTACACTTGCATTGGAAAGGCTTGACCTCTCCTGTCTTCTCATCTTTCTGTAACTGAACCATTCCTCAAGCGTTGGGAAGCTCCATGTGCCTTCAACCATCCGACTGTTGACAAAGTCCTGCTGTCTTGCCGGATCCGTTGGATAATAACTTCTTGCAAGCCTCCAGAGGTACTCTATGTACTCCTCCCTTGTCCGTCTCCTCTCAATTGCATCCCAGTAATCTTCATCCGATATTTCAGGATTTGCCCCGGCTACCGTGTAAGCATAAGTTTTGTACCTCTCCACAAATTTCTGCGCTTCCCTTGTGTAATAGAAATTGCCGAGAATACCGAATATCTCAGTTGCGACAAAGGAATACCCTTTAATTTTTGATCCGTTCAGGATCTGCGAAGATCCGGGGATCACAAGTGACATCACCGCATTTTTAAGCGCCGGTGAGGAACCGAATGGCAGGTTTAACGAAAAAATTATAGAGACCAAAAGGTTCATCCTTCCTCCTCTGTCTTCCGGATAACTGCGGCATCAACTACAAAATCGTCGTCTTTGACCCTCATCAGTCTGACACCCCGTGCATTTCTGCTGTAGAAATTAACGGTCTCCGATTTGAGTCTGAGCACTATTCCCTTCTGCGTGATCAAAATTATATCGTCATCTCCATTGATCGCACTCACTTTTACAAGCTCACCTGTCTTCTGATCCACTTTTGTAAACCTCACACCTTTACCGCCTCTTCTGACCTTTCTGATGGTTTCTATCTTTAATTTTTTACCATATCCCTTTCTCGTGACAATCAGGAGGTTATCTCCATTTGCAACGCGGACAAGGGAGATTGCCCTCGCATTATCCTCAATCTTTGCACCTCTCACACCAATCGAGGCTCTACCCATGGGTCTGACATCAGACTCGTGGAATCTCACACCAATTCCGTTGGTCTTGGCAATGATAATCTCATCATCACCGCCGGTTATAACTGAACCGATCACATAGTCATCTTCAAGTAGTTTTATTGCAATGATTCCACCTCTGCCCGCATTGGCAAAGGCAGTTAAAGGAACTTTCTTAACGATACCGTGTGATGTGGCCATAAAAACATACTTGTTTTCATCAAACTCACGGAAGGGTATGAGCTCAATAATCTTCTCACCGTCTCTCAATCTCAGGAAAGTCTTTATGGGCTTTCCCTTGGCCTGAAGTGAACCTTCTGATATGTGGTAAACTTTCATCAAATAGGCGCGACCGAGGTTGGATAGAAGAAGCAGATTGTCGTGGTTTCTCGCAACTGTTACGAGCCATGGAAAGTCGTCTTCATAAGTGGAAATGCCGCGGCGTCCAACTCCACCCCTTCCCTGAGCCGTGTATGATCTGAGGGGAGTTCTCTTGATGTACCCCTGATAGGTCAGCGTTATTCCAACAGGCTCGTCCGGTATAAGGTCCTCGATGGATATGTCCACCGGCTCTTCTGAGAGTATCTCCGTTCTCCTCTTGTCTCCAAACTTTGCCTTTATATCATCGAGTTCCTCCTTGATAACCTCGAAAAGGAGTCTGCGAGAAGATAGAATTGCTCTGAACCTTTCAATGTCCTTCAGGAGCTTCTGATACTCTTCCTCAATTTTGTTGATGTCCATGCGTGTGAGATTTCCGAGTCTCATATCAAGTATGGCTTTTGCCTGCGCCTCTGAAAGCTCAAATTCGGTCATCAGACGGGACTTCGCTTCATTCTGATCAGCTGAGGATTTAATTATCTCCACCACCCTATCAATATTTGCTATGGCAATCTTGAATCCTTCAAGTATGTGAGCCCTGTCCTCTGCCTTTTTCAGTCTGTATCTCGTCCTCCGTTCAACTACTTCGACGCGATGATTGATATAAGCCTCGATCATCTGTTTGAGAGAGAGCACGCGAGGCTCACCATCAACAAGAGCAAGGAGAATAATTCCGAATGTATCCTGAAGAGGAGTGTGCTTGAGGAGCCTGTTTAGGACAACCTCTTCGTTGGCACCCCTTTTAACTTCTACAACGATTCTTATTCCCTCTCTGTCAGACTCATCGCGGAGATCCGCTATTCCTTCGAGCTTTTTCTCCTTAACAAGCTTCGCGATCCTTTCAATGATTGTTGCTTTAGAAACCTGATATGGAATTTCAGTGAAGACTATACGCGGATTTTTGCCCTTTGGATGCTCAAAATGGTACTTGGCTCTAACGATGACCTTTCCACGACCTGTCTTGTAAGCTTCTCTGATACCGGAGATACCGACTATTGTGCCACCGGTGGGAAAATCAGGTCCTTTGATGTATGTGAGAAGTTCATCGTCAGATATTGAAGGATTGTCGATAACAGCCTTGATTCCATCAACGAGCTCGGCGACATTATGGGGTGGTATGTTTGTTGCCATACCGACGGCGATTCCAGAGGATCCATTGGCGAGAAGGTTGGGGAATCTGGAGGGCAGTACTGTGGGCTCTTTGAGTCTTCCGTCAAAATTGGGGACAAAGTCAACGGTCTCCTCGTCCAGGTCGGTGAGCATCTCGAGGGCGACCTTTGAGAGCCTTGCCTCAGTGTACCTGTATGCAGCAGGTGGGTCTCCATCAATGGATCCAAAGTTTCCCTGACCGTCTATCAGCGGGTATCTTAGAGAGAAATCCTGCGCCATTCTGACAAGGGTATCGTAAACAGGACCATCACCGTGGGGGTGATACTTACCGATGACTTCACCGACAACAGTGGCGGATTTTCTGAAGGGTCTGTTGGGCAGCAAGCCGAGCTCGCGCATGGCATAGAGGACACGCCTCTGAACGGGCTTCAGCCCATCCCTGACATCAGGGAGGGCACGCCCCACGATAACACTCATTGCATAGTCAATATAAGAAGAACGAATCTCCTCTTCTATTAATGTTGGTAAAATGTTTTCCGGCATATTCTTCCTCCCAGACCGCTAATTATAAACCAGAATGAACAAAATTAAAAGTTTTACATACCTCTGTTTTCACGACTTTTAAACACAAAATCGAGATGTATTTTTGGATTTAGATCCAGAAACAAAGTTTTTTGTTTTTAAAATGCGAAATTTCCGGCGAGAATTGTAAAAATGCTCTCAAGATTCAGGTATCTCGATAGATAGTTTTCTGCCTGATATCCCGCGGATATAAGATCCTCAATCTGTCTGTACGATAACTTTCGAGCCGTCGTCTTTATCAATGTTTTCAGGTCTATATTCGAAATTAGATTTTCGCAGCCAGTTTTTACAAGAAGTAAGTCGCGGGTGATCGTCATGTACATTTTTAAAAAATCCTGGGCATCATCCCGATTTAAAATCCTCGTTCTCAGGATGTTGACAAAACCGTCAGGGTCCCTTTCGGCAAGTGTGTTGAGAATGTCTATCCTCACAGGTAAAAATTCCGTTTCAAGTAATTTCAAAGCTCTGCCTATGCTACCTTCGGATAGTCTGTATAGCAAGGAAACAGGGTATGTCGTTTTAAACGGATAGGTTTTAAACTCTTCAAATTTCAAGCCCGAAAATTTTATGAGACGGCTACGAGACCTTATGGTCGGCAAAATCTTCCCTATGTTTGATGTTATCAAGAAAAAGACAGAATTTTCAGGTGGCTCTTCAAGGGTTTTCAAAAGAGCGTTCTGTGCTTCAATGTTCAGACAATCTGCGTACAGAAAGAGGACAAATCTCTTTTTCGCCATGAAAGGCGGACGGGTGAGTTCTGTCTGAAGCTCCCTCACCTGATCAATGGTTATGTTCTTTGTTGGATCAAACTCATCCGGCTTCAGCTTCCCCTGCTCTATTGCAAGATTTCTTAGGTTCTCCGGCTTTGATGGGTAAATTACCAGAAGATCAGGATGTATAAGTTTTGAAAACTTTTTGCACGAAGGACATTCGTTACACGGCTTTTCTTCTGCCTCGCAGTTATAAGCTTTAGCTATCTCCAGAGCAAAAGAGGACTTACCCACACCTTCAGGACCGTAAAAAAGGTATGTGGGGGCGAGTGTGTCTTCCTCGATTATCTTTGAGAAGTAATTTTTTATCCTGTTATGTCCTATAATCGTGTCAAATTTTACCATTTGCAATAGCCTCAGCCCTGAGTGTGTACTGTGTAAGAAGCTCTTCCATCTTTTGAACAGTGTCCCCTTCCTTTAACCTGTAAGGAAGAGATGAATATACCACACACCTGGAGAAAGGTAAAGGTATCTCGAATAGATCCCATGTCGGAAGCACGATTTTTCTGCTGTATCCCACACCTACAAAGACGAGTGGAATGCCAGTGATTTTTGATGCAAAAAACGCACCTTCCTGGAATTTCCATCTCGGTCCACGAGGACCATCAGGTGTGAAGGCTATCTGTTTGCCACTTCTCAAAAGTCTCACTATCTCTTTTAACGCACTAATTCCACCACGGGAGGTTGAGCCACGAACAAATCTGTAGCCATAGTTTTTCACAATCTGAACAATCTTCTCTCCATCTCTGTGTTTTGACGCAAGCACATATATTCCCCTTCTCCTCATCAGTTTAATTAAGCCAAACATTTTACAGTGCCAGAAAACATAAATCACAGGTTCGTCGTAGAAAATCTTTCCATAGACCCTGCACGGAACGGTATTTGACCAGAAGAAAAAAAGATTCTTCAGGATACCAGCCTCAATTCTGTCCCTCAACGGTAAGGTATCTCCTGATCTTTTTGAATTTTTTCTTTCCAACAACATCTTCAATTTCGTCCAGATTGCTGATGCGTCCCTGTTTTTCCCTGAATCTCAGTATTTTTTGTGCGGTCTTTTCACCAACTCCAGGCACAGCAGAAAGCTCTTCGAGAGAGGCGCTGTTGAGATCAACTCTTCTCTGCTCGCCATGATGTCGAGTGCCAGAAAGTTCAATAATGCTTCCGACCAAAAAAGAGACCAGCAAAAAAGTAAGTGCCTTCTTTTCAAAAGAAGTGAGGTTATCAGAAATTAAATTGAGCAGTCGCATTCAGGGATATACTGTGGTTTGTTCTGCCCGTCAGCCTGTTTCCGTTTGAAGAATAGTATATCTGTAGTGAGCCGAGGATATTCCTTGCAAACTCATAACTTCCTGTGAGTGAAAAACTCTTGGTTACCATGTCACTTATCACAGTTTTCCTCTTCTGGGTGTTGTGAGAATACCTTATCATCATGTTTAAATTGAGTCTGCTCTTGATACGGATAACGCGATTACCCGGCAGATTTATCGTGTAACCGCCCGGCCTTGAAAATGTGTAGGAAGAATTAATGCTCAGGTCAGTCCTGACAGATGTAAGAGGTGTTGACAGGAGGTCGAAATACTCCGTCCTTGAGGTATTCCTCGTGTACTGGAAAGTTGTTTGGAGACCGTTCCTCAGAACCACCGTGAGATTTGGCGAGAGGTTCAACTCCGATGTTTTGCTTGTAACTTTATTGAGCATCAAGTTACCGTTTTCTGTCAATGTTCTGGTTATTCCTGAAGTCAGTGTAACGGCGCTGAACTTATCGCCGAACCTGCCAAGAAGCTTTGAAAGAGTGGAAAATGTGAGCTGGATACGCGGCAGGGTGTAGCCCTTGGTATAATTGGCGCTTCCGTATTGACGGTTTTCTGAATACCTGTAGTCCAGGCTGTAGTTTAAATTCAAAAATGGTATTGTCAGGGAGCCATCGAGATTGTAGGAATTCGTACTCGTCCTCGTATCCCTCGTAGAATCATAAGAAGGAACCTGAAAATTGCGTGCAAATCCAAGCCTGTAAGGCATCTCAGGCCTTGCCAGCATGAAGTATTTCTGCAAGTTGAAGGAATTCCTGTAGGAGAGATTCGGAGAGGCAATCACCCTTGACAATTTTTCAAGCGTGTAAAGGATGTAATGGACGGGACCAGCATTCACGAGATCCCTGTCTTTTGATTCGTCTCTGAGTGATGCAATTTTCCGCAGTGCCTCGCTCACAGGAATACTTGCTGAAACCCTGATTTCGTTGTTAAAGGCGGCGTTTCTCAGATCGGGTGCATTCTCAATCTGTATGTCTTTTGAGTGATCCTCCCGATAGTTGCCTGAGTAGGAGATTGTGGGGGCAAATCCCTTTATCAGATTCAGGGTGTAAGAGATATTTTGCCCTTCCTCAAAGTGCGTCTCGGTTCCATACCATCTGGGTGATTTCCAGTTCATGTCAAATGTGAGGTTTCTGTTGTAACCTATTCTAAAATTCCTGAAAGGAGAATACGATGTCTGTGTTCCAAAGTTCAGAGTGCGAGAAAGATTCTTCGTAATGGTCAGTGTTTTTATGTCAAATCTCCTTGAGAAGGATCTACCGTAACCGGCGCTCAACTTAAATGAAGACGGCAGGAAATTGAGTTTTGTCCCCAACAGTTTGAACCCCAGAGATTTTGGAATTGAGAGCTCATAGTTACCCGTAATCGTAAGGTTATCAGTTGAATCTATCAGAGTGGGAGACTTCCTTGAAGTAACACGACTTGTAAAAGACAGGCTTACGGGATCAACGAGGTATTTAAGGAGGAAAAATCTTGAGCCAGATTTAGAAAAAGAGGCTTGCAGATATTTGGAGTACGAAAAGCTCTGCTCGTTTTTTTTCTGATCCTCGGAGAGGAGAATATCTGTGTTGGTTTCGTACTTCGGCAGGGATCTATTCCACGAATAAGTGAATGTGATGGGGATGTTCAAACCCAGCTGTCTGGGGAAGAGCTTGTGAAGATGGGACTGTAGATTGAAGGAGAAGGATTCCACCTGTCCACGGGTCCTCCGTGTATCCATGAGCTTCATAAAGTTATCCTCTTCCCTCGAATAATTCAGACTCAGAGAAGTGAAGTCTGCAAGGCTCAGCCTGAGTTTTGTGGAGACAGCTGAACCTCTCTCTCTTATTGGATCCGTAAGCACGATGTCGTCCACCCAGACAGTGCCTGACATGGGAGTGTTTGATACATTTCGGATACCTATCATGTAAACTTTTACGCGTCCAAATGTGGGGTTGCCTTTGACTCCGTAGGCACCCACACGGTGATAGCTCGTGTCAGCCGGATTCCTCCTTATGTAACCGAGTTTAAACTGAGTGAGGCTGTCAATGTCTATTACAACCCTGTGCCATTCATCATCAGGTATCTGAAAGTTGTACTCGTAGAAGTTCATTGTATCACCGAATCTGACAAAAACTTCCGGATAGGGTAAGGGGGTGCCGGGCTTGACTTTTACAGAAAATTCTATTTTTTTGTATGTCAGAAAGTCCTCTTCCTGGTAAAGGATCCGCCTCGTGAGTCCGTAATGATTGGGGAGCAAACCAGAGTACTGGAGAGATAGAGACCCTTCTTTTAGTTCTCTGCCCCTCTGATCCCTTTCAATCTCCACCCAAGGCGGGGGTGTGTAATAGGGATTTGTCTTGTTGTCAACTGTTCCGACTTTCAGGACCTCGGACGAATCAACCGGTGTGGAATCAGCTGAAAACACGCCTTTGTTTTCCCACTTGGTACCTACCACGGAAATTGATGCAATCATCAGTGTGTCCGTCCGCGTAATCCCATCAATCCATATCCTTGCGTATTTTACGAAACGCCAGCTCGGATTTCCAAAGGTTTTAAGGACATCAATGTCTCGCAGGGGGATACTGTAATGTTTCCAGCCATTGTATTCAAACCCGTAGCGGTTAAGAAATGTGGTATCGTCGAGGTCAATCGTGTATTCAAAGTAGTCGTTGGACACATTGAGGACACCGTCCAGATCAAGATCTTCGGAGTCCCTTTTTCTGTTGCCCTCCGTACCGTTTACCTTTGAGTAATCATGCGGGTTGTCAGGATTGTAGTAATAATCGTCAATTCCATCATCAAGTGATGATGGATTCCAGGCATTGTCATCACCTTTGTAGCGGTCAAGTCCAACATCTTCTGAGTCGGCGTCAAAAATTCCATCGCCGTTAAGATCCTCATCTGCAATGGTATCAGGTGAAAAGCTCCTGATTCTACCTGCGCGGTCACGCCAGATGGAGTTTTCGGATATATTTTTCCCAAAATCAATGTGGAGCTTGAGACCATCACCTTTTACGATAATCTCGAGATACTCTTTTTTCTCAAAATCTTCCGCATCTTTGGAAATCAGTGTATTCAGGCTTGCCCAGAGGGTATCAGTCCCCGGGTTGTCCACCTGTGGCATAATCATGAGAACATACATAAGCTCATCACGGGTCTCATCAGAGAGATTCGGGTAAACCTCACCCTTTCTTACAAGGTCGCCCGGAGAAGCCCATACCAGTCTGTCAACGAGTTTTGCCGTATCCGCCGGTACCTCTCCACCCGCTGTATTGAGGAGAGGCTGGCTACCATAGATGTAATAAGATCTATTGATGGGGAAATCAGTAGCGTCCCTGATGCTTTCCATATCGTCGAGATAAGCCTTACCCAGGGTGTTCGGATTGGGAAACGATACTGCGTATTCACCGCTCCACTGGAATTTCGATGGTCTATCTACATTGATGAAGGGCAGAAGATTCAGAAGTTTTGAAAGAAACATAAATTCAAAGTCGAGGTTGAAGTCAATCCCACCGAGAAAGTTTTTCAGTGGTTCCTCACCGAGACGGGGCTTCCTCTCAGGAGAAGATTCACTCCTTCCAAGCCATGTGGAGCCTATGTAAAAATGCTGTCCCAGTGTGTATTTGAACCTCGCTCCCCAGAGTGATCTTTGCTTTATTGCAAAAAGGGGCGCTATCTCGTAGGAAATTTCTATGTCCGCACCCGGGGTGAGAACCGAGGAATTCGTTATCGTCAAATATCCAAGGCTGTAATCAATGGTATAGTCCCTGCCTCTCTGCAGCCTCTGGCCATTGACAGTAACAACTTCACTTCCTTCAATGACATCAAAACCAAGGTGGTATGTTTTGACCGCCCGCGCCATTTTAACGACAATGACATACTTTTTACCATCCTCGGGAGAAACCCGTGGTTTCCAGTAAAAAGACGAATCAGGCTCACTTAACACTGTGTCCGCAAACGGGAAAGGGTTGGGGAAGGCGAGGATCCCATTTTCTTCATCAAGAATCGTGAATCCTCTGTTCGTAACCCTGTCAACTTTGCCGTCGCCATTGGCATCCAGTCCGAGAAGTTGAAGATAGGTTTTGCCGTTTTCAGCCATTTTCAGTACGCCTGACGAATCCTTGTAGATAATCAGCGTAAGCTGGTCAGCCGAAATATTCGCCGCATTTAAACTGTAGTAATTCCTTAGCTCGTAGTTCCAGATCTCAAGATAAGCTGAGTCTTCGTGTGTAACAGGATGTGGATCAAGTGAATCCCCGGGGAAGAATATCAAAGGGGGCTTGATCATTTTCAGAACAATTCTTGATGTATCCTGTAGATTCCCAACAGTATTTCCACTGGAAGTCTGATAATAAATGCCGAGCTTCTCACCGTCTGAAAGTGGCCTGTTAAGGACGAGCAGGCGTGTCGCCGGATTGTAACGGAAATCCTGGCCCTCTCTCAGCTCGAAAAACTTACCACTCACACTATCAATGGAGAAATCCGGAGAATAACTGCCTGTGGGGTAGAAATACATGACGCCTGAAACAGCTCCCTGCTGGGCATCGTTGGTCTGATCGTCATCATCGAGAAAGACCCTTATGTGGACGATACCGTCGGGGTCATAAACATAGAAAAACCTGTGCTTTATGTAATTGACCGCATAAATTGTGGTTGATTCCATTGCAGCGCTGGATCTGAAAGTCTTTGCCTGCGACTCGCCCTGTTCCCTTGTCGCAACAAAGGTGGCTGAAAGTCCCCCGAGCTGGAAAACGGTCTTTATTCCAAAGAGTCCCTGCTTCACACCTCCGGGAAAGTTAACGAGCTCTGATCCCTGAAGTCCGAGTCGGGTGTCCCCGGCTTCGATTAACTTCACTATGTCGTCCTCGTCCCCTTCGTATTTGAGGATTACCTTGTTCTTTAACCTGTTTTCCCTTCTCGAATCGTGATCAATCTCGACCTTTATTTTCTGCCCAATGGTACCTTTGAGTCTCACATTAAGTTCCTGGTTCATAGTCAACTGAGGGAAATGAGATGAGCGCGCAATTTCTGAGCTCGGCACACCTGTTGTGTAGTTGCTTGTTCCACCGAGCGTAATTTTTTGCTGTCCTTCTATCTGCAATTTTCCTCCTTCGCCTATGAAACTTAAGCCTTTGGGGAATTTAATGGGTATTTCGATATCCGGTATGAGTCCATGACTTGTGGATTTTGAACCTCTTCCGGACAGCCTGCTGAGCTTGGTGTAAATGGAACTCAGTACAGCGTCCTGTAATCGCTCCTCAAGGTAGTTTGAAAGAGGAGAGATGTAAACAGGACCGTAACGGGATTTCCCGATGTATCTACTTTCGAAAACAAAATCTGTCTCGGGATCGATGTAAACAGAGTCACGCAGACCTGCACTGCGAAGGACTTCAAGATAGAGAGGATCCGCAGCGAGCGTAAAGGCAAAAAACAGGAAAACAAGGATTTTTTTCAATGGGGTTAGTTCACCTCCGAAAAAGACATTTCTAAAATTATACATTAACCCCGAACTTTTTCGATAAGCACCCCTATGGTGCGAGGGGCGGGACTTGAACCCGCACGGGAAACCCACCAGATCCTAAATCTGGCGCGTCTGCCAATTCCGCCACCCTCGCATTGTTCGAATTTTATTATAATTACTGGCTATCCAAGTTTCAATAGACCTCCCCTTGTGTCCTATTCCGCAGGAAATTATTATTTCACCTTCATGAAGCTGAAAAAAATTCTCAAATTCGCCGAAAATATTGATACAATTCAATCTGTCTGGCCCGTCAGTTTCAAAGCCATAGCGCTTATTTCCCTTGCACTCAGAAAGGGCGCCTTTATCTTCAGAGGCGACCCGGACGAATTCTCCGTAATTGCAAGAGATGTAAACGAAAACGGACTCGTTCGTGCCGTAATTTTTGGAGAAAAATCATGGGAAATGCAGGTGAGAAAAGATATTCCCACCGTTTTCCTCCTTGATGAAGATGAAGACGCAGAACCTGTGTATCAGGTCTTCTCAAACCTCGTTGTCTTTAACATAAAAAGGGGAGACTTATTTGACCCCGGTGACATCATCAAAACCCTCGTTGACTCCGGCTATTCAAGGGTCCCCTATGTGGAAACAGAGGGAGAGTTTTCACTTCGTGGTGGAATACTGGACATCTTTCCCATGGGAGAAGAACTCCCTGTTCGTCTGGAGTTCTTTGGCGACGAAGTTGAATCCATCAGGATATTCGATCCGGTGAGCCAGAGATCAATAAGGGAAATCAGTGAATTTCCCCTCAACCTCATAATCGGCGGAAACGAAAAACAGAAAATTCCAGAAATCGTGGAGATCTCCGATACCTATGCCAGGGTTGAAGTTGAACCTGTTCCCAGATTCAAAGGCAGGATAGACTTACTGGAGAGGGAGATCGAAGAGAAGCTCAAAATGGGATGGCACATCATCTTTGTTGCGTCAGATAAGGGAAAAGTAGAAAGATTTACAGAGTTGTTCCCGGAAGTCGATCAGGATACAGGCTACCTCTCAGCCGGTTTTGCAATCCCCGGTAGGAAGGTGGAAGTCATATCAGAGGCTGACATTACCGGAGTAAAGATTAAAAAGAGAAAACTGTTCACTCCCGGTGAGAGAATCGAGGATTACAACCTTTTGAAAATAGGGGACTATGTCGTACATGAAGACTATGGTATCGGGAGGTTTCGGGGTTTGAAAACCCTTGAGCATCAGGGGGTGAAGTACGAGTGTCTGTTTATAGAATACAAGGACGGCGAAATTCTCGTCCCCACTTACAACCTTGAAAAGATCCAGAGGTATGTGGGAGCGCGGGAGGATTATGAGCCCGCACTTTCATCCATCTCCGGTACCCAATGGGCTCTGAGGAAGGCAAAAGCCCTCGTGTCTGCATTTAAATACGCTGAAGAGCTATTGAAAATCCATGCAAGGAGAAAGGCGAGAAGGGGATTTGCTTTCAAGCCTGACACTGTGTGGGAAAGGGAATTCGAGCTCACATTTCCATTTGAGGAGACAGAGGATCAGCTGAAGACACTTGAAGAGGTCAAAAGAGACATGGAATCAGAGAATGTGATGGACAGGTTGATCGTTGGTGAGGTGGGATTTGGTAAGACGGAAATCGCCCTCCGTGCAGCCTTTAAAGCTGCGATAAACGGCAAGCAGACGGCTGTACTCGTACCAACAACAATACTTGCACTTCAACACTTCAGGACATTCGATGATAGACTCAAGCCATTCGGCATAAGGGTTGAGATGCTTTCGAGATTAAAATCCAGACAGGAGGTAAGGAAAATTCTGGGGGAACTCGCTGAAGGCAAAATAGATGTGATCATCGGCACCCATCGTCTTCTCCAGCCAGATGTAACTTTTAAAGACCTGGGATTACTGATCATTGATGAGGAGCACAGGTTTGGAGTCCTTCAGAAGGAGAAAATCTACAGGCAATATCCTGAAGTGGACACTTTGAGAATGACAGCAACACCAATTCCCCGCACGCTTTACGCAGCACTGGGAAACATATACGACATATCGTACATTCTCAAGCCACCACAAGGCAGGGAGGCAGTTGAAACTATTGTATCTTCGTACTCAGATGATCTTGTTTACAAAGCAGTTTCTTTTGAGGTCTTACGCGGTGGACAGGTCTTCTACCTCTACAACAGGATACAGGGTATAAAAGAGAAGACCGAGAAGCTCAAAAGGATGTTTCCAACGCTGAAAATCGAGTATGCTCACGGCAGGATGAAGAAGGAAAAGCTCGAGGACATATTTATCAAGTTCATGAACAGGGAAATAGACCTGCTCGTATCGACTTCCATCATTGAATCGGGTATAGATTTTCCAAACGCGAACACATTGATAGTTGAAAATGCCCATCTTTTCGGACTCGCAGAGCTACATCAGTTGAGAGGCAGGGTGGGCCGCAGTGAGAGAAAGGCATTTGCCTATTTTCTCGTTCCCAAAAACATCGGTTCAAAAGCTCGTGAAAGGCTAAAAGCTATAGCGAGATTCCACCATCTTGGTTCAGGCTTAAAAATTGCACTCGCTGATCTCGAGATCAGGGGAGCAGGTAACTTGCTTGGAAAGGAGCAGCACGGACACGCCAATGCCATTGGATTTGAACTTTACTTCAAACTGCTCGAAGAGGCAGTGAGAAAAATCAAAGGGGAAGAAATACCGGTGGAACCAGAGATTGTGGTAAACACGACCCTTATGATACCGGAAAGTTACATTCAGGACCCTATGGTGAGGATTGCGTTTTACAGGAGACTCATGCGTGTCAAAAGTGTACCCGAGCTCCTTGAAATTCAGGATGAGATGAAAGATCGGTTCGGTAGAATACCGGAAGAGGTGAAAAAGATCTTCTTTGTTGTCAAGGTGAAGCTGTGGGCAGCCACTCAGGGTTACAGGCAAATCATAGTAAATGACAGTAATGTCCAGCTTGTAAAGGACGGCAAAAAAAGTTTATACTCCAATAACTTCCTTGAAAGAAAATTGAGAAAATATGTGGAGGCAGCAAAACATGAAAAAAGTGTTATTCCCAATAATTTTGACCTTCCTGCTTAGTTCGTGTAACCCCGGCGAGGAATCTGCAAAGATCGAGACCGTACCAGGAGATACTGTTGCCGTCGTAGGTGGCGAGGTTATAACGGATATCGTACTTAAATCCCAGCTTCCAGAAATACCGGGCTATCTCATGAACAGCAAACAGAAGGAGGAGCTAATTGACCAGTTAATAAAAACCCTCGTTTTTTACAAAGCCGCAATGGAAGAAGGACTCGACACATTGCCAGAAGTCAAGGCAAAACTCTACTGGTACAAGAGGTCTCTCCTCGCACAGACTTATTTGTCACAAAAACTTTTAAATCTGCCCGTGGATGAAAAATTCTTCATTGACTATCTTGAACAAAACAAAGATTACCTGAACAAACGGGTGGATATTCTGCTCGTATTTTTCACAGACTCAACCCTGATTCCATCTATCAAAAAGGACATGAGGTTTGTAACTTACAGGAATTTCGACAGGAAACTCAAAAAATATCAGGCTGATCCCGATGTAACCGTCAGTTATAACGAGGACCAGAACTTTGGCCTTATTCTGCTGCAAATACCCGATGTTCTTGCAGATCAGATAAAGGCAACACCATTCGGGAAAGCCACTGAAGTCGTTAAACTCAACGAATCATACGGGATTGCTAAAGTTCTCAGAGTGAGAAAGTCAAAACTTTTGCCCGAGGAGAAGAAAATTCTCTTTGAAACCCTGAAGAGAGTGAAGAGGGAAGAGATGGAGGACTCTCTGTATCGGGTTCTTCAAAGTAAGTACGAAATAAAAATCATCAGGAGGAATGTCAGATGAAAAAACTGATCCTGTTTTCTCTTTTACTCCCATTAATAGCCTTCTCTCAGCAGAAAAAACTCGTTGACAAGGTTATTGCCAAGGTTGACGGAGAGGTAATCCTCAAATCCGACCTTGATCAGGCATTTGCTTTTTACAGACTTCAGTTTCCACCACAAATCTCGGATGAGGAGCTGAGGAAAAGGATCCTCGATGAGCTCATAACAGAGAAACTCCTCTATGTTGAAGCCAAGAAGGATACAACCATACAGGTAACCGACGAGGAAGTTGAAAAATACCTCGATCAGCAGATTCAGAGTATGAAGCAGCAGATGGGGGAGAAAACTTTTCAGGAAAAACTCAAAGAGGAGGGGCTGACAGAGGCATCTTTAAGAAGAAAGTACAGGGAGAATGTCAGAGAACAGCTCTATGTTCAGAAGTTGATTGAAAAAAAGATCAAGCCGGAGATTACCATTTCTCCTGAAGAAGTGAGAAAATTCTACGAAACTCACCTTGATTCGATTCCACCAAAGCCGGACATGGTGAGGATTGCACACATTCTGATCAGGATTAAACCATCGCCGGAAGTGGTGTCCAGCGCAAGGAGAAAGGCTGTTGCTATTTACAAAAAGCTGAAAAAGGGAGCAAACTTTGAGGAGACGGCATCAAAGTATTCGGATGATCTTCAGTCCGCATCAGCAGGTGGAGACATAGGAATCGTCAAAAAATCCGATTTACCTGAAAATATCCGCAAGGTGGTCTCTCCGCTCGAACCCGGTGAATTCTGCCAGCCAGTGGAGGGAGAATACGGATTCCACATCTTCAAAATGGTGGAAAAGCAGAACGACATGTATCACTTGAGGCAGATTTTTGTGCAGTTCAGACCCACGGCAGAAGACACTCAGAGGGCAAAAAAACTTGCTGAAAAAATCTACAACATGCTGAAAACGGGGAAAGCATCTTTTGAAGAGCTCGCCGCAAAGTATTCAGACGACCTGGACTCCAAAGATCTTGGTGGTGATCTCGGCTGGATCCCAGTTACAAATTTACCACCTGACATGAGGGCGGTTATTGACACCATGAAGGTCGGTGAGATCTCAGCCCCGGTGCTGACACAGTTTGGTTATCACATAATCAAGCTCATTGACCGGAAAAAGGGTGGTAAACCTTCATTTGAAGAGGTGCAGCCTCAGCTCACCCAGATTCTATATCAGAGAAAACTGCAGGAAGCTATCGACAGATATGTGAAAAAATTGAGGAAAAAGATTTATGTAAAGATCTACAGCTCTTGAGGCTCGACCAGTTTCTCAAAAAAGTTCTACTTTTTAAATCGCGGAATCAGGCTATACAGGCGATAAAAAAGGGGCTGGTTTATATCAATGACAGAAAGGCAAAACCCTCCTGTGAAGTGAAACCCGGAGATACAGTCTCCATTGATTACCCGATCATGTTCGTTAAAATCAGAGTGATTGCCATTCCATCAGGAAATGTGGCAAAAAGAGACAGGGAAAAGTACTATCAGGTTCTTGAAAGCAGGAAAAAGGAACTGATAGAAGAGGAATCTGAATTCATGAAATGGCTTATGGGGGATGAATTTGAATAAAATCGCTGAAAATGTTTATGTCCTTGAAGGTGCTGTCAATATCGGAATAATCGTGGATCACGGTGCAGCCATTCTCGTTGATACAGGACTTGGAGATACTGGTGTAAGAAAAGTAAGAAGGTGGCTGGCTGAAAATGGGATTGACGCCATCGGGATAATAAACACGCATTCCCATGCGGATCATTTTGGGGGTAACTCTTTTCTGGTTAAAAAATTTCCCGACATTAAGGTTTTTGCACCAGAGATTGAGGACGCTTTCATCAGGTATCCGCTGCTCGAGCCCGCTTTTCTTTACGGAGCGTATCCGCCAGAGGAGCTGATGACCGGTTTTCTTATGGCAGAACCCTCACCTGTTCATGAGACCCTCCTCGAGGGTGAACTAAAAATAGGTGGAATTGAGCTCGAAATCATCTCAATTCCTGGTCATTCCTTTAATCAAATGGGGGTTATTTACAAAAATGTCTTTTTCGTTGCTGATGCCCTTTTTGTACCTGACCTCATTGATAAATACAGGATTCTCTTTTTTGTTGACTTTGAAATGTGGGTTGAAACTCTTGAAAAACTGAAAAATTTTGAAAGTTACAGGATTGTTCTTGGACACAGGACATGGGGTGGCTCGATCTCTCAGCTCGTTGATATAAACCTGAAACACCTTGAAGAGATCAGGGGTACTGTTTCAAACTGTATGCCGGATCCTTTTGATTGTGTTTTTAAAAGGCTTAACATTCCTGACGATCCGGTAAGCCGTGCACTCGCCGGTACATCTATAAAGGCTGTGATGAAGACCCTTTAGGTTGATGTGGAAATCCTTGATTTACACGCAGGGGTTGATACGGCTGTTTGGTACTGGTATTTTGGCTCTGTAAAAGGTAACCGATCGTCATGTTTGGGCATGACATGGAGGGTATGGTGAGTTTGGATTTACGAAAAAGGTGTTCTAAAAATATTTAATCGGAAATTACTTCCCCTTTTGCTTTGAGGAAAAACCCACTTTACTTCTAACTCCTGCCTGCTGGAAGAAATCACCAGCCATCACTTCTACTATGAAGTGAGAACCCGCCCACAACTCCCCTCCACTTGAGGCGAGGGGTTACCTACAATCTCCCCTCTCATTTGCGGAAATCCCCTTCTACAAAGCGGAAAGAGTCACTCCCAAACTCTCCTTCCATCCTGCAGAAATTTACCCTCCAATTCCTATTTGACGAAGCGGGGGAATCACCCACAATCTCCCCTCCCGCTTGCGGGAGGGGCCACCTACAAACTCCCCTCCCGTTTACGGGAGGGGAATGAGGGGAGGGTAACAAAAGCCCTATCTGCTTTTCCCTGTCAGATCAGCTCTTTCTGCCCCCTCCTTTATCCTCCCCCACAGAGTGGGGGAGGGGTTGGAGAAGTAATCCTCCCCCGCAAAGCGGGGGAGGGGTTTGAGAAAGTGATCTTCCCCCAAAGCAAAGCTTTGGGGGAGGTGATGGA
>CAZNDM010000114.1:0-6522 GCA_964571845.1 uncultured bacterium | reverse complement strand
AGGAGTCTATAACCGGCGAATCCACTTAGTGTGTCGAAAGAAGAAGTCCAGACAAATTGGTACGGCAGGGAAGTGATGTAGTATCCGTAGCCGGGATAGATCAGTGTGGATGCATGAGGAGCCTCAGCGTCAACACGGAAGCTATCTATTGAGGACCATTCCGATGTTCTTCCTGCAAAATAAGTCTGGACATGCCAGTAATAATTTCCACTCTGCCAGATAAAGGTTGTAAAACTGTCCTGAGAAAGCGTATCGTGGATGACGATCTGTTCGCCTCTCCACACCTCAAGAATATAAGATAGGGTATCCTTTACACCGTTCAGGCTTAATGTATTCAAATTATCTTGAGGATAAGATTTTTCTCCTGATACCTGCCATCTGAAAGTTACCATACTCTGGACCCACTGGTTGTCCACGGGCTCAATGAGAGTGGGGACAGGTAACGGCGGCTGGTAATTCATGGTGAATCTGCGCCATCCTGAGAATTTGGTATTCCCGGCAGAGTCAAATGCCACGACGCACCACATCCACTCTCCATTTCTTGGTATTTCAACGCTTATCACCGTGTCTGTGAGATTGATGTTGTAATATTCACTTGTATCCCCATTCAGCCTCTCATATTCCAGTTGATAGTAATTTAATCCACTCAATGCATCATAGGAGGAGTGCCATCTGAATACGACAATGTTTGTGTCAAATACAGCGCTGTCCTCCGGCGAGATTTGATACGGTGGGGAGGGTCTTGTTGTATCCGCAATAAATCTTCTGTAATCTGTCCAGGGACTCAAATTCCCCTGTGAATCAATTTCTCTCACTCTCCAGTAAAGTCTTCCCTCCGGGACATTCAGGACCATTGTGGTATCAGAGATTGTGTCGCATACTTCTGTGCTGGAGAATGTGGAATCCCAGGCAGCAAGCTGGAAAATAAACTGACGGCTCGGTGTTTTTACCTCATCTGATAATTCATTTCTGTGTGAATTTTTCGACCCCGGTTGCCAGACGAAGTGGATGTTGTAAAGGTAATTTGTCATGGAATCATCAGGTGGTGAGATGAGCACAGGTGCTGGAAGTGTTATATGTTCGATTACAAACCAGCTCGTATCGGAAATACTTGAGTTTCCTGCACTATCAAATGCAGTAATGGTGAAGTAGAATGTTCCACTTCCGAGTTCCAACATATCAAATGTGTCCGGTGTTTCAATACTACCTGACTGACTCCCCCAGTAATCAAGCCTGTACATCGAAACTCCAAAGTTATCACCTGCTGGGAACCATGAGAATTCTACTGAATCAGATGTCAATGTGTCTCCTGTAGGAGGTGAGATGATTATGGGCTGACCCGGTGAAGTTGTATCAACTGCGAATGTCAATACACTACTCCAGTCGGATGAGCCGAATTCATCCCTTGCCATTACACGCCAGAAGAGGCGTCCTTCCGGTACTTCTATGGTTAGTGTGGTATCAGAGGTAGAAAGTGAATCTACGATGTTTGTAAACTGGCTGTCAGAAGCTACCTCCAGGATGTAGGATGTGGATTTTAGACTCTTGAAATCTTTTTTACTATCTTTCCTGTCTTTCTTCGATGCCAGTTTAAATTCGGTCTCCTTTGTGCCAGGAGACCAGACAAAGGTTACGCTATTGTTTGAAAGAAAGGTATCGGAAGGGAAATGAGGAACTGGAATTGGTGGAGGTTGTACTGTCCCTATGTAAAAGTGCATTGTATCACTGTATCTTTGGTCAAGTAAGCTATCCTGAGCCACCACATACCATCTGTGCCAGCCTTCCTGCAGATTTGTGCTCACAGTCCAGGTTGTGTCTGTGATATTTGCTACCATCTGACTGTCGATAAAGACGAAGTAATTCGTGATGGACGACAGAATATCCGTCGGCTCATGCCATACAAGAGTTATTGTGTCGTTTTGCTGAAATTGAGATGAATCCTGAGGGGAGATGAGGTTGAAATGCTGGATACCATTCAGTACAGTTATTCCATCAGTTGGCTCACTCTCACTTGTGAGTCCCACTCTGTTCACAGCAACAATCCTTGCATAGTATGTCGAATCTCCTCTCAATGTCATGGGACCAACCCTATAACTTCTCACATCAGCTGGTACATTAAACTCCATCAGTCCTCTGCGAACGAGAGAATCTCTCGAAATTTTTATGACGAAATGGTCAATCCCGGACTCATAATCCCCATAACAGGTCCACCAGAAGGTGAGTGAGTCGTGACTCGATGTCTCATCGCCTTCATCATAAACTCTGATGGGAGTATAAGGTGGAGTAGTATCAATCAGGCAGGCACTTGATAGAATGCTTCTTTTTCCGTAATTGTCTTGAAGTTCGACATATAGTATAGCTGTCCCGATGTGATCAAAAATATACTCACTGCTACTTGAATAAGCTTGCCATTCGGACCATGTTCTCCTATCCGATGAAAATCTCATACTATCAACAGTGATAGCTTTCCCATTCACTTTGTCGAGATCGATATGAACTGTTACGGTTTCTGAAGAGGAATAACCGTTGTACCCAAGTGTGAGGCTTCCTGTCGGACCGTCAGGATCGTAATCGATGGTGATTGTAGGTACATTGTATTCATTGTCTGCCTTATCACGGAATACGACATTAATTTCTCTCGGTCCGGGGGCTCCTGAATCGACATTAAATGTAGTGGTAAATGGGTTATCCACTGGCATTGGATACCATGAAGAGCCATTTATCCGGTAGTCTTTTATACCCGATCCACCGTCCCATGCATAAAGCCTGAGAGTACATTCGGTAGTTTCGAGGAAGGGAGATCTGTTCAAAAGTATAGCAAAAGCAGTATCAGGTGGTGTATAGTCAACCGTGATAGCGTCATGGTAAGTCCTCGTTTCGCCATTTATTTTAACCTGGGCGTAAACGGTTCTCAGTCCCTCTCCCGGGGATAAATTCCAATTTGGATAGATCATCTGATAGGGGATCCATCCGGTTCCGGTTGTAAAATCAGGGGCATTTGAAATTCTCATTGAATCAGGTCTTCCCATAACTTTAAAAAGAATGTCGTATCCAGTTTCGTACCAGAAATAACCTTTTTTTGCAGGACTGTAATAAAGATGCCCCTCAAGATAGTTTTCATCACTTCCTGCAAGAATATCTATGTTATTCCATGTTTCCTCGAGAGAATCCTGGAAAATCACGATCATGTAGGAGGAATCAGGATAAACTGATATGGGATTGGGGTAATCAATTTTAACCCATCCATTCACAGTTTCTCGTATTGTGTCGAGGATAAGGGTTTCTCCGGGCTCAGGTGAGAAACTGGTATCTACGAGTGTGAAGAGACCAATTTTTGCACCGGAATCTGCGTGCATGTAAACACTGATTGCTGATATTTGATTTGAGTGAGGAATAAACGATTGGGCTAATGGATAGTTACCAAACCCCTGAGTTCCACTTGCATTGGATGCCAGGATCCCCACAGCGTCAATTTTTAGATCAACCGTTGAAGAATTCGTGTAAGTTGAATCATCGTTAATGTAAACTGCACCGTAATAGTCAAGGAGAATGGATCTATCTTGAGGACTTGAACTTACACCGAGCGAGTCTATAAAACTCACATAGACATTGTGGAGCCCGGAATTTCCATTTAACATGTAGGTGTATGTCGCACCCGAATTGTATGGATATACGACGGTTCTACCACCGTCTTCCCACACCTGAACATATTTAACGGGTACAAGAGTTGAATTGATGGTTACATTGGTTATTCTTACCTCCGGGTTTGCAGTGACCGAATCGTTGTTGTTAATGTAAAAAGTGCCCTGAGGTCCGTCCTGATCCACTGTAACGACATACATCAATGAATCACTTTCGTTACCAGCAATGTCGGCAAATTTTACCCAGATGGTATCAACTTCGTTATGAGATGTGCGGGTATGCATATTCCAGTTGATTGAAAACTCGAAATCCTCTCCATAATCAAAGGATGTCCAATCCGAGCCACCGTCTTTTACAAACACCTTTTCTGGTGGAAGAGTGTCTCCCCATTGGGTAAAAGTATCCATCGCAACAAATGTGAAAGTCGTGTGCTTTT
Organism: uncultured bacterium; assembly: GCA_964571845.1. Classification (GTDB taxonomy): domain Bacteria; phylum Hydrothermota; class Hydrothermia; order B15-G9; family WFZT01; genus WFZT01. The sequence continues at coordinate 2,444 of CAZNDM010000114.1, read as the reverse complement.
TAATGATGCTCGATATATTCAGAGATCCATAAGGTGGTATCGTATCAATGTTTACGAGCTGATGATCTATGTGATAAATGCTGTCTGGCCTCAAATACAGTGCAATGCTGTCAAATCGGTACCCCGGTCTATAAAATTTCAAATAGTATGGAGAACCATTGAGATTGTAGTTAGCAGGGATCCGTTTATAAAATCGATAAAATCCTGTGGAATCTGTGTAAGTGCTATAAAAATTGGATAGAATCACCTTTGTAGATTCAGCTGGATCTCCGTTTTCATAAGTGACATATCCCTCAATGCCAGAGTTACCCCAGGCTGGAATGTAAAGGTAAAAAGGATCACTTGATACTGTGTCCATTTCAATATGTTTTGTGGTCTGGGCAAATCTGTGGTACGAGGTGTCTGGAATTGCAGTAACATTCACACTCTGATCTTCCGGGATAAATGCCACCCATCTGTCCCATTGATTATAGGTTGTATCCGGGACCGCTTGCATGTAAAAGTATGGTCCAATGGTGTAAACCGTATCAAAAATTGAGCTTGATGGAGTAATTGTGTCCCCTGTTGAGTAATCTATAAGCGCAATCAGAGTGGTAATCCGATGCTTTGTAACAAATACTCTGAGGTGCAAAGTGTCGTTGTGGGGGTTCGGATCATGTTCAGAAGAATCAGGAATTATAATCACCGTGATGTTCATGTTGCCCTCGTGTGTCCATACCGGACTTCCGTGCGAGACATCATCGTGTCCCCCAGGTGGGATTGTGACAAATCCTCTTCTATCCTCAACATAGGTAGTATCCGGAAATATCCATTTGATAACATAACCGCTGGAAGTGATGTTTCCCTTATTTTTTACCTTAAGTCCTATTCCTGTTATACCACCAACCTCTGGAATTTTGACAAAAGATGTGTAGTTTCCCCTCTGGACTGTGTGCCACATTGAAAGGTAATGTGGGTCGATATAAAGGTCCACGTGAGCCTGACTTGAACCTGTTACTGGTATTTGTATTAATGGGAAATCCTGATCCCATGATAAATCTTCATAGCCGTTTCTCATGGGAAGCCAGTCCGATGTTAAAAAGGTATTGCTGAACCCCAGTAGTGATACATAACCTCGTTCCCGGTAATAGACATTTTCTCTCACAAATCCATCACGGATACGGATGTAACCAGTATCCAAATTAGTTGCTAAAGGGTCCACTTTCAGGTGTAAATAAACCGTGTCTCCCCTGTTATACCAGATAAATCCATTGTTATTGTGATAATTTGGATCAAGTTCAAAGGGCCACCAGGGTTCGATATAGGCATGAATTACGCCGTCAGCGAGCTTATAACCTATTTTTATTCCAAGATCCAGAAGACTTATAAGTCCAAGAATATTCGATTCTGCGCTTTTGGGAATTGGATTTCCATGCTGGTCCTTTAGATTTTTGCCTCCTGCGAGCATATCTGCTCCTACAGAAATTACATTTATCTCATCCTCTCCGGTAAGAGATTCATTGTGCATGGGTAATCTTCCATCTGCTTTGATGTTCAAACATGCATCTATTCCAATGCCAATGGGAGTGTCTTCCCAGGATGTCCACCCGGATGAAGGAGGGTAAAGACTGATATTTTTTCGTGACCTACGTTGTAAACCAATCCCGGTTTGGAATCCGTAAGCAGAATAGATCTCATGGGATCCCCCATAATATGGATTCCCTTTAAAAGCAGAATCAGTTTCAGCCACAACCTTGACAACAAAGCTCCCACCCGGTGAAACAGAGTCCGTGTCCCATATAAACTTGAATCTCACACTACCCTTTAAATAGTAAGGCGTTGCACCGGCAACAAGATTGAGCTGTAACCTTTCCTGATGTGTTGGAATCTGTAGGGTAGATTGCCAACTTGGTGGAGTTGAATATGTAACATCGAGTGGAGCTCCCGAATGGGGATCTGAATTGAAGTAAACATCCCTCTGATATTCGACTGAGACAATCTCTGCATTTAACGGATGACTCAGGACCGTGAGAACTGATAAAACAAAAAGATAAATTACTCTTCGGACACAATAACAAAGGGAATATCTCATATCAAACCTCCTTTCACTCTCAAAGGGAAGGGAAATGGTGGGTCCCCTCTCTTTGAAAGTGGCAAAAATTCCCAATTGTCAAATTATAATAAAACGAAAATTATGTGTCAAATAGGGTCAAAAAGACTTTTTACCAGGAATCTCTTTCTCTTTTCACTTTGCGGAAAACTGTCTTTTTATTCTCTCACTTGGGAGAAGACCTACGCACAGTCACACTTTCCACTTTGTGGAAGTGATCACTCACCTCCTCTTATAGTAGCACTCATCCACAATTTCCCTCCCGTAGATCGGGGAAGACTCATCCATCACCTTCCATGAAGTGGAAGGGTGTCACTTTCATCTCCCCTACCGTTTTGCGGGAGAGGCTCTTCCA
>CAZNDM010000113.1:0-13879 GCA_964571845.1 uncultured bacterium | reverse complement strand
TTATGTGGAAGAGGTACAAGAAAATGAGAATCAATTTGAGTGTGCAGGGGCTTTTCTTGCAGGACATGATTTGAGAAGTGTCTCTTCTGAGGAAATTGTATCGTCTTTCAGCAGTTATGTAAAATCGTGCTCTTCGCTTAGAATAAAAGATTATGAAAAAATGCTTTTAAAGTGCTTCGATCATGGCTTTAATTATGGCGGTCAATAAGGTGGTGTATCAGGGTATAAAATGGGTAGCGTGGTTGATAAAAAGATAGAGAAGGATATGATGGATGACTGAACAGTTAAGGTGGGAGAAATTCCAATTGCCTTTTTAAGTCATACACTTCATCCCCGTGGGATCAGTAGTGTGGTAAAAAGTTATCTCATTGAGCTTGGAGGATCTAATAAGCGGCGGGAGAGAGAATTATACTGAAAAAAATGATTACTCACGATTTGGGATGAGACATCACGTTAAACTCATACGGTATCTTGTTTTTCATGAGGTTAATCATCTGAGGTTCTGGCGGCACGATAGGCTTTTCTGGCAGAATCTTGAGAAGTTTTTTAAGGATCCCGGGGAATTTGAAAACCTCCTGACGCTCTACTGGTTCAGAATTTCACGATTCTAAAAGATATTCCAATCACCCTTACTCTGAGAGAGTTCGAAAAAATTCTTTGGGGTAAAAGGGACATAATATTTTTTTAACTTCATTTCTCAAAGCATTAAGCACAGTAGAGGAAGACACTCACCGTTTCCCCAGGATGCGTCAGCACTGTGTGGCAGCTATCAATCTCCACTATTGCGGGATTTCCTGAGCCTTCGATAAGTGTGAGGAGGATACCTATCAATTTGCTTCCCCACAAGACGGGTATCTTGTGGGGAAGGATTAAGAAGGGGGAAAGAACCAATTTGACGGAGGAAAGCATGTATTGGTTTTGTTGATCTTCCCGCAATCCCCTCCCACTTCGTGGGAGGGGATTGCGGGTGATTTCTTCGGTACAGAGGTAGGAGTTGTGGTTAATCCCTTCTATTCGTCGGAGAAGGTGGGTAATCTTTCCGAATTTGTATGAAGGGAATGCACTCCCTTCTTCACGCCGCAAAGCGGCGTGGAGAAGGATTAAAGAGGGGCAGAAAAGGCGAATTTGACGGGAAGAGCAGTGAGTGGTTTTTCCACCCTCCTTTTTATCCCCTCCCGCCCGCGGAAGTTGGAAACACTCCTCCCGCAAAGCGGAAGGGAAATTGGGACCGCCTCTCCCGCACGGCGGGAGGGTACTTTTCGCAAGTAGAAAGATTTTTTTTCGCAGAGTAAAAGAGAAAATGATCACCGGTAAAATACTTTCCGAACAGCCTCCCCCTACTCTCTATAAATCGGAATGATTTTGCATTAGAATTCTTCCGTCATGACTTACGGGAGGTGTGTATGTTAGGAATTCTTACCTTAATTATAACCTTAATCAATCCGGTGAGAGTTGAGTTTTCACCCCCTGTTCCATTTGACTCAGTCAAGAAGTTCGACCATGCCCCTGTTGGACAGATATTTACACAACCTGACTATAAATCCTGGACATTCATTGGACCTAAGCCAATTCATAACGAGCCCTGGTCCGGAAATGCTGATGTCAGCGGGAGGGTTACATCAATTGCAGTTGACCCAACAAACACACAGGTCGCCTATATCACAGGTGCACAGGGCGGTGTCTGGAAAACAACAGATGGGGGTGCCAACTGGACACCGTTGACAGATGGGCTTTCCTCCCTGGCTTCAGGATATGTAACTATTGATCCAAACAACAATCTGACCCTCTACTATGGCACAGGAGAGCTCCACTACTGCGGTGATTGCTTTTACGGAGATGGTCTTTTTAAATCCACAGATGGGGGACAAACATGGACAAAGATTGCCTCCACTTCACAGGTTGGCACAAGGATTGCGAAAGTGCTTGTAAACCCTTCAAATTCAAATACAATTTTTGTGGCGAGCAACGCTGGACTTGTCGTCTCAAGGGATGGAGGTAGCTCGTGGTCCGTGGCACTTAATGTCAGCCATTGTAACGATGTTGAAATTAATCCATCCAACACAAACATCATTTACGCCAGTTTCTACGGATACGGAGTGTATAAATCCACAGACGGAGGCTATACCTGGACAAAGTTGACAAACGGCCTTCCTTCCACCGGATTCACAAGGATTGAACTCGCAATTGCTCCCTCAAGTCCAGATGTAGTTTACGCGAGCTTCGCCTCCAGCGTTTACAACCTGCTCGGACTTTACAAAACCACAGACGGAGGAGCTTCGTGGACTATCCTCTCAAACACACCTGACTACCTGGTACCCCAGGGATTTTATGACCACTGTATCATAGTGGATCCAACTAATCCAAACATAGTGTATGCTGGAGGTGTTTACCCTTATGATGCCAGTCACTATGGACTCGTAATGACAACAGACGGTGGAAACACCTGGACTGACATAACCTTTGCCTCGGACAATACCAAACTACATCCAGATATGCAGGCTCTTTTCATTTCCTCTGATGGTGTCCTCTGGGTCGCAACTGACGGCGGTGTATGGAAAACGTCAAATCCGGGCGCAACCTGGACAGACCTCAACGCCACACTGGCAATTACACAGTTCTACACAGTGGGATTACACCCCACAAGAAGTGACAGTATGCTCGGAGGCACGCAGGATAATGGAACTCCTATCTATACCGGTACAGTTGACTGGAATGAACTTTCCAGTGGTGACGGTGGTCCCTGTCTCTTCGACTGGTACGATCCAGGGTATTACATGACGAGTTATGTCCAGCTTCAAAATATCCTCTTGTATCACAATGGAAGTTTTCAAAGTGATATAGCTGGACCATGGGTGGGAGAAAGAGCGAGCTGGGCAAATGGACCCCTTGTTATGGATCCGTCAAATCACAATACCATTTATGTGGGTACATACAGGGTCTGGAAAACAACGGACTATGGCAACAGCTGGACAGCTATCAGCGGAGACCTGACCAGTGGCTCCGGCTACCTCCTGTCACTTGCCATCCCACCTTCAAATACAAACATCATTTATACTGGCTCAAGTGATGGCTATGTATATGTGTACAACGGAGCGTGGACGAGAATTGATGGAGGAACTTTCGGCTCCTCCGGTATCACTGACATCATCGTAAATCCCTCCAACAGTCAGGAAATTTATCTCTCAGTGGACGCCTCTTCAGGGTCAAGGGTTTACAAGTCGAGTAACGGTGGTACAACATGGACCGACCTCACAGGTAGTCTCCCCTCGGGTCTCAGAGGACTCTCACTCGCAGTGGACTTTACAACAGCCACACCGCAAATCTACCTCGGGACGGACTACGGCGTGTACTTCACTGCAGACAACGGAACCACATGGTCTCTTGTGGGACCGGGCCTGCCAAAACTCGCCATTTTTGAACTCAAAATTGACACTGCAAACAACTATCTCGTCGCCGCATCTCACGGTAGAGGAATGTGGAGAACTCAGTTGATCTCCACGAGTGTTTCCAGCCCCTCAGTAGAATTACCGGAAATAAAACTCGGAACGCTGACTCACGGTAAACTCTTGATACCAGATCCGGGTATTTCCGGAAGTTATCAGATCTCCATATACTCCGGGAGTGGCCGCCTCGTCAAAAGGAAGATCGCAACCGGGAGTGCTGAGTTTTCTCTTAAACCCGGCATTTATTTTGTAAACATAAGGTATCACAATCAATACAGATGGTTTAAGGTTGAAGTCATCAAATAATCGAGGAGCAAAATGAAAGTTTTTATCTCTATTGACATGGAAGGGATTTCAGGTCTTGCCAACTGGAAAGAAAAGCAAGAGGTTATGTCAAAACACATGGAGCTCGACCTCCTTGCAGCAATAGAAGGAGCCTTTGAAGGAGGTGCAGACTACATACTCGTCGCAGATTCTCACGCAACAGGGATGAACATCAACCCGGATGTTCTTCCACCAGATGTAGATCTAATCAGAGGTTATCCAAGACCCCTTTATATGGTCGAAGGACTAACGAGCGAATTTGACATCGTCTTTTTCATAGGTTATCACGCACCTGCTGGATTTTCCAGAGGGCAGATGGACCACACTTTTTCCTCTTTCTCTATCTACAGAATCACTGTAAACGGTGAAGAATTCGGAGAGGCTGAACTCAACGCCCTTTATGCGGGGGAACTCGGTGTTCCCGTTGGACTTATAACCGGTGACAAAGCCCTCTTTGAATTCTCGAGTAACAAATTCCCTCCAACAACACGGTTTGTTATAACAAAGGACGGTATTTCCAAGTATTCTGCCAGGCTTTATCCCCTGGAAAAAGTGAGAAACGAAATAAAAATCAGGGCAAAAGAGGTCGTCTCAGAGGTAGAAAAGCTCCAGATTTTCAAGCGAGAGAAAGTCCATAACGGCTATGTAGTGGAGATCGAGTTACTCGACACTCTGAGAACAGATTTCGCCGCGTTGATGCCCGGTATTGAGAGAGTCGGAGGCAGAAAAGTTCGATACTCTGCCACGAACGCACGGGAAGTTCTGAAACTCGTCCACACAGTTTCAGCTCTCGCCTCTTTCGTCCTGCTGCTGGACAAAAAGTAATTCACCTGGAAAGCAAAAAGCTTTCCAGAAATCTGTTCAGATAAATACCGAGCTGGAATTTAAGCACATCCTTCTGGTAAGTTTTCTTATACTCACCACTACCACTATCGAGGTAATTCCTGTCAATCGCAACAAATATCCCGGAGAAGGCATTTGGCTGGTATGCAATAACCGTGTGAGTCTCAATACTTTTTGCTTTTGCCAGCTTGTCGTCACAAAATGATATGTAGGGCTTAATTACGAGATGTTTCAGTATCAAAGGTATCTCTCCATAAACCTGAATCAGTACCTCGTCGTCGAAATCCGTACGATTTTTTATGTACTTTAACCCTGCATTCATTCCCCTGAAAGTAAGTGCCCCACCAATCTCAGTTTTGTAAACATTACCGGTTAGATACTCACCGGTTGTATAGGTGATGTAAAGGTTTTTCCACGCTGACACCTGATAGGCAACACCAAACACATAGGTTTTCACCTCAGTATCTTCGAGCCCACCAAAATAGTTTTTCAGGTAAGGATAATCTCCCCCAACGCTCGAAAATCTAAGAACAAACGGAAATCTTGCGACAACGACACCAGCCGCAAGGTCCCTTTTCACGAGATCATCCGTTGATTTGTCCTGTATGTTTTTACCGTAAAAATAAACATATCCATAAAGGTTGTTCCGTGCAAATCTGGAGTACGATGTGTGAATAAGCGTGTACTTAACATTATCAAAGTACAGATTCCTCACATTGAGGGGAGTGATAAAGGACGAGTCTATAACTCTGTAGATGAACCTCAGTTTTAATCCCTGAAACGGCTCTCTCTTGAAGCCAATGTGATAAAAGTTTTTGTCAATGTTCAGCATATGGGAATACTGGAAATCCATGTGAATATGGAGTTTTTTGTTGTAATATGAAAAATCTTCTGAAAACATGTTGTAACCCATATCATTGGCATTAAGAAATGTGCCAAAGACCAGATTTTTCATGGGAATGTATTTGATTCTGGTATAAACGATATTACCGAGGGTATCGTCGTTGACATACCATACACCAAAGGAATTGTTCTTTCCCGTACTGTAAAACTTCCATCCATAGTGAGGATACATGATGTTTCTCGTTCTGATCATGTCCTTCGGCATGGAAAGGATGGAACTACCTTCAACGAAAAAGGGCCTCTTTTCAGGGTAGGCGACGGGGAGTCTGGAAAGCGTGATATCCTTAATATCCGCTTCAATTTCGGAAAAATCAGGTCTATATGTGAAATCAGAAAGGGTAGATGTGCCTTTTTTGAACCTTACAGTTATGCCTTCGGAAACATCCCAATCATTTTCAGGATCGGATTTCGTAAATCTAATTGATGGGATACCGTAGAGTGAAAAGTTTAACGAGGGCTTTATGTAATCAAAGTCCAGGGAAAAATTCACCGTGAGCTCCGGCGACAGTTCCTTTGCCGGGTAAAGGAGCTGAATTTCCTGTTTTTTGGAGATAACCCGCATCACCTGAAGTCCCCAGGGACCTTTTGAGTAGGAGAGATCTTTAAAGGGAACGAAAACGAGAACTTCCCAGTAATCGTCCTTTTTCCTGGCTTTAACCTGAATGTTTGCGTCCCATTCGGTCATCTGTGACCCTGAAATCATTTTATCCATGATTGTTCCAATGGGATTAACTGCGATGAAATAACCTTTGTCTCTATCGTCACTTGTAGCGATCAGGAAATAGATGGCATCTTCAGCCTGGTCTTTGAGGGCTTCGGCGTCCCGTTTTCTGGAACTTGCATTAATTCCCCCTTTCTGCCACATGCGGGCATAAAAAACCAGGCCTTCCCTTGTGTAACCGGGGTAAAGATTTGTCGAATCATCCGGATGAGGATTTCTGTGAGGCACGACAGTTTGAAGGGACACGGAATTGTTTGACCTCAAAATATCCTCTGGTCTGTGCAGCTTTGAAAATACGAGATTCAGGGAAATGATGGCAAGGAACCAGACCATAGCACACCTCCTTGAAAAATATTAAAGGCCTGGGGAATCGTAAAAGGTGGAGAACCTCCTGGGCTTAATCCTGGATTCCCCGGGCAATCCTTTTATTTTTTTCGAAAATTCAAAGTTACACAAAGTGCACAAATTATAAGACTTTAACATTTCGATTTCAATATTCAATTTTTCCATGTCTTTTTTAGATACTGCAAAACCCTCCATATCTGGTTGCTATCTGAACTTATAAATTCTCCCGCAGTCTTACTGCTGCCTTTTCTGGCTCAACCGTGTTTATGTAATATCCTGTCCCTACCTCAAATCCTGCAAGCCCCACAAGTCTCGGCAGGATCTCTATATGCCAGTGAAAATCCTCATCCGGTATCGAATGGATGATCAAATTGTATGAAAAACCTCCGAGTACGCGTCTGTAAGCCGTCAATAATCTCTTTAAAAAACTTGCAAGATACCTGAGTCTCTCATCCGTTGCATCCCCAAAATCTGGCTCGTGCTCAGAAGGCACCACCCACACCTCGTAGGAAAATCTGGAACCAAAGGGAGCAAAAGCGACAAATCCGTTTTCATTCATCACCAGCCTTTCCTGCTTGCGAACCTCTACATCAAGTACCCTGCACAGAATCTTTCTCCTCCGCATGCCCTCATGCTCCCTCTTCACTATTGAGGGCACCTCTCCTATTGCCATTATCTGCGTGTGCGGATGCGGCAACGAGGCACCCGCATACTTGCCCCAATTCCTGAATATGTGCACATACCGTACACCGGGTTTCGAAATAAGAACCCTGTACCTCTCCCTGAAAACCCTCAAAATCTCAAAAATGTGACTCTCCTCGTGATCAGCAAGATCTTTAAAATGGTCTGGCGTCTCGATTACAACCTCGTGATAACCATTGGCAGTCTTTGAGAAATATATTTTATCCTTGAATGATACTGTGATATTGCTGCCATTCACTGCCGGATACTTGTTTGGCACAACCCTTATTTTCCAGCTGTTATCCCCTACCCTCATGATCTCAGGAGGCGTTTGCTCCTCCCGTCCAGGGCAAAATGGGCAGCTCTCTTTTGCATCACTGTACTCATCCGGTGAAAACGCAATGGGTCTGAAACCTCGTTCCGGCGAGACTATTACACGGGCACCATTAACAGGATCAACCCGCAGCTCAGGCATGACCGAGCCCCTTTGACATTCTAAGAACTCTGTTTCGAAGCTGCCTCCTCCTGAACGCCACCTGTCTCGCCATGTTTTTTGTAAAAATCCTGTACCACGCAGGTCTGGTAACATCTGTGGATCCCGGATGCTTCCTGTACCTGTAAAGCACCTTGTGAACCCTTATTACCTGATATTTTTCTGATACTTTCAAAACCATGTCGTAATCTTCCCCGTAATTTCCATAATTTTCCTCATCAAAAAGCCCCATTTCGAAAAGAACCTTTTTCCTCCACACTCTGACAGCACCGGCACCTTCAACCCTCAGTATATTGTTCCTGTCGTACTCCAGATGTCGGATAACACCAAACTCTTTAAGCGGATTGCCCGCCTCGTCCATGAGTTCGTAGTAGGATATGGCAAGACCTGCACGCTCATTTTTCTCAAGTGCCTCAACCATGCACCTCAAAGTTTCAGGCAAATAAACATCATCAGAGTCAAGTTGTGCAATATACTTTCCCTTCGCATTTCTTACCCCTGTGTTGAGCGCAAAAGATATTGTGCCTGATGGATTCTGAAACAATCTGACCCTTCCCGTTGATTCGTATTTCCTGACGACATCCTGCGTGCCATCAGTTGATCCATTGTCCACCACGAGCACCTCATAGGAATCGAAATCCTGATTCAAAACACTCTCTATAGCAGTGCCTATAAATTTTGCCCTGTTCAGCACAGGTATAACCACGGAAACCATCAGTTCGTAGTGCCCGATTGGGTCGTAAACCTTTTCGTAATAACCATCAAGAAATGCATCGTTTCTCAGGAGAAAGTCTTTGAAAACTTTTTCATATTCAAGTTCTTCTTCGGGTCTGTAAAAAAGGTATCTGAAGGCTCTTGAGTGGAGTTTCTTCGCCATTTCATCGTCTTCAGGCTCCATCATGCTATAAAGCGGAAGTTTCAGGTGAATAAAGGGGGCTTTCTTTTCGAGGAGTTTAAGTCGTAGATCGTAGAGGTAGGCATAGGAAAGAAAAGGCAAAACAGACACATTTATTGGCGGGTTCAGCACAACAACGTGGCCAAAGTCGAATCTCTCAGTAAAATCCCCGTTATAGTCAAAAAGTTCCTTGACCTCACCGTTTTCAAGAAAATCGGAATAAACGAGGGCGCCTGGAAACTTGCCTGTTTCTTCAATAAAGGATGGGTTAAAAATCACTCCCGGGGAGGCAAAGACAACCCGTTTTTTTAGCAAAGTGTTGACAAGAGATCCGATGTTTTTTCTTCTAACCGTTTCCACACCCTCAATCGGTCTATCATAAATAGCAATAATCCTATCGGCAAAATCAGCGGATTCAAGGCTTTTACGGAGAAAACCAATTTCATCGTCCTGAAGGATGTCAAAAACGAGGACGGTCATTTCAGCCCCACCTTATGATGTTGGCACCCCAAGTAAAACCAGCGCCAAAAGAGACAGTCAGAATGAGGTCACCTTTTTTGAGGAGCCCCTTTTCCTTCATCTCTGCGAGGGCAATGGGGATGGAGGCAGCGCTTGTGTTCCCGTATTTGTCAATATTGATGTAAACCTTTTCCGGTGGCAAGCCGAGTTTTTCACGCGTTGCATCAATGATTCTCACATTGGCCTGATGAGGCACGAGCCATGTAATGTCCTCTTTTTTCAATCCTGCCCTCTCGAGTACGGTGAGGGCAGCGGCCTGCATGTTTAAAACTGCGTGCTTAAACACTTCCCTGCCCTTCATAACCGTGTAATGAAGCCGTTTTTCAACAGTTTCTCTTGATGCAGGCATTCGGGAACCCCCTGCTGGCAGGTAAAGTAGGTCCCCGAGATTTCCATCACCACCGAGACACGATGTAATGATCCCGTAGGGAGAATCGTCCTTTGTGAGGACAGCGGCACCTGCGCCATCACCAAAGAGTACATAGGTTGCCCTATCCTCCGGATCCATGAACTTGGTAAGATTTTCGGCACCTATAACCAGGATATACCTGTAATTTGGCAGATTCAAGAGTCCACTTGCCACTTCAAGGGCATAAATGAAACCCGGACAGGCCGCCTCCATATCAAAGCAGGGTCTTTTCTTTATCCCCAGATTTTTTTGAACAATACACGCTGTGGCAGGATAAAACATATCTGGCGTTGCAGTTGCAACTATGATCATGTCAATGTCTTCGGGAGATAAACCGGCGTCCTTCAGGGCCCTCTCAGCAGCCCTCGTGGCAAGATCCGAGGTTGCCATCTCAGGCGGGGCAATTCTCCTCTCCACTATGCCCGTCCTCGTCCTTATCCATTCGTCTGATGTGTCGAGAAACTTCTCGAGATCATAGTTTGTAACAACATTGTCTGGAACAAAGCTACCAATGCCAACGATTCTAACACCCATTTTAAAACACTCCAGGGAATTTGTTAAAGACCTTAAATCTTAATAACCTCAGTGGGGTTATATCAAGCGTTTATCGAACTTAATTTGAGAATATCACTGAATTTAAGGGGATTTCAAGAGATTTTGAGACACAATCTTAAAATCTTGACAGGTGATTAAACGAGGGTTATATTGAATAAAAATCAGATCGGAGGTGAAAGAAAATGTTCGGATTTGGCAGAGGATTTGGTAGAGGGTTTGGCTGGTGGGGTGGTAGAGGATTTGGTTGGGGGGCAAGACTCGGTTACTGCCCCTGGACAGGTCTACCCCGTGGCTGGAGATGGATGCCTTTCTACGGCTACGCAGCACCCTATTACACGGCACCGTATTATGGAACTCCCTATACGGCTGCAACATACACACCCACTTACGGAGTCGAAGATGTTAGTGTCCTGAAAGCACAGGCTGAGGCTTTGAGAGAGGAGATCAGAAGGATCGAGGAAAGAATCAGGCAGCTTGAGGAGCAGGGAAAATGAGGATAGCTGTAACATCAACGGGTCCTACGCTTGACTCTCCTGTTGACTACAGATTTGGCAGGTGTGCGTATTTCATCGTGGTTGACACAGACACTATGGAGTTCCAGGCTCATCCAAATCCGGCAGTAAATGCACCCGGAGGAGCGGGTACCCTTGCTGCTCAGTTCGTCGCTTCTCTCGGAGTGTCTCATGTGCTCACAGGCGAGGTGGGACCAAATGCCTATCCGGCTCTTATGGCAGCGGGAATAACTCCCATCACCGGTGTCTCAGGCACAGTAAGAGATGCAGTTGAGGCTTTCAAGTCAGGGAGGCTTCAAACAGGCTGGGCGCAGCAGCCGCCGGCATGGACTCCCTGGCAGCAGCCAACTGTGAGTAGAGAAGAGGAACTTAAAACTTTGAAAAGTCAGCTCAGCGTGTTAAAAGAGCAGCTCAATGCCCTTATGGACAGAATAGAGAGGCTTGAGCGGGAGGAAAGATAAATGAAGGTAGCAATAACATCCACAGGACCAACGCTCGATTCTCCGGTTGATCCGAGATTCGGTCGTTGTGCATATTTCATCATAGTTGACACGGATACGATGGAATTTCAGGCAATACCCAATCCAGCGGCAAATGCCACGGGAGGAGCAGGTACAATGGCAGCCCAGTTTGTCGCCTCTCAGGGCGTCCAGGCGGTTGTTACCGGTGAAGTCGGTCCCAACGCGCTTGCAGCACTTCAGGCAGCTGGAATCGGTATGATCACGGGAGTCAGTGGAACAGTGAGAGAAGCAGTTGAGAGAATACGGAGTGGAAACTTCAGTATAAGTACGCCGGAGATGCCGCCAGCAGGTCCACCGCCAGGACCGGGTTTTGGACGCGGACAGGGTGGCGGATGGGGAAGAGGTAGAGGAAAAGGACGCGGTGGCGGCTGGGGACGCCGTGGCGGTAGAGGCGGAGGCTGGGGACCCGGAGGCTGGAACCCGGGATTTTAGAAAGGATAATCCAAAAATGAAAATTTCTGTGGCTTCCGGCAAGGGAGGTACGGGCAAAACTTTTGTCTCCACCTCCCTGGCTTTAAGTATTGATAAAGAACTGACCTTCCTTGACCTCGATGTTGAGGAACCCAATGCACATATTTTTATCAAACCCATGTTCGACGAGGAAAATGATGTAGGTATCCCGGTACCACGCGTTGACTACGACAAATGCGACTTTTGCGGCGTCTGCCAGGAAGTGTGTGCTTACAACGCCATCTTTGCTTTCCCGAACACAAAAAAGGTCGTTGTCTTTGACGAACTCTGTAAAGGATGTGGCGCCTGTGTCGTCCTGTGCCCCCAGAAGGCACTCTACGAAGTCCCGAGACCCGTTGGGAAAATGAGGCACGGAAGGAACGGAAAAATTGAATTTTTTGATGGTAAACTCAATATCGGCGAGATAAACACCACCTACATGATTACACACATTCAGAAACAGGTAAAGAACGCCAGTCTCATTATCGTAGATTCTCCGCCCGGTACATCCTGCCCCATGATTCAGGCTGTTAAGGACTCTGACTTTGTGATACTCGTTACAGAACCCACACCCTTTGGACTGTTTGACCTGAACCTTGCCTACGAGGTAGTTAAAAAGATGGAGATCCCATCAGGAATAATCATTAACCGTTATGGAATCGGCGATGACCGTGTCGAAAAATTTGCCGAAGAGAATAACATCCCCATACTCCTCAAAATACCATTCTCGCGGGAAATAGCCAGATACTATTCAGAAGGTGTGCCCATCGTTCACGCAGATGAATCCTGGAAAGAAAAGTTTAAGTCAGTCTTTGATAGGGTAATCGAGCTCGTGGAGGGTAAAAATGCTTGAGATCGCAGTTGTCAGCGGCAAGGGTGGAACAGGGAAAACCTCGGTTACTGCTGCTTTTGCAACTCTTATCAAATCCAAGGTCCTCGCAGACTGTGATGTTGACGCCCCGGATCTACATCTTATTTTGAAACCTCAGATAAAGCAATCAAGTGAGTTCTATGGAATGAACAGGGCATACATCAGACTTGATGACTGCACCTGGTGTGGTATTTGCCGTGAATACTGTAGATTTGATGCCATCAGCGAGGACTATGTGGTGGATCCCATCGCCTGTGATGGGTGCGAACTCTGTTATCATCTGTGCCCTGAAAAGGCTATTGATTTGAAACCCACTCTGGCGGGACACTGGTATGTGGCTGACTCCAGATTTGGCACTTTCGTTTATGGTATGCTCGAAATCGGAGAGGAAAATTCTGGTAAACTTGTAACGGTGATAAGGAAACAGGGATTATTTCTTGCGCAAAAAGAGAAGGCGGATTATCTGCTGGTAGATGGACCTCCTGGAACGGGCTGTCCGGTAAACTCCACACTGTCGGGCTTAAAATACGCCTTTGTCGTCGCAGAACCCACGCAGTCAGGCTTGCACGACCTTGGTAGGATAATTGATCTCATGGAACACTTCAGTGTCTATCCCCTCGTCATCGTCAATAAGTTTGATCTCAACGAAGAGATGTCCGGGAAGATCGAAGACTATGTGGAAAAGAGAGGCGGAACTGTCCTTGGACGCATACCGTTTGACCCTGCTGTAACGGAATCCATGACCCAGGGCTTGAGTGTAATTGAATATGGCTCCTCACCCGCTTCCAGAGCCATTCAGGAGATCTGGAAGAAATTTGAAATGGGAAAAGAAGGATAGATCAAAATTTAACCCCATCGGACTATTAAGTGTAGTTTTACGATGAGTCTGTGTTAAAGTTGTGGGGGATTCTTCCAATTTGTATGGAAAACACCCCGCAAAGCTTTGTTTGGGGAAAGGATCACTTTTCTAACCCCTCTCCACTCCTCTGCGGGAAAAATTCCAAACCCCTCCCCCCGCTTTGCAAGCACATACTCGACAAACTCCTCTCCCAAACCTCGAAGAGGTTTGGGAGAGGATTACTTCTCCAATCCCTCCCCCACGAAGTGGGGGAGGATCATCTTACCAAACCCCTCCCCCACGAAGTGGGGGAGGATTAAGGAGGGGGCAGAAAGAGCTGATATGACAGAGAAAAGCAGATGGAGTTTTATTGCCCTCCCCTTAATCCCCTCCCGCAAGCGGGAGGGGAAGGTGGTAGGTGGCCCCTCCCACTTCGTGGGAGGGGAGATGTGGATGAACCTTCCTGTAAGTGAGAAGAAAGTTTGTGGATCTCCGTACAACTGGAGGGGGAATTGTCGGAGGTTCTCCCACTCCGTGGGAGGGGAGTTTGTGGGTG
>CAZNDM010000112.1:0-11334 GCA_964571845.1 uncultured bacterium | reverse complement strand
TCACCTTTCAAACCTCTCCTCGCTCCGCTGAAGATTTTTTTTCAAACTCTTCCCCCGCTCTGTGGGGGATTTTTCCCCATCTCCTCCCCCGCTATGCGGGGGAGGATTAAGGAGGGGGTAGAAAGAGCTGATCAAACAGAGATAAGCTGGTGGGAGTTTTATTGCCCTCCCCTCTATCCCCTCCCGCAAGCGGGAGGGGAGGTGGGGGTACGCTTCCTGCAAGTGGGAGGGGAGATGGGAGCGACGCCTTCCGCAAGTGGGAGAGGAGGTAATAGATGAATTCTCCCACAAGTAGGAGGGAAGTTGGTAGGTGAATTCTCCCATAAGCTGGGATGGAAGGTTGTGAATGACCTCACCTGTAAACGGGATGGGGTTGCATGTGGATTCTCGCACTCTGAAGGATGGAAAGTGGTGAGTGACCACCTGCAAGCTGGAAATGAGGTTGTAAGTGAACACTCCTACCTCGTGTAAGAGGGAGGGTGAACCCCGAAAGTGAGAGGGGCAATCGGATGTAAGATTTCTCAGTTCATGGAAGAGAGGTAAACTTTCGAAACCTGGGAAGAAGGTCCGGGGGGATTCCTGCTCAGGAAGAGGTTACAGATGGAGGAGCAGGATGTCGGTGGACTCTTTTGAGCAGAAAGTTATCCATAGGCAATCTACAATTGGGATGTGAATTCTATTACCCGGAGACAAAAATTTTTCCGCAAAGTGAAAGGGGGAATTGATTAGTGATAAAATATTTATTGAACATCCTCTTCTCAGGGGGTTGATTTTATCTTGACAGGGGGGTATAATAATTAAGGCTTTACGATAACGATCTTTAAATAAGAAAGAAATCCCCATCCAACCACCCCCTCCTGCCCCAGGGAGTCCGTCCCCGCTCCCTGGGGATTTTATTTTTTATACCTTTATAATTTACCACATGTCAGCTCTTGTGATGGTCCTAATTTGCGTCTCTCTCTGGGCACTTATCCCTGTAGTCTCAAAACTCGGTCAGGTATCCCTCGACAACCATCAATTTCTGTTCTGGTCAAGTCTTGTATCCACAATTGGATTGACAATACCGCTTATCCCCAGATGGAAAAGTCTGAAAAAATACGGTTTGAAAGATTACACTTACATGATCTTTCTCGGATTTCTGGGGACTTACTTCTATTACATTCTCCTCTACTATGCCTACGCAAATACCCGTGGTATAGAGGTACTGATACTCCAGTATAGCTGGCCTCTCTTTACAATGCTGCTGTCCATTTTGATCCTGAAAGAGAGGCTAAATATCAGAAGATCTATTGCAGGATTTCTCGGCTTTCTGGCGGTTGTGCTCGTAATAACTGGTGGAAAACCGGGAGAGATCTATGTGTCAAATGTAAGAGTTGATCTCATCGTAATATTTGCCGCATTCGTTTTCGCACTCTTTTCCGTTTTGAGTAAGGGGGTCAGGTATGATCCTTTTGTCCTCTTATTTGTGTACTTTGGAAGTGCTACCATTTTCTCGTTTTTCTCGATGCTTATCTTTTCGGAAGCGGCGTTACCCGGTGGAAACACATGGATCCCTGTGATTGTCAATGGATTGCTGGTAAACGGATATTCTTACCTTTTCTGGATACTGGCTTTAAAGAGGGCGGACGCATCTTATGTGGCACCCTTTGTATTTTTAACACCGATATTATCGACATTTTACCTTGTTGTTTTTATGAGGGAGAGGCTCAGCCCGATTTACGGGCTGAGCCTCTCCCTCATAATCATCTCGGGTATCCTGAACTCAAAAAGTTGACTTGCAGGCTGAAGTTTCCTGTTAATCTGTATAACTCCCCGTATTTCCACAGTACGGCCTGTTGATAATTGCCAGTCACTGACTTTAACTTCTTGGCACATCACTCTGGAGGTTAGACCATGAAAAATGTCATTGTTACAGGAGCATCTTCGGGGATCGGAAAAGCGATTGCACTCAAATTTGCAAAGGAAGGAGCAAATGTTGCCATCATTGCAAGGTCTGAAGATAAGTTGAAAAATCTTGAAAGTGAGATTGTGGAGTCGGGCGGAAAGGCATTCGTCTATGTGGCTGATGTTCGGGATTTTGAACTGGCACAGGAGATTGTTAAAGATTTCCACAAAAAGGCGGGTAGCATTGATGTTCTCGTCAACAATGCCGGCGCCACAAGGGATAAGTTTCTGATCCAGATGAAAGAAGAGGATTTTCAGGACATCGTTGATATTAACCTGAAAGGGACATTCAACTATTCAAAAGCCGTATCGAGAATTATGCTCAGGCAGAAACAGGGGGTGATAATAAACATAACATCTGTTGTCGGAATCACAGGGAATCCCGGGCAATCCAACTATGCGGCGTCCAAAGCAGGTATAATCGCATTCACGAAGTCTCTTGCGAAGGAACTCGGCTCCAGAAATATCAGAGTGGTTGCAGTTGCGCCCGGATTTGTTGAGACAAAAATGACGGCTGATTTACCAGACGAAGTTAAGAGCGCCTATCTCGAGACCATTGCGCTGAGAAGATTCGGAACACCAGAAGACATTGCCAATGTAGTGGTCTTCCTCGCTTCTCCTGCAGCATCGTACATCACAGGACAGGTCATCGTTGTTGATGGAGGTATGATTTAGCCATGGACATATATTCCTACATCCCGGATGAGGAGTACCCGAAGTACGACGGGTTTCTCTCGTTTCTCGGGATGTATGAAGATCACAGGAGGATTACGAATTACAGGAGATGCCTGAAGAGATATAGACACCTTATAAAAAACAGGGTTGTCATGGAGGCAGGGGCTGGCTTTGGAATTTTTACGGAGTACATGCTAAAACTTGGAGCCCGAAAGGTGTATGCCGTTGAAGAAAACGAGCTCATGATCAAAATTCTAAAAAAGAAATTTCAGGACAACGAACGGGTACAGATCGTTCAGTCCCTTGTTGAAGAATTTGAACCCGAAGAGGAGATTGACTTTCTTGTGCACGACTTCTGGGGTTCTCTGCTCTATGATGAGAATCTTATCTCACTCGAAAGGCTCAAATTCAAACCCGGCGTAGTCTTTCCGGAAAGAGGTGAGCTCAGATATGGTGTGTTCAGCCTCGAAGCGTTCAACGACAGGGTTGTAACAAGAGACATCCTTGACATACTTGACGGTATTCTGGTGTCGGATCTAATACCAACCCGGGAGCTACCATTGAACAACATAGCATATCAATGGGAGTACGGAAAAGGATTACAGGGTTCCGGTGGGTTAACAGAAGAGGAAGGCGATGTCGTAGTTTTTGGCATTAAGATCTATCATAATGGCGATGAAATCTGCAGATCCCACTATTGCTACAACTGGCCCTACATCTGGACGAAAAAATCAGGTAACCGCTTTAAAATCGAATTTTTTGAAAAGGAGCCCGGTTACATCGAGCCCAAACTCAGCTGGATCAACTGAGGATTTTACGAAAGGCATCCAGAGCCCTTTCGACATCACTGTCATCCACATCCTTGTGGGTTACCATTCTGATGTCAGTGTCTGAAAGGGCAAGGGCAAGCACTCCAAACTCAGCGAGCTTTTTGATAACTGATCTTGCGTCTTTAACTTTGAAGAAAAGTATGTTCGTCTGGACTTCATCAACATTTATGTCAACTCCGGGAATCTCTGCCAGTCCCTGAGCAAGAATCCTGGCTCTTCTGTGGTCTTCGCTCAGCCGATCAACCATTTCTTCAAGTGCAATGATCCCGGCAGCAGCAATAACTCCCACCTGTCTCATTCCTCCACCGAGCATCTTCCTCACCCATCTTGCCCTGTCGATAAATTCGGCAGATCCTGCAAGAAGCGAACCTATGGGTGCCCCCAGTCCCTTGCTAAGACAGAACATGATGGAATCAACATACTTTGCATACTCTGAGGCTGGAACACCGGAGGCAACAGAGGCGTTGAATATTCTCGCTCCATCGAGGTGAACTTTCAGATTTCTCGAATCCGCAATTTCCCTCACAGCCTTAAAATGCTCAAGTGGGACGATGGCACCACCCCAGAAATTGTGTGTATTTTCAAGAGTTATAAGCGACGGCTGTGGCACATGGTAGTCTTTCCTCTTGTTCACAGCTCTTTTCAACATGTCAAGGTCATACACTCCTCTGTTTGATGGAAGGGGTCTCGGTATAACTCTTGAAATGAATGCAAGGTGTCCTGACTCGAAGTTGTAAATGTGGGATTTTTCCTCAACTATTACTTCCTCACCCTCTTTTGTCCAGACCTTTACTGCGATGGCATTTCCCATTGTTCCTGAGGGCACAAAGAGAGCTGCCTCCTTCCCAACCTTTCTGGCTGCAAGTTCTTCAAGTTTCTTAACTGTGGGATCATCACCAAGAACATCGTCCCCGACGACTGCCTCTTTCATAGCGAGTCTCATCTTCTCTGTGGGCTTCGTAACCGTATCACTCCTGAAGTCGGATATCCTCATTATTTTCTGACTGTTTTTATTTTGTACACCGTAGTATTTTTGGGGACAAAGCCAGACTTCAATAGCATGTATTTCCTACCCTCAGCAGATTCTAAATACTGAATTTTCCTCTCCTTGAGAATTTTCTCAACCCTTGTGATGTACAGGCTCTCTTCCATCTTTCTGTACTGAGAAGAAGACTTCCAGTAAGCCCTGACAAATCTCTGGGTCTGGAACAATGTGTATAACGCGAATCCGATTATCAGGGAGATGGCAATAATTTCTTTAATTCTGGCAAGCAGTATGGCAAATTGTGTTTTCTTATTCATTTTTCTGATTTAAACTTTGGGTTAAGAGCCTTCCTTCCCGGGTATATTGCAGAGGTTTTCAAATCTTCTTCAATCTGAAGCAACCTGTTGTACTTGGCAATTCTCTCAGATCTCGAAAGTGAGCCTGTTTTTATCATGCCCGTATTTGCACCAACAGCGAGATCCGCTATTGTCGTATCCTCAGTCTCACCTGATCTGTGAGATACAATTGCGGTAAAACCGGATTTGTGGGCAAGTTCTATCGCCTCCAGCGTCTCTGTAACAGTTCCTATCTGGTTTAATTTTATTAAAATGGAATTTGTGGCACGGTTCTTAATTCCCTTCTCCAGTCTTTTTACATTCGTAACATAGAGGTCATCTCCAACAATCTGAATCCTGTCTCCATATTTTTTGGTGAATTCTACAAATCCGTCCCAATCTTCCTCGGCAAACGGATCTTCTATCGAAACGATTGGATATTTTTCGATGAGCTCTCCGTAATATTTGATAAGTTCAGTGGATGAAAACATTTTTCCGTCGAGATGATACTTTCCGTCTTTGTAAAACTCAGTTGCCGCAGCATCGAGCGCAATTGCAATATCCGTACCTGGTTCATAATCGGCCTTTTCAATAGCCCTGATGAGCAATTCAATGGCTTCTTCTGTTGATTTCAGATTGGGAGCAAAACCACCTTCATCTCCCACACCTGTAAAGTGTCCACGGCTTTTGAGTATATTTTTCAGTGTATGGAATGTCTCGGCACCGTATCTGAGCGCTTCCCTGAAATCCGGGGCTCCCAGTGGTACGAGCATAAACTCCTGAATATCGAGGTTATTATCAGCGTGCACACCACCATTGATAACATTCATAAATGGCACGGGCATGATTTTTGCATTTACACCCCCGATGTACCTGTAAAGAGGTAGTCCGACGGAGTTGGCAGCAGCCTTCAAAACTGCCATTGAAACTCCGAGAATAGAATTTGCACCCAGCTTGGACTTGTTTTCCGTTCCGTCAAGACAGATGAGGAATTTGTCTATCTCAGCCTGTTCTGTTGCTTCCTTCCCAACAAGTTCAGGTGCAATTTTATCGTTAACGATAGATACTGCCTTCAAAACACCTTTACCCCCGTACCTCTTTTTATCTCCATCTCTAAGTTCAAGAGCCTCATATGTGCCGGTAGATGCTCCTGACGGTACAGTGGCTCTACCAAACGAGCCATCTTCAAGCCAGCAATCAACCTGCACCGTGGGATTACCCCTTGAATCAAGAACCTCCCTGGCATGGATCCTTTTGATCTTTGCCATGACTAAATCTCCTCTTTTCTCTTGAGTGTTTTTATTTTAAGCTCAACTTCCCCCAGATGCACACGAATATGTAGCAAAACCGCATAAAGTATAGTAAAAGTGAGAAGTGAAAAAAGTAGTGCATGGAGCATCTTGGGCGCTATGGAAAAACTCTTCTTTGAGGTCTCAATTACGACAGGATGCAAAGATCTCCACAGTCTCACCGAAATAAAGACAAGAGGCACATCAAGGAATCCAATAATCGCAATTATTGCGGAAAGCCTCGCTTTCTTCTCATCCTCTTCAACAAATTCTCTCAGAATAAAGTAGCCGACAAAGATGAACCACAAAAGAAGCATGGTTGTCAATCTCGGATCCCACGTCCAGTAGGTTCCCCATGCAGGTTTTGCCCACATGGAACCGGTCAAAATGGCAAGCGTTGCAAAGACCAATCCAATTTCAGCTGAAGCACTCGCAACAATGTCGTACCACAGTCTGGATTTAACAAGATAGAGAATACTGAAAATGAATGTAATACCAAAGGCGATCATCATTACCCAGGCGAGCGGCACATGAAAGTAAAATATTCTCTGGATCTCACCAAGTATAACACCGTGAGCTCCAGGCCATTTCGCGCGCGGAGCATAGATAAAAGCTCCGTATAATGCCAGAATAACCATTGGCAGTGTGAGCCATAGTAAAAACCTGAAAAACTTATTCCTCATGATCACCACCTCACTTTTAACTCTCTTGCTGCCTTTGCTTCATTTAATCTCCTCACCGGTGTGTTGTGTGGAGCTGAATGCAGAATATCCGGATTTTCCATCGCCTCTTTCTTGATCTTTATTAAAGTTTCGGCAAATTTATCCAGAGTCTCACGACTCTCAGTTTCCGTCGGCTCAATCATTAATGCCTCGGAAACGATCAAGGGGAAGTAAATCGTAGGTGCATGGAATCCGTAGTCAAGAAGCCTTTTGGCAACATCCAGTGTCTTTACCTTGTATTTCCTGAGGAACTTCCCGGAAAGAACAAACTCGTGCATGCAGAAACCTTTATACGGCAATGTATATTCTTCCTCGAGCAAAGACTTCAAGTAATTGGCATTTATCACCGCATTTTCCGCAACCTTTTTGAGTCCCTCCTCTCCCATCATCAAGATGTATGTAAGTGCTTTTATAAACACATTAAAATTTCCATAAAAAAAGTGAACTTTTCCAATGGTATCAGGAAAATCGTAGGAAAGCTCAAGCCTCCCATCTTTCTCAACTATTCTTGGAACAGGGAGATACGGTTCAAGAAATTTTTTAACTCCCACAGGTCCCGAACCCGGTCCACCACCGCCGTGAGGTGTGGAAAATGTCTTGTGTAAATTGAAATGCATTACATCAAAGCCAAGATCTCCAGGTCTGATGTAGCCGACCAGGGCGTTAAGATTCGCACCATCCATGTACATCAATCCGCCTACATCGTGGACCATTCTGGAAATTTCAATGATATCTGTCTCAAACAGGCCAAGTGTGTTTGGATTAGTTACCATAAAAGCAGCAACTTCTTCATTGAGATTCGCCTTCAGGTCATCAAGATCAACTCTGCCTCTCTCGTTTGACCTGATCTGCTTGGCAATGTACCCGGAAATAGTAACAGAAGCCGGATTTGTTCCGTGAGCTGAATCGGGAATGAGTACATATTTTCTCGGATTTCCCTGCTTCTCATGATACTTCCTCACAATCATCATACTCGTAAGCTCTCCGTGAGCACCGGCTGCAGGCTGGAGACTTATAGCATCAAACCCGGAAATTTTTGCAAGATACTCCTCAAGTCTTTTCATCAACCTGAGAGCACCCTGCACAGTGGAAGAGGGTTGATGGGGATGAATGTTTAAAAATCCCTCGAGCCTTGCAAGTTTTTCATTGATCTTGGGGTTATACTTCATTGTGCACGAGCCCAGCGGGTAAAAACCTTTATCCACATTGTAGTTCATATTCGAAAGTCTAACAAAGTGTCTCACGACTTCGTTTTCCGTAACTTCCGGCAAATTCGGGGGATTCTTTCTCAACAATTTCTCTGGTATCTCTCCCTTCTTATCAACATCGAGGGACGGGAGAGAGAAACCCTTTCGTCCCGTTTTGGAAAGCTCGATGATTAATTTCTCAGACATAAAAACTCCTCCTTATTTTTTTATGTACTTATCAATGATGGACTTTAAAGCCCTCGGGTTCACGGTTCTTACACCAAGCTTTTCAGCCCATTTAACAATTCCCTGATCGCTTGTAACAAGGGCACCGTTCAACTCCATTGCAAGGAGGATCAGATCAACATCCTCTTTTGAATCAATTATTCCGCTTCTCACAGCATTCCTGTAACGATTCCTCAGCCTCGAGATCGTTTTATCACTTTCTTCTCCTGATCTAACAGCTTCTTCAGCCACTCTGAGCCCTTTATCAATCCTCGATCTAAGCTCCTCAATGAGCTCGTAGAGCAAAAATCCTGGCACCATTATCTCAAATCTCTTAGGAGGCTTGATATAGATTACGAGTTCGGCATCTCCCGGTAACTCGTTTTCTTCAACAAAGTGCAGGAGCTCTTCGTAAACTGAAGGGGGCATATAAAAGTCTATTTTCTTTCGTGCGTTTCTTGCAAGTCTTATAAAGTTTAGAAAAGCCTCCTGTGTGGAACTTCCGAAGATTTCTCGTGTGTCCGGATTTGTGAAAACACTTGTATCGATTACAAACTTTTCTCTTGGCAACTTTTTCCCTCCGGTGCCCTCGGGATCAGTTTGACGCCCGCCTTTTTTAGAAAATAAGCGGTAACTCCCATTCCTTCAACAACTTTTCCATCAACATGGACATGAAGTGCCCCGCAGGAGGGACTCCTGTCCATCAGGAAAACACCTTCCACATCAAGGAATCTGGCAATTTTTAAAACTTCTCTGGCACCTCTTATAAAGTTCTCCGTGTAGTCTGTGCCCGTTTTGAGTCCGATCAATCTCGCCTTTCCTTCAGCAATCTCTGCCGCATCCCCACCTCTGAACTCAACAGGCTCACGGGGAGTCGGAAGCCCACCGAGTTGTTCAGGACACAGAGGAATAATCCTGCCCTCTTTAAACATCTTCAGTAAATCCGGGTCAGTATTCGTATTTCCATCGTACCTCGTGCAGAGACCAAGAAGGCAGGCGCTTGCAATAAACATTATCAATCTTTAATGATTTTTACAAAAAGTTTCCTCGATCTCGGGCCATCGAACTCGCAAAAGAATATCCCCTGCCAGGTTCCAAGAAGAATATCACCATTTCTGATGATCAGGTTTTCTGAAGGTCCAACCATTGTTGCTTTTATGTGAGCATCAGCATTACCCTCGAGGTGTGCGTAACCTGCTCCATAGGGTACAAGTTTTGAAAGGGTATTCTCTATATCCACCCTGACTGACGGATCGGCATTTTCGTTTATGGTTACCGCCGCCGTGGTATGGGGAACATACAGGACACACACGCCATCTTTCACACCTGACTTTCTCACAACCTCCCTGACCTTTGATGTAATATCAATCATCTCTATTCTTCTCGAGGACCTCACACTGATCTCGAAAATCATAGCTTTTCCTCCTTTTCTCTAACAATAACTTCGTCCCTGCCATCAATTTCTCTGACAAGGACATCGACGATTTTGTCCCTCGGAATGTAAACTGTTTTTCCTATGTAGTCAGCACAGATGGGCAGTTCACGATTGCCACGATCTACGATGACAAACAGCCTGATCAACCTTGGTCTGCCGAAATCAACGAGTATCTCGTCAAGGGCAGACCTAACTGTCCGTCCCGTGTATAGCACATCGTCCACCAGAATTATAAATCTGTCGTTAACATCAAAATCTATCCTGGTGCCTTTAACAACAGGAGCAGAAGATATAAGAGTAAGATCGTCTCTGTAGAATGTTATGTCGAGTTCGCCAACAGGAACATCCACGCCGGTCAAATCCGCAAGTTTTCTCTGCAATCTCTTTGCAAGGGGCACTCCCCTCGTTTTTATTCCAATTATTGCGAGCTTTTCATAATCTTTGAACTCCTCGGAGATCTTTTTTGCCGTATCAGCAATTACCCTCTCGATGTCGTGGGAATCCATTATTTTTTCCATAGTTTCAATTATTTTGCTCACCGGCTATCCCGTCAAGCGGATATAGAGACTGTTCGAAAAAATTTTTTCCGATGATCATTTTCCCATTCACTTTGCGGCCCCCCTCTTCTTCCTTCTTTCTTGCTGGAAAACTGCTATCAACTTCCCCTCCTTCCTGCAGGAAGGGATTGAGGGGAGAGTAAAACCTCTACCCGCTTTTCTCTGTCAGGTTTGCTCTTTTTACCCCCTCGTTGGTCCTTTCCCACGCCGCCTTGCGGCGTGGGAAAGGGACTGGAAAAAATTCCCCGCAAAGCGGAGCAAAGCGGATGTTCCTGTTCAACCTTTCGAAGTCTGTCTCAAATACGACACTCGCGGAGCGTGAGTGCCCATCTCAAATACCTCTCCCCGCTTTGCGAAAAATCCCGCTGGATTGAGAAAATTTCAAAAAATGGGAAACACTCATAAATTCTTACAGAGTATGCCTCTGAAACAAAATCTGTTCGTTTAGTTTGACAGGAAAGTAGCGAACGAAAAACAATTTTCAATTCGTTTTTCGAAAAACTATTACACATATCGAACATCCTTCAGTTGGCTATTTTAACGAGAAGATCCTTCAAAACACCGATAAATAGAGGTATTTTTAACTTTAATTAAAATATCTTCACGCTGCATCCGTCAACTTTCTTCAGTCAATTGATATCATATTACAAATTTACTATTGCAAAATTTGGTTCTGATTTTTAAAATAATAAAATGTGTTCTGGAGGTGCTCATGAAGATTGCTGGATTGCCCGGGGATATCACAAATAAAATCACAAAGTGCATCAATATTTTCAACCAGGAAAATCCCATCCTCATTCTTGGCGAAACCGGTGTTGGCAAAAGCTATATAGCTGAAAAAATACACAAATTTTCAAGGTGGAAAGACGGAGAATTTGTTAAGATAGACATCTCTTCAATAGAAACAGAGCTTTTTGAATCCGAACTTTTCGGGTACGAAGATGGTGCATTTACAGGCGCCAGGAAAAAAGGTAAAAAGGGACTTCTTGACCTGGCGCAGAACGGAACTGCATTTTTCGATGAAATAGGCAATCTTGAATTCAGGTATCAGAAAAAATTTCTCATTTTCCTCGAAGAAAGGAAATTCAGAAGACTGGGTGGAACCAGATGGATTAAGCTCGATTCAGGCCTCATTTTCGCTACAAACAAA
>CAZNDM010000111.1:0-20396 GCA_964571845.1 uncultured bacterium | reverse complement strand
AAAACTTTTCAAATCCCGCTCCACGGGAGAAACTCCAACCCCTCCCCCAAAGCTCTGCGTTGGGGGAGGATCACCTCTCCAACCCCTCCCCCACGAAGTGGGGGAGGATTAAGGAGGGGGTGAAAAAAGCAGACCTGACAGGGAGAGCAGTGAGTGGTCTTTTTACCCTCCCCTCAATCCCCTCCCGCCGTGCGGGAGGGGAGTTTGTGAGTGAATTTTCTCGCAATCAGGAGGGGGATTTACTTTCAACGTCATCCGTGTGCTGGATCAGGTCTGGTAACGGGAAATAGTCCTTTTTTACTATTCGATATCCTACGAATTTAGCATAGACATACCAGAAACAGCTTTATAAAATAGAGCCAAAAAGGAGGTGAAGGATGTATAAAAATAAATTCGTGATGATCTCCTTCGGTCTTCTGTTAGCCTTTGTCCTCCATGCTGAAATTGTTATAGGGGAGAATTCCAAAGCATGTTACGACTGCCATAAGAAGGTGACACCGGAAGTTGTGAAGCAGTGGGCGCTCAGTGCTCATGCTCCTGAAGGTGTTGCGTGTATGGAATGTCACGATCCAAAGCTCTACAAGAAGACGATAATTAGCGACAAATGTCAATCATCCACTCCTGTCTCAGCTATTGTGACGCCAGCATCCTGTGCCAACTGCCATTCAAAAGAGGTGATGGAGTACGAAAGGACAAAACATGCCAATACGGTTCACTTCTTCGTGAACATTTTGAAAGACCCGTGGGTAGTCAAAGGTGCTAATTCCACGCCGGAGAGAGCGACAGGATGCTTCATGTGTCACGGATCCATCATTAAGGACAAGCTTGACTGGGTAAATTATCCTAACAATGGTGTTGGTAGAATCAATCCAGATGGTACACGCGGTACATGTACTTCATGCCATAACAAACACCTCTTCTCTTTGAAGGAGGCAAGGAATCCGTCCACATGTGGTAGATGCCACATGGGTCCTGACCATCCGCAGATCGAGATCTGGGAGGAGTCCTATCACGGCAAGATGTGGCTTGCAGGACTCAAAGATCATGCCCCCACATGTGTGACATGTCATGTGGGTGAGGTTAAAGATCCGAAGACCGGAGAGGTTGTTCTCGAGAGCACCCACGATGTGGGTGAAAGAATCTGGCTCGAGCTCAAGCCTCCAAAGTCTGTTACATGGAAAGATCCTGTTTACTGGAAACCTCAGGACGAAACTGTGAGAGCCAAACACAGGGAGAACATGAAAAAGGTCTGTCTCCAGTGCCACACAGAGAGACATGCCGAGTACTATTTCACGAGAATCGAAAAACAGGTTGAGAATTACAACAAGAATTACTTTGCTCCGGCAAAGAAGATGCTGGCTACGCTTAAAAAGAAGAAGCTACTTACTCCAAGGCCGTTTGACGAGGAGTTTGAGTGGGATTTCTGGCTCCTGTGGCATCATGAAGGTAGGCGTATGAGGATGGGTGCTTCCATGATGGGACCTGACTATGCATGGTGGCACGGTGCACATGAGGTTAAGAGAAGATTCATGAAACTTAAGAGGGAATATGATCATCTGATAAAGCTTGGACATCCAGATCCTCATAAGTACATACCTGGCGCCACATACAGCTGTGGCGGCACGAATGTTGTGCCCGGTGAGGATGTACCAGATCTGAGGAAGAAGTAAAAAGAGGGTGAGAAGGAGGAGCGATGGGGGAGCGGGGCGCCTTTGGGCGCCCCGCTCCCCCATCGCCTTTTTATCATAAATTCATTTCGGGAATAAATGAAGCCACCCCCTCCACAAGGAACCTGTTCCTAATGCTTGGGAGACTGTTTGGCCAGGGCTGACCAGACAGAAAAGAAAGCTACGAGAAGACCCCCAAGCCAGAAGATGAATTTTGCCTCAACACCGGCAAGTGCCGCTACGAATATTATTACACCGAGTATGAAATTAACCCAGTCTTGCCACATCGCCAGACCTCCTTTTTTATGTCATTATATAGTTATGATCGTGATGTAACAAGACCAAACAGATGGAAGGTTTTGAGAATGGTGCCCCACACTTCGTGTGGGGCACCTCTGTATTACATGTCTTTCCACTCTACCGTCTTATCTCTGAGTGAACGATTAAGTAAATCTGCATGTTCCACTGTTACAGGGATCTCAGCGATCTTGGAAAGCACGATCTCTCCGTTGTCTTCGACATAAACATCATTAAAGAGGATAAGCCCATGATCGAAATCAACTGTATAAACATAGACTTCAACAGACTGAAGGTAATCAACAACTTCCTTGTTCTGTACAGCCTCTTTGAGGCCTCCAGCAGCGAATATTCTCACATGAACGATCACATCTGCCTCGAGATCAGACTTTGCGAGGGCATTCATCGTGTTCACAAACAGCTTTTTTGTTTCCTCTATTGAAGTTTCTCCTCCGAACATAAGGATGATGGCATTGGGGTCAAATTTTTCAACTTCTTTGACCACCTCATCGATGTTTCCGTCTTCAACGATGAAATGAGCAGCTCTACCCTGGGTTTTCATCACAAATGCAGCCTCGGCGGCTGCACTTATTGCACTACAGATGATATTTTTTACTGAAATAACAGCAACCTTGTTGTAAACACCAAGAATGTGTTCTCCGACAACTTTACCCGTAAGCGCCCTCAGATATATTTCTTCAGCGAAAGTTGTCTTTGCCATAATTTTTACCTCCTTTTAATTTTGAATGGTTCTAAATTATACTATTCTCCCCTGTATCTTTCAACCACCCGTGGATGGAGGGGAACCGATACTGATCGATTCAGTATGGTTATATTGACATAAAAAAGGAGTTTATTTTTGTCCACCTCTTCAATTATTCCGACTGCTCCCTTGAGTGGTCCTTCGACTATTATGACCTTCTGTCCCTTTTTAAGGAACGGATGTTCGAGTATGTTGTTTCTTGCTCTTTCCACCACTTTGATCAATGAGAGCATCTCCTCATCGGGTATGGGGACGGGTATGCCTCTTTTGTGAATAATTGTGCTCACTCCCGGTGCATCCAGCGCAAGATAGTACTCTCTGGTTTTGTATTCAATATGGACAAAAACATAGCTCCGGAAAAGGGGAGCTTCCATGAGTCGTCTTTTTCCCGCCACATTCAGATACTTGTATGCTCTGGGCACAAATGTCTTTATTCCCCTTTCAACGAGATACTTCTCAACTTTCCGTTCCTGCTGGGGCTTTGTATAAAATGCAAACCATCTTTTACCACATAGGGAGTTTGTGAGGTTGTCGAGAAAAACCTCCTCCCTGTCTTTTATGGTTCCCCTCATTTTTATTCCTCCTGAATTACAAGATCAAGTCTCTTCAGCCATTTGTCCACTTTCACCACCAATACCTTTACACTCTGGCCAATTTTAAAAGTTTTTCCTGTCCGTAATTCTCTGAGCTCGTATCGCTCAGGATCATAGACAAAATTTCCCCCAAGGCTGTCGATACTTACGAATCCTTCAACAAGTATGTCTTTGAGCTGAACAAAGAAACCATTGGCCATTATGTGGGTGATCAATCCCTCAAAGACTTCACCAATTTTGTTTTTCATGTAATCCATAGCTTTGTAATCCATGTGCTCGAATTCCGCTTTCTCTGCAATTCTTTCTCTCTCAGAAGATCTCTCTGCTACATATGTCAGGTACTCGATCCAGCTCTCACCCTTTCTTGGTTTCCCTTTCATCGCTGACTTGAGAAGTCTGTGAACAATCAGATCAGGATACCTCCTGATAGGAGATGTAAAGTGCAGGTAGTTCTCAGAAGCAAGACCGAAATGGCCAACATTTTCGACTGAATATTTGGCTCTCTTCAGAGATCTCAGCAACAGGTAGTTCAATAATGGTTCCTCTGGTTTGCCTTCGACTTTTTTCAAAACAGTTTGTAGTATTTTTGGGGTAACCTTTTCGGTGACGAGTTTCTCCCCGATAATATTCTGAGCGAGAATAAGAAAATTTTTTATTTTTTGTGGATCCGGAGGTTCATGCACTCTGTAAATAGTTGGTAATCCTTTGTCAGTAAAATACTGCGCCACCACTTCGTTAGCTTTGATCATAAATTCTTCTATGAGCTTGTGACTCCAGGATCTCACTGCTGGTTTTATGGATGCCACCTCTCCCGATGGGAATAGGACGATCTCAGGTTCTGGAAGGTCAAAATCAAGGCTCCCCCTTTGCCAGCGCCTTTCCCTGAGAATCTTTGCAAGTTCAAGTGCATGCTGAAGGGATTCCTTAACTTTTTCGTAAACTTCTGAAGAGGCAAATATTGAGTGTGATTCCGCGTCGAGATCCTCCCCATCCAATAATTTCTGGGCGTCTTCGTATGTTAATCTGGCTTTTGAGTTTATAACCGATTTCCTGAATTTCCTCTTGAGCAGATTTCCCTCAAAGTCAAAATCCATGATAACACTCATTGTAAATCTGTCTTTTCCGGGTACGAGTGAGCAGAGATCACTGGAGAGTTTGTGAGGGAGCATGGGGACAACGAAATTTACGAGATAAACGGAAGTTCCGCGGCTGAGGGCTTCAATATCCGTTGCTGATTTTGACGGCACAAAGAAACTCACATCCGCGATATGAACACCGAGCTGATAACCGTGGCTTGTCTTCTTTATGGAGATTGCATCGTCAAAATCCTTTGCATCAACAGGATCAATGGTAAAGATGAGCTCCTGTCTCAGATCCAATCTTTTGGTCGAAGGTGTGTACTCTGGCATTTTAAGAGCTTCAACTTCTTTTACGACCGCCTCGGGAAATTCTGGGTTGAGGTCGTATTTCAGCAAAACAACCTTCAGGTCAGTTGACGGATCTTCCTCGGGTCCCACTGATGAAAGAATTTCAGCGTAAAATTTGCCTCTCTTTTCGACAAGAGAAAAGATGACTTTGTATCCGTCTCTGGCTCCTTTTGTTTTACCCTTAACTACAGGAATTCTTCTTGGGAGCGAGGGATCGTCCGGTTCCACTTCCCCCCGCTTTGCAGTTCCGTAGAAGGTACCAACATACTTTTCTTTTGCCCTCTCAATTATTTTTACCACCTTGCCTTCGGGCTTTCTTCTTTTTCTCCTTGCGAGCACCTGAACAAGCACGGTGTCACCCGAGAGGGCACCCTTCATGTTGGCAGGTGAGATAAAGATGTCTTCTTCGCCTTCGGGAGTCAGGAAAAAGCCAAATCCCTCTTTAAACCTCTGGATTTTTCCTTTGAGGAGACCGATTTTTTCTGAAAGTCCGACCTTACCGTCTCGATTTTTGTAAACAATTCCTTCCCTTGTGAGTTCCTGCAGGATTTTTTTTAGCTGTTTTTTCCCTTCTTTTTTAAGTCTCAGTTTTTTGGCAAGAGTGTTGGTAGATATGTATTTCCGCCTGCACCTTTTCAGGGTTTTGATGACTTTATCTCTTGTGAGGGCCATTTATGGAGTGCAGAGAAAGTTTTGGATATTAAAGGACCTGACCGTTGTGAGGGCTTCATGGATTATTCTTGAGATTACATCTTTTACCGGAAGGATTTCCTTAATCAGTGCGACAGATTGGCCTGCCATAAGAGAACCGTTTTCAAGATCCCCCTCTCTGATGCCGAGTCTGGACTTTCCTTTGAACATCAAGCCAATTTCTTCTGCTGATTTTCCCTGTCTCTCAGCAGCCAGGACTTCTTCTGCAAATTTGTTTCTTATTACCCTTGTGGGAGCCATTACGCTTCCACCAATCAAAACCGTGTCAGAGTCCCCGGCTTTGACTATAGCCTCTTTGAATGCAGGGTGTGCCTCACATTCAACCGTTGCAACAAATCTTGTGCCCATCTGCACTCCGGCTGCCCCTGCCATTAAAGCTGCTGCAAATCCAGCTCCATCTGCTATTCCCCCTGCCGCTACAACCGGGACTTGCCCGAGATTGCTTAAAATAGCTCTCAAGAGAGGAAATGTTCCT
This sequence comes from uncultured bacterium, assembly GCA_964571845.1. GTDB lineage: Bacteria > Hydrothermota > Hydrothermia > B15-G9 > WFZT01 > WFZT01. The sequence goes on along the minus strand of CAZNDM010000111.1, from coordinate 14,463 downwards.
ATTCCCTCCCTTCCATTGTGCCCCCCGGCCTCTGTCCCCTCTGCTATTATCACATCAACGCCAGCTTCAAGGGCTTTCCTTGCAAATTTTACGGAGGAAACAACATGAAAGACCTTGATTCCGTGGTCTTTTAGTATGGGTGTGTACAGCTTTGGATTCCCTGCGGATGTGATGACTACGGGCACCTTTTCTTCGATTGCTATCTTTACCTGAGTTTCAGCACTTCCGTACATTATCGGGATATTCACGGCAAAAGGCTTGTTTGTCGCCTTTTTCACCTCTCTGATCTGCTCTCTTAGCTCATCATCACTCATAGATCCGGCACCAAGAGTGCCAAGGCCACCATTTTCTGAGACAGCTATCGCAAGAGGTGCAGTTGCTGCCCAGACCATTCCTGCCTGGATAATCGGGTATTTTATACCCAGAAACTCGCAGAGCTTCATTGGTTCAACCTATCGATTATCAGGATCAATAAACTGATGGTTGAAAGAATAGTGTAAATTGTGGTTAAGCTCAGTTTGAACCGTTTTCGCGGGATGTAAATAATGTCACCGGATCTGAGCCCCACATCGTAGGCAGTCTGCTCCTGTGTAATAGCCTTATCTATATCAATTTTGATAATTTGAGAGCCCCTCCTGATAATTGCCCTTCCAGGGTCTGCATCAGGCATTAACCCACCCGCAAGTGCAATTGCATCCGTTACTTTCGTGGCACTTGTAATGTTATAGACCCCCGGCTTCCTAACCTGCCCGAGTATATTGATCCTGAATAAGGGAATTACATCGATCTCCGGCTTCTTCAAAAATTTGGAGAATTTCACATATAGAGTATCTCGCAACTCTTTGGCAGTAAGATGAGAGACCTTGATGTTGCCGATCAGTGGAAGATAAATCGTTGTATCAACATCAACGAGGAATGTATCAGAATATTCCGGGTGTCTATACACCTTTACAAGTATCACATCTCCTGGCTTAAACTCCGCAGTATATGATATTCCTCCCTGCATCAGGATTGCAGCAAGAACAACTCCGAACATTTTGTTTCACTCTCCTAATAAGATTTTGCTAAACTCTTCAAGCAAGATCTCTCTTGCTCTCTCGAGTCTGTCTTTTATTGTGTTATACACGAGAAATCCCCTATTTTTATCCTCCAGAATAACCCCATCAAAATCATCTTCCCTTGTATCGAGTTTTGCAGAAATCCCCGTTTCTTTCAAAATGTCCTCAATAACGCTCCTGTCTTTTTTGCTTGTGTAAACCACTATGTCCCCGCCTTTTACCTCATTGTACGCTTCAAGGAGAAGTGATTTCAAAATTTCCCTGTATCTAATAGGATCCTGCGAGATTTTTGAGTACTCCTCCACAAATTTTTCAACAACTTCATTTATGACCCTGTGTTTTGCCTTGAGCAGATTGTCTTTCTCTATTTGTCTGGCTCTCCCTATTTCCCGTGATCGTTCAAGTTGCTCCCAGTATCTGAATCTTGACTCTTCCTGATTTTTTATCCTTTCAAGTTCCTGCTTTGCCTGATCAAGAATCTTTTGAGCTTCGACACGGGCCTCCTTCAGGATATTTTCAGCCTCTTCTCTTGCGTTTTCTATGACTATCTGTCTAACTCTTTCCCTTTCCATTAGAGCACGAAGAGAAGAATAGCAACGACGAATCCAAGAATTACAGCTGTTTCCGGAATAGCGATCATAATGATAACCGTACCGGTCATCTCAGGTCTCTCTGCAATAGCACCTGCGCCGGCGGCACCGATCTTTGCCTGTGCGTACCCTGTAGCAAGAGCTGGAAGACCAATTGCCAGAGCAGCACCGAGATAAAGTGCCCAGCTCCTCGCTACCTGAGCTGCCTCTTCTGCAAAGGCAACTCCTGTGAGACCTAAAATAACCACCAATATTGCTCCAAGTATTATCCCTGCTTTACGAACCATGGCTACCTCCTTTTTTGAATGGATTATATTTTTTCCCTCCAGAAATGTAAAACTTTGAAAAGAACTCAACAAACTGCAACCTCAATCCCTGTATAGTGGGATCAAATATCCCAAGGATCATATTGAGCGAATGGAATAACAGTGCAACTGTAAATCCGAATATCAAATTGGGTATAAGACCACCAAACATGTTTGCTATCATCCCAAGGATGGCAGACGATAAGCCAATTGCCATGAGTCGTGCAAAACTAAACATGTTGCCCATGGCTGATAGAATTTCTATCGGTGCCACAAAGTTGTGCAGGTATGCAACTGCAGGAACGGAGAGCACAAGCAGGACAACACCAACTTTAATAAGGATACCTGGATACCCCTGCCAGCCGCCAATAAGCATCAAGATCGGACCTATGAAGGCAAGAGAGAGTCCGGTGAGACCTACAAAACGCGCAAATTCATACTTCGCATGTTTCGTATGCCCGAGTCTCAGGTTGTTTATAAATCCGAGGAACACGCCGAGTATCACCTGGACCACGCCAAATACTACGGCAACAACGAGAATGGTCTTTATCTCATGCATCCTGTGAATCAAAAGAGGATGCATTCCGAGCCGCTCTGAAAGATCACCAAATGCCTCGCCATACAAAATACCAAACACAATGCTCCAGAAAGATGTCCAGAGAAAAATGGTCGCTATCTGTCTCAGCGGGCTATTTTTACCTGACTTCAAATACAGCATGCCAAAAAGAAGAAACGCAACAGATCCGTAACCAAAATCACCAAGCATAAATCCGAAGTAAATCGGGAAGAAGAAGTAGAGCAGGGGAGTGGGGTCAATCGTTCCATAGATTGGTGGCTGAAAGATCGTTAATAGAAGCTGAAATGGCCTGAAAATGGAAAGATTTTTGAACTTCACAGGCACCTTGTGGTACTCTTCCTTCTTCGGTGTTATGTCTTTCAGAACCAGCCTGTTCCCAAATTTTTCTTTTAAATACTTTTCAAACTCTCTATACTCCTCCTGTGGTACCCATCCCCACAGGAAATATAAAAATTTCGTCTGTCCCATAAATCTGCTCTTCGCCTCGAGTATCTCAACTTCTTCCTGTACGAATCCGAGAAGTCTTTTTAACTTTTCACCATATTTGTTCTTAAATTCCTCAAGCTTTTTCTTATTTTCTTCCAGCTTTTCAGGTATCTTTGCGAGATCTGCCTCAAGGGCTTCAACCATTCCCTCGACAGTCATATCTCGATACTTTTCCGGTATCTTCAGTTCACTTATACCTTCTTTCCATATCAGTTCGGAGATTTCATCGATTTTTTCTTTTGGTGCTACAACAAGACCCGCGAGTCTGTCCCCGCTCAGATCAGTTGAGATTATTTCAAAATCGATGTCCCCTATTTTCTCCTTAATGAGATCTTTTAAATATTCAAGGATACGCGCCTCGCTCTTTGAAATGGTTATACCAATAAAGCCGACATTCTCGATATTATCATAGTTTGCAAGGAGCTCCCGAAGAGCGGAAAGGGCTTTCCGATAGTCCTTTAAAAGTCTTTCCTCCTGCCTGATTCTCCTCTCTTCCTCAACAATTCCTCTGTATTCTTCTCTCAACCTTTCGACTTCTCTGCCAACTTCCTGTGTCTCAAACTTCTCTTCAACAAAGCCCGCCTTTAGATTGAGGTCCTGTAAAATTTCTTTTAAGTCGTTCAAATAACTTTTGAATAACTTTAATTTCTCGGTCTCTTCCTCAGTAAACTCAAAATTGACAATATTGGGGTCATCTTTGGGTAGTTCCTCAAGATGAAGAATACCGAACTTGTAGATTTCTCGCAACAAGCGGTCAACATCTTTCTTGGATCCGGCTATCTCAACTTTTACCATTTTTTCCAGCATAGTCCTCCTCCATCAGGCTAAAAAGATAAAGTGAGTATTTTAGTTATGTCAATCAAAAACAACTTATCTGATCTTACCAAAACCCATGTCATACACGGCAAAAATCCTGTTCCAGCGAATTTTTTCCCAGGGTTTGCTCCAGGGTGCCGACGGATTGTATGAAAAGTAGATGATAAATGGCATACCTATAATTAATTTGTAGGGAACAGGACCCCAGTACCTTGAGTCATAGGAATAGTCTCGATTGTCTCCAAGGGCAAACACAGTGCCATCAGGAACGACGATGGGCCCGAAATTGTCCCTCACATATGGATTTTGCATGAATTCTCCGTTTTCCCAGCTCTTTTGGTACATCTTCTGGGCTACCGGGTTATCCTCAAGATGGTAGAGTGACGGTAAGATGTTTGGATCCTTGTGCACCGCATATGGCTCTTCTACCTTTTTCCCGTTTATGTATAACACTTTATCCTTGATCAACACAGTATCACCGGGGAGTGCAACACATCTCTTTACGAAATGTTTCCTCTCATTGACCGGGTATTTGAAAATAATGATGTCCCCTCTGTTAGGTACCTTCCACTGTGCGATCCTTATGTCGGTGTAAGGAATATCAATCCCATAAACAAATTTGAGTGCCAGCAGGACATCGCCCGGCAACAGGGTATCTTCCATTGACCCCGACGGAATTACATAGGGGTAAACAAAAAAAGCGCGAATAAGAACTATTACCACAATTGTCCAGACAATAGATTTTATTTTTTTCGCCATATTTAGAAACCTTTATAGAGGCCGGAAGTGTAGATATAAACCGCAAGAACAGCCATCAGTATTATCAGCAAAATCCAGAGAGTCTTTCGACTCCCGGTTTGCTTTTCTCTTCTCCTTTTTCTCTTCTTTAAAAAATTAAACTCCAGCATCTTAAAACCTCATGGACAGTCCCACGAGAGCTGTATAAACAGAAGGTATATCTTCGGTTATACTTCTCAAATTCTTGGCAATCCCTGTGGGATCAATAAGCACAACATCCATGTTCAAGGAATCTTTAAGTGACTGGATGTCTTTACTCCAGGATTTGGTCGCTATGTTAAGATAAATGTGAAAACCATCACGGGGTACACGGGTTACTGACCTGACAAAGTTGATCTGTTTTCTCAATAGTTCCGGAAATTTCTCCTGAGAAAAACTGTTTCCCCAGAAAGGTTTTTTGTCTTTAACATAGACGGTGTAAACGGTGTCTTTGGTTAGATTCACAATAACACCATCCTTTATCTCTTCGTAGAATTTCAGGACGAAATTTGTAACATTAAAGGCACTGAGATCAAGGATCTCACAGTTAACACGGGAAGCTTTGATTATTTCTTTAGCAAACTCTATCTCGGTTCCATCAACGGATACAAGATGTAAACGCCCCTTCGAGTCATCGAATTTTTGCCAGACCCGGTCCTTTAGTATGGGGAACTCCTCATCGACGATCTTCTTTGCAACATCTCTGTAAATTCTTTTAACAGATCTGTAGAAAAAGTGTGCGGGGTTTACGAGTAAACCCCGCACACTTTTTCTCTTCTTCCTTAAAAAATCAAGCACATCTGCCCGTGGTATATCGTAAACCTCTTTTACCTTACCCTTCTTAAACTCAATCCCCTTACAAACTTCACCTATTAACTCACATAAAATCAACTTTCACCTTCCTGGTTTTGCTCCTCTGATTTCTCCTCTTTTGTCTCCTCTGATGCCTCTTCTTCCTCAAACTTAAACTCTTCCTCTTCCTTAACTTCAAGATAGTCAATATCGTCTTTTTTCTTTGCAAGCACTATAAAGATGAGAGTGTTGCCCACCCAGTGGATGGCTCCCCAGTATGAGAGCGCAACAAAGATGATAAAGTACAGAAGAATTCCAAACAGGAATCCCACAATAGCCTGAGGTATTGCAATATTGTTTACCTGTGTGGGATAGAGGAGGGCATCAGCGCCGAGAACCCTTAAAATTGGCTCAAGGGTGTAGAGAGTTGGATGCTCCGGCAAATAGGACAGAGCCGCCTGTTCAATCTTTATAAACTTATCACCCATAAGCCAGCCTGCACTGAGAACCCAGTGGGCAATGTAAATTCCTTTGGCAATTGCCCACGCAAAAATTCCAAATGCTATCGGTTTTATCACATAAAGAAACGCCTCGTACCCCACAAATCTCCAGTTCTGATCATTGAGGGTTGAAAATAGCTCAAATAGAGCATCAAAGGTGTCAGAGTTTGTAACAGCGACAATGGGGACTACAAGGAAGTAGGAAAGTGCAAGTGCGAACAGGAGATACACGATAAACACAACAGTGAAGATAACAGGTACACTCATCAGGAGAAGTACAAGCTCACCCAGCCAGGGTATCTTTCCAATAAGACCAAGTATTACTCCACCGATGAGGATAAAGATTATCACAAGAATTATAGTAATAGGCGTAAAAACTGCAGATCTTCCCTGTGTAAATGCGAATTTTAGCGCCTTTTTAATCTCATAAAATTCATCACCTTTGAGCTGTTCATAGGTGATCTTTGAGATTGCTACGCCAAAGAATATCTGGGTTATTGCGAATAATACAAGACCTATATAGACGAAGATCCACCCCCAGAGTGAGAGAGGTTCACCAATAGGAATTGGTACATAATGGTATCCGCTCCAGATCTCGCTGATGGATATCCCTGATGCGAGGAAACCGATATAGGCGAAAATCGAGTATAAGATCGTCCCCACAACTAAGCCCAGAAACTGCACATAAATCTTTTTTGCTGAGAATGCAAACCTGGCTGCCCTGGGGACATCTTTGTAATTGTAATGTAATTTCACAGCCATATCCCAACCTCCCTTGTTTCTTTCCCTGAAATATAACAAATACAAATGGTTCTGTCAACTTCAGCCATCAGGGGAATTATTAAACTCCCAGGATGCCTTGGGTGGTTATTCTTTCACCGTGTCATCACTGATATAGAGAAGTGTGAAGGTTCTTTCTTGAGTATTTTCGAGCTCCCGCTCCTTACTCTTGACATCTATACATTTGTATAGTATATTTTAGGCATGGAAAGGTTGACTGAGAGGCAAAAAGAGATTCTGAGTTTCATCGAGGATTACATCAGAGAAAATGGTATTGCTCCATCTATCAGGGAAATAGCCCGGAGGTTTGGTATTCAGATCAAAGCGGTGCAGGATCACATAAAGGCGCTCGAGAGAAAGGGGGTTATCAAAAAATTACCGGGAAAGGGGAGGGGAATTATCGTATCAAGATCTTCAGGTGTCATTCCCCTTCTTGGGTTTATTCCGGCAGGTGATCTGACATTTACCGATGAAGTTACAGATGAATACCTGTCTATTGACCCTTCTTTATTTGGTATGGGAGAGATATTTGCTCTTAGGGTTCGGGGAGACAGTATGATAGGGGACCATATTCTTGATGGGGACATAGTGTTTATCAAGCGTCAGGATGTAGTTAAAAATGGAGATATAGCTGCTGTCCTCGTTAACGGAGAGGTAACTCTCAAAAGAATTTTTGTAAAGGGTGACAGGATTATTCTGAAGCCCTCAAACCCAGAGATGGAGCCAATAGTTGTCAATGCAGAAGATGTGAAAATAATCGGCATATATGTGGGGCTTTTGAGGAGATAGATCATGAAGAGTTTCCTCATATCTGGAAGAGATTATATTTACACGATGGCTCACAGAGCTATAGTGAAACTCGTAGAAAAGGGACACTCTCCGTACATAGTGGACTGTGCCAATCTACTTGATGTTTACTTCCTCGTCTCCGAGGCTTCTTTAAGAGGTATCAGCCCGGATATTTTCCTCAGGAAAGTAAAAGTTGCAAGGGCGTTTAACCCCTTTCAGATAGTTTCAATCCTTAAAAAGTTGCCAGAGAGATCGATTTCTGTTGTATTTGGTCCTGTTGAGTTTGTGACTGATAGAAACGAGGGGTTAAGTTTCAGGGAATCCATCAAGGTCCTCAATTCTTTGAAAGATGTCATTAGATCCCGAAATTCTTTGATTTTTCTTATACAGGATATCCCTGATAAAGATGGGGTGTTTCTGGACAATCTTGCGTCGGGGATTGACTTAAAGATTTTGATAAATGGAGGTGTTATTATGGGTAGAACAATAATGCCCTATTCAATGACAATTGAGATGCAAAGGGAGCGTTTGAAAAAGTTCCGTCGGGCTTTGAGAAAGGAGGATCAGGAGTATCTTGAGGAGATTTTCAAGTACGCCAAAAAACATGTACAGGCGGGAAGTTATGCGGCATTTCCGGATCCCATAATTCCACTCTTTCTCTCCGCTTTTATAGAACAGGAGAAGAAGATCAGGGAGCTCGAAAAAAGGATAAAAGCACTGGAAAATGGGCTTTCTATTTGATGTAAAAAATCAGGGAGAATACTTCTTCGTCTATGTCCTCGAAAAGGACAGAATGGAGGTGATTCCCTGGAAATACCATCTTCCGGTTTATCTGAGAGGTAAAGAATCCCATCTTTTGAAAATTGCTAAAAAACTTAAGAGGATGAACCTCGTCAAGTCTTTCTGTTTTGAATCGAAGATAGATTATCTATCCGGTAAAAAGGTCCGTGTTTTGAGGTTAAACGCTTTCAATTATTCAAGCCTATCCAGGTATCTTGAACATCATGAGGGAGAATTTGAGGTTTTTAATACAGGGATACCACCTGAGACATATTTTATGATCCTTACCGGACTTTTCCCTTCTGCAAATGTTGAGATAGTGAGCAGGGTGCCACCGTCGTTTAAGATACTCGATACCCCTATGGATGTGGAATGGAGATTGCCCGATCTGAGAAGTATGGAGATCGTTCTTTCCGGTCCGATGTATGTAGCTCCGGGAAGCATGGGGACAAAGATCATCGTTAAAATTGAGGAGACTCAAGTAGAACTGGAGATGGATGATCCTGTTCAGTTGTTAAGGTCCATCAGGAAAATTGTTCTTGATTACGATCCTCAGGTGATTTTTACAGATCATGGGGATAAGCTGATTTTTCCGGTCTTATTGAGGCTTGAAAAGGCTTATGGAATAAAAACCGGATTGAATCTTGAAATAGGTAGCTCGGGGGTATCGTATGTGTCCTATGGGACAGTCTTTTACAGGGCTCCTTCACATTACCTTTCAGGAAGGTGGCATATAGACAGAAGAAATTCTTTCATGTACAACGAAGCTGGTCTTGAGGGGATAGTTGAGATAGCGAGAATATCGCGTATTCCTGTCCAGCGGCTCGCAAGATCGGCTATCGGAACTGCCATGAGTGCACTTGAATACAACGCTGCAATAGAAGCAGAGATTCTGATACCCTCCAGGAAAGCACAGTCTGAAGATTTTAGATCACTTGAAAATTTACTTATTTCAGATAAAGGGGGACTCGTTTTTACCCCTCCGGTTGGAGTTTTTAAAGATGTGGCTGAGATAGATTTTTCTCAGATGTATCCAACGATCATGGTTAAATTCAATGTCAGTCCAGAGACGGTAAAGTCGTCTGGTACGGGCAGGAAGATACCGGAGACAGGGTATGTGATAGATACTACAAGGAAGGGGATCGTTCCCATGGCGCTCGAGAAAGTACTTCATAAAAGAGCCCTTTACAAGAAATTGAAGAAGCGAGAAAAAAGGTTTGATCACAGACAGAAAGCCATCAAGTGGATACTTGTTACATGTTTTGGGTATCTTGGTTACAGGAATGCAAGGTTTGGTAAAATAGAGGCACATGAGACAGTAACAGCAATAGGGAGAGAGCTCCTTTTGACTGCGAAGGAGATTGCAGAAAGCCGCGGCTTTCGGGTTATTCATGCTCTAACAGATTCTTTATGGATAACAGGTGGCGACCTTTCAAAGATTGGTGAAGTCGTGGAAGAAATTACCAGGAAAACAGGTGTTGAGATGGACCTTGAGGGTATTTACAGATGGCTTGTTTTCCCTTCATCAAGAGGTATGAAAGGAGTTGGTGTACCTAACAGGTTTTTTGGCGTGTTTTATGATGGAAGAATTAAGGTTCGGGGTTTAATGATGAGGAGGCACGATGTTCCCGGGTTTGTTAAAGAGGCACAGATGAAATTTATTGAAGAGCTGAGCCAGCTGAAAAGTCCAGACTATGCGGATGCAAAGGGGATTGGAGAGAGAATTTTTGAGGAGTATAGTATAAAACTTCGGGAGGGGCTTATATCCCCTGATAGGCTTGCGATTGCTATCAGGGTGAGGAGAAAAGCTTCTTCTTACAAATCAAGGACACGAACCTTTTTTGCACTTAAAACGCTTGAAAACTCAGGTATAAGTCTCCAGCCCGGGGAGATGGTCTGGTACATAGCAACCAGATATTCAGCAGCACCTTACATGGGAGATGGTCTGTATGAAGATATTGATGTTGCTCATTATAGTGAACTCCTAAAAAGGGCTGTTGAAGAGATTATGAGTGGGTTTGAAGCGAGTGAAGGTACGAAGAACCCTGATTTTTTAGGTGAAAGCACAGGTTCCTTTTGGAAATATTTGTAATTGGCGTTATAATTTAAAAGCACAAGTATTTAAGGGGTGTAGGAAGTTGATATATCTTCCAGATGAATTTCCTGAAAATGATTCGATATACGACAAAAAATATGCCGCAATTGACCTTGAGACAACGGGTCTCTCTTTCAGATCAGATAGAGTCGTTGAAATAGGTATCGTTGTCTGGCAGAAAGGGAAGAAAACCCGTGAATTTGCCACCCTTGTCAATCCTGAGAGGCCAATTTCCAAAAATTCCTACAGGATCCATGGAATAACTGACAGAATGGTTGCAAATTCCCCAACTTTCAGGGAAATTGCGGGGAGTGTGACGGAGATTCTACGGGATACAATAATACTCGGTTACAACATTTTTGCTGCTGATCTCTCATTTCTCAATAAGGAACTCAGAGAAGCTGGCAGAAAGCCCATTTTTAATCCGATAATTGACACTTATCTTGTTTCGAGAAAATGTTTTCCCAACCTGAAAAGCCGATCCCTCAGGTCAGTTGCAGAGAGTATAGGTATCAAAGTTGGTGCAACCCACAGGGCGCTTGAAGATGCCCGCCTGACCATGAAAATATGGTTGAAAATGCTCGAAAAATTCAGGGCTCAGGGTATAACCACATTCGGGGATCTCAAGGAGCTTGGATACTTAAATGGAAAAATAAAGCACAAGGCGAGAGAAATTCTTAAACTTGCCAAAGAAACGGGATTTGTCAGAATCGTATATCAATCTCCCTACAGCGGAAGGACGGAAAGGGTGATTGAGCCCATTTCTATAAGAGGAAGTAAAATCGACGCCTATTGTTATCTGAGAGAAGATTTCAGAACCTTTGAACTATCCAGGATAATAGAGATAAAAGGCGTCGGATAGAATACCCCCATCCCGGTATAGAAGGAGTGATTTAAACCCGATTAATGTTTCCGTAATTAAGCTTTTCTCGGGGCAATAACAAGAATAACATTATCCCCGCGTCCAACCTGATAAACACGAATTTTTTTATCTCTTCTCAAAACATCTCTCACAAGTCTTCTCTCATCTGGTTCAAGGGGATCGAACCTCATCTCCATTCCAGTTTCCTTGACCCTTTTCGCTATAGCTTTGGCTTTGTTTATTAGAAATTCCTTATGTCTTCTCTTGTAGCCAGATACATCGAGGTCAACAATAAGATCCTTTTTCCTGCGTTTTATCAAAAGATTTATAATATGCTCGAGAGCAGAGAGATTTTTCCCTCCCTTTCCAATAAAAACAGAGTCATATCCCCTTGTATGTATGTTTACATAAAACTTTCTCCTCCTTTTCGGCTCTATCTCGACTTCGACTTTGATACCAAGTTTGCCAAAGAATTCCTTTATTGTCTCTTCAATGATATCAAAGTCTTCATCGTCGAGATACAGCCGGATTTTTGCAGGCTCGCCTGACAATCCCTCATTGATGATTTCAAAGCGAGCCTCACTCCTTTCTATACCTGCTTTCCTGAGAGCCTTCTCCAATGCTTCCTCTACCGTTTTACCTTCTTCTTCGATGTACCGCATTATCTACCCTCCGCTGTACTCTTTTTTATCATGTATTGCTCCAAAATTGTTACAAGATTATACACAAACCAATAAAGCACTATCCCTGACGGGAATTTTAAGAAGATTATAGTGATAAAAATTGGCATGAACAATGCCATCATTCTTGCATTCTTATCCTGAGCAGGCTGGGTCAATGCCTGACCGAGACTCGCCACACCCATTAAAATCGGCAAAATATAATAGGGATCAGGACTTGAAAGATCCTTGATCCAGAGCATAAACGGTGCTCCTCGCAGGTCAATGGTGGATCTCAAAACCTGATAAAGTGCCCAGAATATTGGAAGTTGTAGGATGAGTACGAGACACCCCGAAAATGGATTAACCTTGTACTGCCTGTAAAGCTCCATCATCTCCTTGTTTAGTCTTTGAGGGTCGTTCTTATAGAGCTTCTGGAGCTGCTTCATCTTTGGCTGAAGCTCCTGCATCTTCCTCATTGACCTCAAACTGTAGCGGGTAAACGGCCAGAACACAATTTTCATCAAAAGGGAGAATATCACTATCACCCAGCCGTAGTTAGGTATGTACCTGTGCAGGAACCTGAATGAGTAGAGGATTATCTTTGAGAAAATGTTTATAACAGGTGGTCCGAATTCGTAAATACTCGCAAGGTCATAACCTACATCCTTTAAGAGGAAGTAGTCTATGGGACCAAAATAGATCTTTAATGGATGAGGTCCATCCTTTGACAGCGCTGCAAATGAAATCCGATCTTTTTCGGCTTCTGCATAAACTCTGTACAGGCTTCCATTGTGAATAACATCAAATGTAAAGAACTTTGTCCTGATCCCAAACCAGGTAAAATCCTCCGCAATTGCCCTGAACTGAGATTTTCTGAGCTTACCCAGACTGATTTTGTGGAGTTTATCCTTGTAATAGATAAACTTGAAATTTTTAACATCCTCGGATTTGTTTTTCTCGGTTCCTCTCAATCCGGAATCGAATCTGTAAAGAATTTTCCCCTTATAACCGTCAATTTCCAGCGTATAATCGATCATGTATATTTCAGGATCGAAATGGAATTTTTTAACAACATACACAGAGTCGTTTAATTTTGCTTTTAAAACGAGTGTAAAGGTATCTTCAACAACGATAGTATCTTTCGAGGTTTCAAACTGGAGATCCATTCCCTTTAGACTGTCAGTTTCAAAATCAAACATGCCATATCCTTCGGGAATGAGCTCCACGGGGTTACCCTGCTGGTCATGGTATTTAGACAGCGTGTAACTAACAAGTAACCCACCTTTTCTGGAGAAGCGAGCTTCAAATGCTGGGGTTCTAACAACGATTGGATTTTTTACATCTATGGTTTTGGCTTCTTTTACCTGAACAGTATCGGACTGAACAGCTTTCTCTTTGATAATCTTTTTCCTGGGTTGAGGTTTCATAAAAAGTGCCTGATACAGGATCAGGAAGAGAAATATGAGTATTGTGTATGTTAAAAATCTTCTATCCATTTTTCACCTCACTGGGTCATATCCACCGGGATTAAACGGGTTACAGCGCAGAACTCTCCATAAGGACATCAATCCTCCTTTAATAACCCCGTATTTACTGATGGCTTCGATGCTATAATTCGAGCAGGTTGGATAAAACCTGCAAGTGTGGGGAAACATCGGGGATATTGCCTTTTGGTAAAATTTTATAAGGGATATAACCAGGAATTTTAGTCCAAATCTTTCAGGAATTTTTGGATATCCTGAATCATTTCCTGCCACCTGGCTTTGAGGGTAACCTGAGAGCCCATCAAGATATATTTGCCAGGCGGGAATTTGTCTTCGTGCAGCCTCACCAGTTCCTTTAATCTCCGCTTCACCCTGTTTTTCTTCACCTTCGTTTTTAGCTTTTTTGAGGCTGCGAATCCGAAAACCTTTTCTTCTGCTGGAACCCAATAAACCACGAATGTTTTTAATTTTCTCCATCTCCCGTTTTTGATAATATAAAAAAAATCTTCGTTCTTTTTGAGGGTTTTCAAAAGACTTAAGCAGTCAGGATTTTCCTTCCCTTTCTTCTTCTATTTCTAATAATTTTTCTGCCAGATTTTGTTTTCATTCTGGCACGAAAACCGTGTCTTCTCTTTCTTTTAATAATTGATGGTTGAAAGGTTCTTTTCATCAGGGGCCTCCTTGGGGAAATTTTTAAGTGGGCGATGGAGGATTCGAACCTCCGACCTCTTGCATGTCAAGCAAGCGCTCTAACCTACGCTGAGCTAATCGCCCACATCAAGCCTTTATATTATATATACCCGAAAGAAATTTTACAAGAGGCTAATTGCGTGGGATAAACCCACATCGGTCCTTAAGTATTCCTTTCCCACTTGGTAGAAAGGTCCACACATCCAATCTACCCTCCCGTTTGCAGGAGTTGAGCCCCAGTTTCTCCCGCTTGTGAGAGGAACGACCCACAGCCTCCCCTCCCACGAAGTGGAAGGGGAGTAAGTGGAGGGCAAAGAAAACTCTATGTTCTTTTCTCTGTCAGATCTGCTTTTTCTGCCCCCTCCTCAGTCCTCCCCCACAAGGTATTACTTTGTGGGGGAGGAGGCTTGTGAAAAATCC
>CAZNDM010000110.1:0-12287 GCA_964571845.1 uncultured bacterium | reverse complement strand
GGCCTCCAGCAGAGCTGGTTGAGTTTGTGGGTTCTTCACTTCGCGGGAGGAGGGTTGTGGCTGACCCTTCATATTTTGTGAAAGGTAGTGCTTTCTACATCGAAAGTTGAATGAGCCACTCCAATTCGTGGTAGAGGAGGTAGGAGGTGGACCCCAGAGGAAGAAAGAAAAAAGTGAAAGATTTCCTCACTAAGTGTCAGGAAAAAGTCAATACTGATAAAATATTTTTCGAACACTTTTTACCTCGTGCTTGAGTATTCCCGTGAATGGCTCGATCATATTAACATTCCACTTCAAAGGGGTGATCAAATTGAAACTACAACTTGAAGATCTCAAACCAGGTTTAAACGAATTCTGGGCATCCTACACGGATGAAGAGCTGGAACTCCAGAAAGACGAATTCCAGCTTCTTGGCAAGGTGGATCTCTACATCAGAGCCGTGAAATCAGGACGAAATGTCGAGTTGACCCTTGAAGCCACATACAAATTAAAACTCACATGTGCCAGATGCCTTGACGAATTTGAAAGGAATTTTCGTGAATCCGAAACATACTACATCAAGATTGGAAAAGAGCCTTTTGCCGCTGAAAAATCGTTGAAAGAGAGAGACATTTTCACGCATTTTATTGAAACGGATGAAATAGACATCATCCCGTTTGTCAGAGAAATTGTTATACTGTCAGTACCGATGAAACCTCTATGCAAACCAGATTGCAAGGGGCTGTGTCCGGTTTGCGGCGTTAACTGGAATTATGAAACATGCGAACACATGAACCAGCCAAAACTGGACACAAGGATGTCAAAGCTTCTTGAACTAAAATCAAAACTTGGACTTTAAAGGAGGTCCCGGATATGAAACTCGTTGAGGTCGTCCCAAACTTCTCTGAAGGTAGGAGAGAAGAGGTTGTAAATGCAATCGTCTCAGAAATTACAAAGGTTCCCGGCGTAAAATTACTGGACAAAGAAATGGATCCGGATCACAACCGGAGTGTAATAACATTTGTTGCCCCGCCAGATGCTGCTGTGGAAGCTGCCTTCAATGCCACAAAAAAGGCAGCTGAACTGATAGATCTCAACAAACACAGTGGTGCACATCCAAGAATCGGCGCCACAGATGTCATTCCCTTTGTGCCATTAAAAGATATTACAGTGGAAGAATGTGTCGAACTGGCACATAAACTTGGCAAAAGAATTGCTGAAGAACTCAACATACCTGTTTACCTGTACGAAGAGGCAGCAACGAGGCCTGAGAGAAAGGATCTTGCCTGGATAAGAAAGGGCGAATTTGAGGGCCTTAGAGAAGCAATCAAGACGGATCCAGCGAGAAAACCCGATTACGGTCCTGATGAGCTCCACCCCACTGCCGGCGCCACAGTCGTTGGAGTTCGCAAATTTCTCATTGCGTATAATGTAAATCTTGGAACCAGTGATCTCTCCATTGCCAAAAAGATTGCAAGGAGAGTAAGGGCCAAGCACGGCGGACTCTCTGCAGTCAAAGCACTGGGATTTGAGCTCAAGAACCGTGGCATTGTCCAGGTCTCCATGAATCTTGTTGACTTCGAAAAATCCCCGGTCTATCTTGCATTTGAACTCGTGAAACTGCTTGCTGAAAGGTATGGAGTACCTGTTATTGGCTCTGAAGTCGTTGGCTTAATCCCCCAGAAGGCATTGACACAGGTGGCAGACTTTTACCTCAGACTGGAGAACTTCAAAGACGATCAGATACTTGAGAACAGGCTTGGATACGACAATCCTGTGGAAGAATTCATAACTGAACTTTCACTTCCAACTCCCACACCGGGCGGTGGATCAGCCTCTGCACTTTCCCTTGCCCTTTCCTATGCTCTCATCTCCATGGTTTCTGGCCTGACTCTGAAAAGTAAGAAGTACAGGGACTCATGGGATATTGTCAAAGACATTCAGGAAAAGGCATACGAGGGTATCAAAAAGTCAATAGAACTCATGAAAGAGGACACAGATGCGTTCAACCAGGTAATGGAAAGCTTCAAGCTGCCAAAGGAGACTGAAGAGCAGAAGAAGGAGAGGAGTGAAGCCATCCAGAATGCGCTCAAGAGGGCGACAGAGGTGCCACTTATGACCATGGAATGGGCATTTAAAACACTGGAGCACTTAAAACTTCTCATCGATCACGGCAACAAAAATGCAATATCAGATGTGGGAGTTGCTGCATTACAGGCAAAATCCGCTTACGAGGGAGCCAGATTGAATGTTTTCATAAATCTTGGATCAATTAAGGATCAGAATTTTGTTGATGATGTCAAAAGCCGGGTAAATTCCATGGATTCCAGCTTCAGTGAGGAAATAGAAAAGATTATAAAAGGAGTTTACAGCGCAATGGGGTAGTTGATCTTCACTCCCATACTACATGTTCAGACGGTCTCTATCCTCCTGAGAAGCTCGTCGAAAAAGCGGCGTATAAGGGAATCAGGGTTCTCTCTGTAACGGATCATGACACGGTTGCCTGCCTTGACAGGGCAATTGCACATGGCAGACTTATGGGACTCGAGGAGGTTATTCCCGGGGTCGAACTGTCTTCTGAGGAAAATAAAAGAGAGGTTCACATTCTCGGTTATTACATGGACTATCAGGACGAGGATTTTCTTCGGGCGCTCCAGACATTCAGGGAAGAGAGGCTGAACCGTGCCAGAAAGATGGCAAAAATACTTCAGGACCTTGGACTGGATGTGACATTTGACGAAATTCTATATGCTGCGGGAAGCAGTATGAACATCGGGAGACCTCATGTGGCAAAGGTACTCGTTGACAAGGGCTATGTGTCTTCGACACAGGAGGCATTTGACCTGTACATTGCTGAGGGCAAGCCCGCTTATGTACCGAAATTCAAAATCAGTCCGGAGAGAGCTGTGGAGTTGATCCTGAAAGCAGGTGGAATACCTGTTTATGCACATCCCGGCAAAGCGGGTGATCCCGATCATGTGGTTTATCTCGTGAAGTATGGTCTCATGGGCGTCGAAGTGTGGCATCCTCAAAACCCACCTGAAATTCAGAAAAGGTTGCACGAGATCGCTGAGGAATACCATCTCATCAAGACCGGAGGCACTGACTTTCACGGCGAGGGCAGAAGTCCCGTTGATCTCGGCGAAATAGAGGTCCCTTACGACAGCGTTGTTGCCCTCAGAAAGGCGAGAGTATCTGTCAGAGCCTGAGCAGAAAAGCAGAAGTTAAATTTTTGGATTTGAGACTCTGTCTCAATATGTTCTGCTACTCTCAATTAGCCTGTATTTACCTGCAATTTTGTGCACACAATTCTTGAAAAAACCCGGTAATTTTATTAGAATGGGTTACAAATTCTGGAATAGGAGGTCTATTTTTCATGAGATTTCTGGCAATTTTTCTTTTGATCTCTGCACTCCATTCTCAGAAGGTGGCGAGAGATTTTTCGCTCAAAGCACTTGATGGAAAAAATTATACCCTCAGCAAACTTTATCAGGAAAAACCTGTTGTCATGGACTTCTGGGCGACCTGGTGCAGATCCTGTGGCAGAGCCCTTAAAGAACTACAAAACCTCTGGTTCGAAGCTGACAGAAATTTCCATCTCATATCAGTCAACGAAGACCTACCTTCAAAGTACTCCCGTGTGAAAAGCCTTGTAAAATCCAAAAAATGGAAATTTCCAGTACTCCTTGACTCAAACGGCAAAGTTAAATCCTTATACAAGGTAATGGCTCTCCCCACCCTGTTTGTTATAGACACATCCGGAAAGATCGTTTATTACAGGGTGGGATACAGCAAAAGTGAAGTCAAAGATGTAAAAGAAGCCCTGAAAAAATGCGGGGTAGAATTTTAAGGAGGTAGTGTAACATGAAAAGGTTAATTTTATTGGCTCTGCTGATCCCATTTATCAGCCATGCAGTTCAAAGAAAGGTATTACTTGAAATGATAACCAACACATCCTGTGGAGGATGTGCAGCAGCCAACGCAGCACTTGACCAGATTGTTGCAGAATACGGCGACCAGGTCGTTACTGTGAGATACCACGCCTGGTGGCCTTCAAGCAGTGATCCTTTTTACGCAGCCAATCCTGAAGAAAATACCACAAGAATTAATTACTACGGTGCAGACTACACGCCACATCTATGGATTGATGGAACAATTGACGGAGGCTATCAATCGGGACCCTGGCGAACATACATCAATTCTGAATTGAACAGAGCTACCTCCATATCCATTGATCTTCAGGTTGAATACGACTCAACCAAGAATCAGGGTACAGTCGTGGCAACTGTATCCAACCAGTCCGATTCCACACACTCCAATCTGAGACTCTTTTATGTGGTAACAGAATCAAATATCTATTACGAAGCTCCCAATGGATCCACCATTCACCATCAGGTTATGAGAGATATGATTCCGTCAGCGACGGGACTCAACATTGATGTGCCGCCCCACACAACCATTACAGATACCCAGTCCTTTGTAATTGATTCAAGATGGAATGAGGAGAACTGCCAGATCGCAGTTTTTGTCCAGAACTATGCAACAAAACGGGTCCTTCAGGCTGAAGCAAGGTGGCTTTTCCCGGGCTCCGGCGTTGAGGTCAAAAAATACCGCCTCAATGATTATCAGGGTGGTAACAGAAACAATACAGCCCAGCCGGGCGAAACAGTTGAACTCTACATGGTCATCCAGAACACAGGTAAAACACCTATCCCTGCGTTTACTGCCACTCTCGTTTCAAACGATCCCTATATCACCCTGCAAACCTCGGCATCCAATTTTGACACTATACCTGTTTTTGGTGAAAGAACAAACCTTACACCTTTCGTGATAGAAATTGATTCAGCGACACCAGCAGACCATTTCACCTGGCTGTATGTTCTTATACCCTTCAATTCTGACACAATCGTTGACTCCATCCCGTTTATAGTCTCCTATTCAGCAGGTTTCTTTGACAATGTAGAAGGGGATTCGCTCTGGACCCATGGAGGCCAGAATGACCTGTGGCATATTACAACATACAGAAGCCACACTCCTCAACACAGCTGGTACTGCGGTGATCCCAGCACGAGGAGATACACCAACCTGATGGACGCCAGCCTTGAAAGTCCCTGGATCGTTATACCGAACAATGGATTTCTTGCATTTTTCACATACTACAATATTGCAAGAGGTGATATGGGACTCCTCCAGTATTTCAACGGAAAGAGGTGGATAACACTGGATGAATATTCTGGCTTCCAGCTGTGGGGACTTCAAACGGTTTACCTTAATGACATGCCCGGTATGGCGACAAAAATAAGATTCAGACTCGTTACAGACAGCAGCAGTTATCGCGAAGGCTGGTATGTTGACGATATAATTCTGGGTCCTGTAACAGAGGTGAGTGAGGACCATGTTATTTCAGACGGTATAAGAGTTGTGAAGATTACACCCGGTTATGCGGAAATCGTTTACAGCACAATGAGAGACGAGACCATAAATCTGAAAGTTTACGATACAGCGGGGAGAGTACGGAAGGAGCTGATGGAGCATGTAAGGAGAGGTGAAAACATAATCAGGGTTGATTTAAGGGATATGAAGGCAGGAGTGTACTTTGTGAGGGTGAAAGACAGGGTTGTCAAGCTCGGTGTGGTCAGATGAAACGGATACTTTTATTAATAGGTTTGTTGATGGGAGGATGTATAGGGCGGAGCCCTGTGGTGGCTCCGCCACCACAGGGCTCCGCCCCTGTCATCGTCGAAATCTTCTCCAATGACATGTGCACCCATTGCCCACGAGCCGAAGAAATCCTCGATTCCCTGGCACTACAGGATTCCAATCTCTTCATTGTCAACTACCATGTAGGTACGCCTGACCCGCTCGATCCCTTTTACCTCCGTGACTCCTCGGAAATCAACGGTAGAATCACTTATTATTACGGCAATTCAACGCCGGGAACACCTTTTGTCGTCATCAATGGAGTCTATGAATTCGAAGGAATAGCTGGAGCTGCTGTCTGGGGTGCACGAATCAACGAACTCCATTCGAGGGAATACTCTGAAATACTCTCTGTAAACGGTGCTCTTTCACATGACAGGAGACTCTCACTTTCAATCACACTCTCCACCGGTTCCTCAACCGATTTAAGAACCCACATCGTCCTCACTGAATCGAATATACGATACAATTCACCCAACGGCGACACACTTTTGAACCACATCGTATTTGATATGATCTGTGGTTCTGATGGGTGTAATGGCACTTCAGTTGATACATCAGCAACCATCCCCTCTGATCTGGATCCGGAAAATGTGGATGTGGTTGTATTTGTGCAAAATCCAGGTACAGGTGAAATCCTGGATATCAAAGAGTTTCCACTCACCCATTTCATGGGACAGACAGAGGAATATGTTGATGTTTATACGGCAGATACAAGTGTAACGGTGCCCGTGCAGACCCTTTTCCCTGTACATTTTTCAGTTGAGAACGGACAGATGTCGGCTGACAGTATCATGGTCAGTGTTGATACAACATCACTTCCGCCGGAATGGACTGTCAGTCTGTGCGTCGGAGGGGTCTGTTTGCCGCGACTCTGGTATGTGGATACACTTGATGCCATGGAGGTTGACTCCACCTTTGAGCTAAAATTTTTCCATTTGATGAATACGGACCCACCGGGTTACGTATGGGTTAAAGCATGGTCCCTTACATCACCGGACCTGCGTGATTCAATCAGAATTCATGTGAGGTCAGCAAAATGAGCATATTAACAGCAGTCATCATAAGTCTGAATCTGTCGTTATCGAGTGGAGTTGAAACGAGGTTTTTCCGTGATAGCACGGTAAGACTGATCGAGGAAACAGATGTCAATGTGTGGCAGGAAAACTTTGCAGCCGGGATCAGCTATTACCTTTACTATCCGGAAAATGAGATCGCATTCCAGAAGAGGATCGGCGTTACAAAGGGTTTTGTGGAAGTCAAAAACGATTATCTGCTTTTGAGGGCAGGTTCTTCATATCTGAGTTTTGGAAGAGGATTGATTTTTCAGGCGGTAAGGGACGACATCCTGAAGATGGATAGGTTTGTTGACGGGGTTTATGCTGAGCTTGCAAAAGACTTTCTTGATTTAAAGGCATTTGGTGGAGTTGTCAGGTACTATCTCGACCACAAGCTTCAGCCGGATTCAACGAATCTTTTGCTCGGCATGGATGGTGACCTCAGGTTGTTTGAAGGTGTGGTACTCGGAGGCTCTGCACTGAGAGCTGGTGAACGAACGGATTATTACGCTGCACGGTCAGCCCTGGAGTATGGTGATTTTTCCCTTTACTTCGAATACGGCATCAGAAGTGGATACAGCAGTATACTTCAGGATGAGAAACAGGGTGCCGCTGATTACCTTTCCATTTCATACTCGAGGGAAAAATTTGGCCTGCTTTTTGAGTTCAGAGACTATTGGCTCTTTGGGAAAGATTACGGGCTGCCCCCGACATTGAACAAAAATGGAATTTATCTCAACGAGGCAATGGATGAGCGGGGGTATTCTTTCTCTTTTAACTTCAATCCAATGGATGAGATCAGTACAAACATCAGTGCGGCAAATATCTATTCCCTCGGCTATTTTGGAGATAAAAGTGAATTGAAGGAAGTTACATTTCAGGCACAGTACCAAACGGACGAACGATTTGCTGAGGTGGACTTCGGATATCTTGATATTACAGGTGGTCAGGTGGCAATAGGAGTGGAGACCCGGAAAGAGATTGATCCACAGTTTGAATACGCTTTTAGTGCCGGGAAATTTGAGATTGAAGCCTATTTTAGAAACAGGATCAGGGAGGATGAGGATGTCAAGTACACTGACAGGGATATCGCACTAACACTGGGATTTCTTGATGGGTACTCGATCACATGGACATCCCAGACGCGCGCCGGGGACTTATCTGATCGCTGGATGAATGTTGAGTTTAAGGGACAAATCCTTGAGAATTTAAACCTTATTTTGACCGTAGGATCTATGAGAGGAGATTTTGTGTGTTCTGGTGGTATATGCAGATATGAACCAGAATTTGACGGTGTAATGCTGAAAGCACTGATTACATTTTAACCGTGGATCTGAAAAAAGAGGCACGAAAGAGAAAAACAGCTTTCTGGATTTCATTTTTCTTCCCCGGGTTCGGACAGTTTTACAGGGGAAGAATAGGGGCAGGTTTGTTTTTCTCTCTTGTTACCTATTCCTCCATCTATTTCCTCACAAAGGTTTATAAGGGAATAAGTCCGGCGGTAATTTCCCTTTTCATAGGGTACTCAGTTCTGTGGTTTTTAAATCTCCTCGACGCTGTGAAAGGTCCTGTGTATCAAAAGCCTCCCTGTCGGCGAGCCTGTCCAGCTGACATTGATGTGGCAGGGTACATCCACCTTATAAAGGAAGGCAAATTTGACGAGGCACTTCAGTTGATTGCGAGGAAAGCACCTTTCCCCGGAGTTCTGGGATACCTGTGTCCCGCACCCTGTGAGAAGGTGTGCTCAAGGAGGAGGTACGATGAGCCTGTGCACATTAAACACCTGAAAAGGGCTGCCTTTACTTACGGAAATCTCGAATTTAAACCACCTGAGAGAGAAAGAAAGGAAAGGATCGCAGTGATTGGTGGAGGTCCAGCTGGCTTATCTGCTGCTCATTACCTCAGGCAGGAGGGCTTTAGAGTTACTGTTTATGAGAGAGAAAGCGAACCCGGAGGCATGATGAGATACGGTGTGCCTGATTACAGGCTGCCAAAAGAAATTACCCGAAAAGAAGTCCAGAGACTCATCGACGAGGGAATTGAGTTTAAAACAGGGTTGGAGCTTGGAGTTGACTATACAATTTCGGCACTTAAAAAAGAGTACGATGCGGTTGTGGTGGCAATTGGAGAATACAGGTCGAGAAAACTCGGTGTGAAAGGTGAGGAACTCGACGGTGTGTACACGAGCCTTGAGTTTCTGTTCAGAGTTAACAGGGGAGAGAGGATCAAACCTGGAGAAGAGGTCGTTGTTATAGGGGGTGGTGATGTGGCAATTGATTCTGCAAGGGTTGCACTGAGGCTGGGGGCAAAAAGCATAAAAATCCTTTCCCTTGAGAAGACCGATCTTGCTTCGCCTGAGCGACTTCCGGCAGATGATCGGGAGATAAGGGAAGCCAAAGATGAGGGAATAGAGTTTTTTGGTGAGCTCGGTGTAAAAGAGATCAAGCTTATCAACGGAAAACTCACGGTCTTTACGCGTAAATGCGTCAGGGTTTTTGACGAACAGGGCAGATTTTCACCTGCATTTGACGATGATGCCAAAACACCAGTATTTGAGGCTGATACTGTGATCGTTGCTATTGGACAGGGCGCTGACAGAGAGTTGCTCGCTGATGCCAATGGCGAGAAAGTCTTTGTTATTCAGGGTGCTCCGCTTGTGGTGGAAGCTATTGCAAGGGGAAGGAAAACTGCTGAAATGGTGAGAAGAAAGTTCGATGGGCCCTTTAAGAGTTTTGTCAGGTGGCTTTTTGATTTTGAGCCCGTGATAAAACCCGGAAAGCTTGAAAAACACCCGGAAATATTCAGACCTGTTAAGGTCAGGCAGGAGGATCCAGCAGAGAGGAAAAAAAGTTTTATTGTGGTCGATAAGGACTATCATCAGCAGGAAGCCATGGATGAGGCGGCCAGATGCCTTCAGTGTCCCTTCAGATATCGGGTCTGATTCTCCTGCTGATTGCAGCATGTTCTCGAACACCTGAAGTTTCTATCAGAAAGCATCCATACCCCTATCTCGCCACGCTTGCAATATCGTCGGATTGTGATAGAACAGATGATGCTGATGAATTTTTGACACTTATGCGATACTTGAATACACCAGATTCGACGGTGATGGGACCCGGACTTGATCTTGAAATTGGATACAGTTTCTGGTTTTTTGATGCCCTTGGTTCTTCCCGTTTTACTGTTTTTATCGACACATCATTTGAAATGTCCTCTGCTGAACCCGTGATAAAAGATTTTATCAGAGCCGGTTACATAGACTTTCTTCATACTTACGGTGAGTTCAGCCTCGGAGGCTTTAGAAGGGAATTTGCTGAGTCGGCTGTATCCTATCTCAGAAGGAACGACCTGAAGATTTTGACATGGATAAACCATGGACCTCCCACAAACTGTGAAAATGTGGGAGAATTGAAATTTCAGCTTGGGGACAATCCCGAAACCCCGTGTTATCACCTGGATCTTTTAAAAGAAGCTGGATTTATTTTCTTTGGTCTCTATGATGTAACTCACATTGTTGGACAGGATAGAGCACCGGGATTTATTGATGTCCTTAAAGGTTTCAAAGACGCTTCAATTTATTTTTTAAAGCTCAGAACATCAAGGTTTAAAAGTTATCTCAAGAACAGCCTTATCGAGTTCCATGTGTTCGACGATGGGGATACCGGATTGAGATTCGTCCGTTTTATCAGTAAATTTGGTGAAGTTGAAAGAACATGTGCGGGCAACCTTTATCGCCAGATCTCTCCAGATGTTCTAAACGAGCTTGAAGAGAATCATGGTTTCATGATCGTTTATACCCATCTTGGCGATAATGCGGGACCACCGGAGTACTTTAATGATTCGACAAAAGCCGCTCTTGCCTTTTTGGCACGTGAATTTCATGGTAAAAGACTCCTTGTAGCGACCACTACGAGGCTTTTGAAGCTCTCTGTGGCTGTGAACTTTCTGGACTGGGAGCTTTTGACATCTGATGACAGCATTTTTATAAAAATC
Organism: uncultured bacterium; assembly: GCA_964571845.1. Classification (GTDB taxonomy): domain Bacteria; phylum Hydrothermota; class Hydrothermia; order B15-G9; family WFZT01; genus WFZT01. The sequence continues at coordinate 1,557 of CAZNDM010000110.1, read as the reverse complement.
AAAGGTGTCAAAGGCATTGGAAAACCTGATAAAAGTTTCTATGATGGCTTAACTTTTTACACACCGTCACCTGAAAGGACAGAGATTTTTATATACGGGAAAAGAACGGAAAAAGTTAACAATCCTCCGGACGAATCAGGCAGAAGAAGCGTGTCGATCCCGTGGAAAAGGCTTAAGTTTCCTTCAAAATACAGACTCTCCATCAAAAATGAGTTGCCTTAAAATTGGATGGTGGTATGTTTATGAAATTATTAAAACATTCCTGACGGACTTGATTTAAGAACTATTACTCGTGTGAATTTAGTCCCCGGGTGGGTTATAATTACCGGATGAGACCTGATGATTCTCTTCCGAATTTGATAAATAGTGTTATTTCAGCTCAATCCTCAGATGAAATCATGCTCCAGCTTCGTGAAATACTTTTTGAGGTTTTCAGGGCTGAATATGCCATTGTTTTTATCGAGCCAGAGCCTTTTGAAAATCTTCCTCCAGAGTTTCAGTATTCTATTGATTTTGTGGGGGCGCCGGAGGATAGAGAATCTTCGGCACATTACGATGTTTCTGTTTCAAAAAAGAGGAAAGTGCCGCCTGAAAAAATTGAGGAACTGCTTGTGAGGTCCTATGTTGAAATTGGAGCGATGAAAATTGAGGGAAAGTATAAATTTTCAAAACACTTTTACTCTGGAAACCGTTATCTTGGATTTATTCTTATGTACCGAAAAGAGCCGTTAGACAAGAACGAGCTTGCGAAAATAGATGATCTTACACCGTTTTTTGCAATGTCACTGAGATCAGCTGTTTATCTGTCAATTCTCGAGGAGGTTCCGAAATACGCTTTCTCATTCCTCGTTGGGAAAATAGCGAGGGATTACAGGTTGACTCCCACTGAGACTCAGATTCTAAAACACATACTTACAGGGGACGATATAAAATTGATAGCAAAGGACAGAAAGGTTTCAATTTCGGCAGTCAAAAAGGTTATTCAGGCAATTTACAGAAAGACCGGGGTCAAAAGGCGCGGTGAGCTTCTTCGGCTCGTCTTTAACCCATCTGTAAAAAGTCTTTAAGTGGTATTTACATAGCTTGCCAAATTTTAACGGGTATCGGAGGGTATGGTATGAACTCGAAAGGCTTTTCGGATTGGAGGGAATTTGAGGAATTTGCAAGGGAAACTATGAGTAAATATTTTGGAGTACATCTTGAAGAAAGAAGACCACAAGGATCTCCTAAAAAGTTCGATATGGTTTCTGAGAAGGGGGATATTGTGGGTGATGCTAAATTTCTTACATTGGTTCATAGAAAAAGATTGCCTCCTGCAAAGTTTATGGAAATAGCGGGCCATGTTTGGCTATTAGAAAAAATAAATGCAAAGAGGCGTTTTTTGGTGTTTGGAAATCAAAAGCGTGTTCCGGAATGGTGGCTGGAGAAATACGGATATCTGGTACAAAATGTCGAATTTTATTTCATAGATAATCAAGGGAATGTGGAAAGGTTGAAATAACAGATTTTTTAGCAGCATCAACTAACGGATGATTCCTGCTGTTCATGGCATATTCC
>CAZNDM010000109.1:0-12192 GCA_964571845.1 uncultured bacterium | reverse complement strand
GTAGGGGTTGACAGGAGAGGTTTAAACACGTATTATACTCCGACCTTTCTTTAAGGTACCCCCTGATTTGAAAATAAGGAGTGATTACCGTGAGACGTATAGAAAAATTAAGAAACATAGGTATAATAGCGCACATAGACGCAGGGAAAACAACTACAACAGAGAGGATCCTGTTTTATACAGGAAGAACTCATCGGATAGGTGAAGTACACGATGGTAGCGCAACAATGGACTGGATGGAGCAGGAGCGAGAAAGAGGGATCACAATTACATCTGCTTCTACCACGTGCTACTGGAGAGACCACAACATCAATATTATCGACACACCGGGTCACGTTGACTTTACCATTGAGGTAGAAAGATCCCTTAGAGTTCTCGACGGAGCAGTTGTAATATTCGATGCAGTCGCGGGAGTGGAGCCACAGTCCGAAACTGTCTGGAGACAGGCCAACAAGTATGGAGTTCCAAGAATTGCTTTCATCAACAAAATGGACAGGATCGGTGCAGATTTTTACAGAGCTATAAGAATGATGGAAGAAAGGCTCGGTGCTAATCCTGTTGCTATTCAGATTCCTATTGGAAAAGAAAATGATTTCAAAGGTGTTGTAGACTTAATCTCCATGCGCGCTATCATCTGGCATGATGACACTCTCGGAGCAAAATTCACCTATCATGAGATTCCAGAAGACCTTCAGGAAGAAGCTCACGTAATGAGGGAAGAACTCATTGAAAAATTAGCCGATGTCGATGACACCATAATGGAAAAGTATCTCGAGGGTGAAGAAATTTCCACTGATGATATCAAAAATGCTCTGAGAAAAGGTACTATTTCTGGAAACATTGTACCCGTTCTTGCGGGTTCTGCTTACAAAAATAAGGGAATTCAGCCACTTCTTGACGCAATCGTTGATTTTCTCCCATCACCGGTGGATATCCCACCAGTCAAGGGTTTTGATCCAGTTAGTGGTGAAGAAATTACAAGAAAAGCTGATGAAGACGAACCTCTCACAGCACTTGTTTTCAAATTAATGTCTGACCCTTACATTGGTCAGCTTGTTTACATCAGAGTGTACTCAGGAGTCTTGAGAAGTGGAGAAACTGTATTGAATGTGACGAAAAACAGACGTGAAAGAATTGGTAGACTCTTAAAAATGCATGCGAACAAGAAGGAGGAGGTTGATGAACTCAAGGCAGGAGACATTGGAGCAGTTGTAGGATTGAAAAACGCATTTACTGGAGACACTTTGAGTTCCGAAGATTCCCCAATTCTTCTTGAATCCATAGATCTTCCAGAACCGGTCATTTCCATTTCAATAAAACCAAGAACAAGAGAGGATAGGGATAGAGTTTCCAAAGCAATCTCAAAGCTTACACAGGAAGATCCGACTCTACGGGTAAAATACGATGAAATAACAGGAGAAACACTACTCTCAGGTATGGGTGAGCTTCATCTCGAAATTATCGTTGATCGTATGAAAAGGGAATTCAAAGCAGAGGTGATCTCAGGAGAGCCTCAGGTTGCTTACAAGGAAACGATAACAAAAAAGGTCACTGTAGAGGGTAAACATATCAAGCAGACTGGTGGTCACGGTCAGTACGGACATGTCGTCATTCAGATGGAACCACTTGAGAGAGGAAAGGGCTTTGAGCTCGACGTCCAGCTCAAGGGAACATCAATCCCGCGCGAATTTGTACCTGCTATCGAGAAAGGATTGAAAGAGGCTATGGAGAAGGGGGTTGTCGCAGGATTCCCTGTTACTGACGTGAAGGTAACGCTGCTTGATGGTTCATACCATGAGGTTGACTCCTCAGAAATGGCGTTTAAGATAGCGGCGCGTAAAGCATTTCAGGATGGAATGAGGCTTGCGGGACCGGTGCTCCTCGAGCCCATTATGAAGGTTGAAGTTGTTACACCGGAAGAATTCATGGGAGATGTTATAGGAGATCTGAATTCACGTCGTGGAGATATCATTTCAATAGAGGAAAGACCTCTTGCAAAGGCAATCACAGCAAACGTTCCGCTTGCCAACATGCTGAGCTATGCAACCAATCTCAGATCGATAACGAGAGGAAGAGGATTTTTCACGATGGAATTCTCACACTATGCACCAGTTCCCTCGAATCTTGTATCTGACATTTTGAAAACAATCGAAGAAAGAGAAAAGGTACTGAAAGGTAAATAAAGAGAAAAGGACTTTTTAACGGAGTTAAATGTAGGAGGGGTGGGGCGCTTCGCGCCCCACCCCTCCTACATTTAAAACAATCTGTAATACAGCCCATAGAGAAATTCGTGGCGTCTGTTTGTAGAAATATAAATACCGGCTCCACTCTGTTTTCTGGAAAAAATACCAATTGCAAGCCCAACACCTGCCAGCAGATCCGATTGTGTGAGTTCATCAAGTGAATTGAATGTATTCCCAAGCTCTGAAAATGCCAGAATCCCAACAAGCCCCTGTTCGTTCTGCAGAAAAAACATCGGATAAAGTAGTGACAAATAAAGAAAATAACCGCTTTTCCCGGATGATGTGTTAAACGGATAACTTAGCATGGTGTTATAACCACCCGCTACAATGTGCTTGAAAGGAGGTACCCTTCCACCCTGAATTTTTAATCTTAGTGCAGGTCTCAAAATAAAAAACTTAAAAGGCCTTGATGTCTCTACCATCCAGTCGGCCGTGAAAAAAGATTTGCCTGGAAAAAGAAACACAGCGGTATTTACCTTATTTCTGAAGCTTTTGAACAAAAAATCAAAATAGCTTTCAAGGCAAAAAGTGAACATGTTATTATCGTAAACCACGGGTCCAGCAAGAAATCCGAGCTTTCCATATTCTGAGTTTTCTGTTCCCATCATTAAGGAAATTTCTACAACAGTGTCTCCTGTAAAAGCCCTGTATTTTTCAACTCCAGCACTCAGCACAGGACGCCAGAATTTTCTGTAATTTTGCATAATGATATGTATTTTTGTCATATTGATAAAGAGAAAATCAAAGGTTAGTCCCACACTGCCCCCAAAAAGAAATCTGTCGACAATTCTTAAACCTGAAGTGATGTCGTTGGAAGATGTAATCCCTGAAATTGGGGTAATACTGAATCTTTTAACTTCTCTCACAGCAACAATCACATCCACGGTATCCTCTCCCAGACATTTTATCTCAGCTGAACGGAATAAGCCTGATTTGAGGAGTAACTTCTCGTAGTGACTCACATCAAAGTTCTGGATGTTTTTCTGGATGGGAAAGTAAGAGGCGACAAGGGATTCAGGAACATATTCACATCCGTAGATGCCAACATTTCTTATAAAAATTGATACCAGTACTATCTCAATAATCCCCATAACTTCGTCATCTTATGCTGACTTCTCCAGAAAAGCAAATCCGGCTTTTTATTTCCATTGATGTCAGTTATCATGTATTTTGAGGATGTCATGATTTTATATGTGCAGCATGCCTTTTTCTCAAATGAGGTTCCATTCCCTTTGTAAACTTCAACTTTCTCTCCTTTGAAATATAGAATATCTGTATAACCATCTCCATCAAAATCGCTTGAGAAATCAGCTATCCCTCCTGATAAATTCGAGCTGGAACTCATGGTGATACTGAAGGATCTGGAATAGGTTGGTGTTTTGGTAAAAGTTTTGTTCTGGAACATATAGACTGAATACTGAATATCCATTTTTTTCGTTAGAATGAGCTTTATCAGTGAGAAAAGATTGAACCCTGATGTTGTCAGAACCAAATCCTGCTTTCCGTCTTTGTTAAGATCTTTTAGAATTACATCTGGTGAAAAGCTTTCTGAAATTATCACCTGATCTGGCAACCTCCCAAACTTCCCATCCTTACTCAAATATAAATACACACTGCTTCTTTTTCCGAAGGGAGCACCTACTTCACCTTTGTAAACAAGGAGATCGTCCTCACCATCATTATTAATATCCTTGACTGTGATTCGAGGTGGAAATAATTGAACCTCGCCCTCAGATTTCAAAAAGCTCAAATCCAGGAGTGTGTGGTTTCCCGAGAAAAGGGTGTCATTGTAGAATTGGAGAATCTCATCCGATGGGGTTTTGTCAATGTTCGCAAAAAATATAAGAGGCAGACTGTATGAACTTTTGATGGAATAAGGCTCAAAATCATCCACTGCAGATGATTTGTCCATGGAAGTCGATACATTCTCATAAGTTCTAATGTGGAAACTTTTCACAATACCGCTTGTATCAATCAAAACGCATGAATGTGGGTAAAAATATGCAATTAAGTCTTCACCGTTGACTTTGTAAACTATCTTCCCTCTTCTGATGGTCCGAACATGCTGAGGATAAATTATTGATGGTTGCATTTGTAATCTTTTTACAACCCTTATTTCGCGATTGGTATATCTCAATATTTCGACATCTCTGTTTGAAGCCAGGACTAATTCGTCACCCCTAAAATTTTTGTAAATATTTCCAAAATCAATTATTGCACCATTGAGAACAGTGTCTATTGCCTGTACGAATCTATCTCCGTAAAGCTCAAAAATAATGATTCTTTTCGAGTTGCTTAGTAAAATCAATTCTTTTTTCCCGTCCCCATTCAGGTCATCGAGGTAAACATGTCTTGCCGGTACATTAGCGGTTGTGCTGAAAATAGATAAAAAGACGGAAATGAGAATTTTCATAGCTCCCTCCTTTTAAATAGACCATACACACAAAAGAGAACAATGGCGATGCAAACTAAGTGAGTCATCATAAAACCAGAGATCCAATTTCTGGACATCAACATCCCTTTTGAAGCCTTTACAAAGTAGTCTAACACATGGAACGAGTAAGTAGAGAAAGAGAACTTTCTAAGACCTGGAATAATCGTGAAAATATTCAAAATGAATACATTTACAAAGCTGAGCAAAATCGAGGGAAGTGTCTGCTTCAGTAACACACCGAAGAAAAACCCTATCAGGGAATATGTGAAACTGGATACCGTTATAAACAAAAATGTGAGCAGATAAATTGACCACAGTGTCGAAGAAGAAACAACTGTATAGCCATTGACCTGGATACCCCGAAATTTGCCCATAACTGAAGCTGAAATTGTGGGAAAAATTATCATTTCAACTGTTAGAATCACGGAGAAGATCAGAAGAAATATGATTTTTGTTGATATGAAATCCTGTCTCGAAACTTTCCCAGTAAAGATCGTGTAAACTGTTCCGTAACTGTATTCAAGAGAAAATACAACTGCTCCGAATGTCACAATAATAAAAGGCGCGAAAGGATACAAAAGATTCACAACACTTGCTATCAGTAGAAATCCATTTTTCTCAGTCAAAAGCAATTTTCCATATAACATTGGGAAAAACAAATTGAAGATCCCAAAAATGACAAATCCCCAGACAATCTTACGGTTTTTTATAAATTTCACAAATTCAAATCTAATAAGATGTGCCATGAAAGAAATCATTTACCTTACTGTCTTTTGGATCACCGACAAAAGTGATTCTTCCATCTTCCATAATGGCGATTCTGGAGCAGATACCGATGGTCTCCCTCAGGTGAGTTGTGAGAAATACAGTTTTCTCGTTATCTTTCAGATACAATATCCGTTTTTTTATAAACTCCCTGGAGTCGGGATCAAGGTGAACAAGTGGCTCGTCGAGGATATAAATTTCCGCAATTTTCCATAAACTTAATAGAAGTGCGATTTTCTGAATCGTTCCCCGTGATAGTTGCTTGATTCTATTTTTCATGTGTTCATTCAGACCGAGAGCTCCAACTGGAAGTTCATCCTCATATTCACCCAAAATTTTCAGAAAGTATTCCAGATTTTCACTTAATGTTAGATGTGGGTAGTAGCTTGGATTTTCCAGGAGAACGGAAATGGTTCTGAAAACCTCCGGATAGATGGGAGCTTTGTTTTCAATGAGTATCTTTCCTTTATCGCTTTTTAAGATGCCGGAAATGATTTTTATAAGAGTACTTTTCCCCGAAGCATTCTTTGCCAGTAAACAAAATATCTCACCTTTAAAAACAGATAATGTGATACTGTCCAGTATCTTATTTCTATTAAAAGATTTGCTTAATCTTTCTAATTCTATCACTTTTTCTGGCATCAGTTCTGATCTCCATTTTTCTGCGTCTTGAGAGATTGGTTCGAGTGGAGAAATCCTCTTGTTGCTTTTACAAAGTTGGGGCACCTACCAAACTAAGTTTTTAAAATCTCATGTTTACACTCTATTCTGGATTGTGAGATAAAAATTAGTCTCATGAGAGAGCATGAAATTTTTACAATTTCAGTGATAAGCCGGCGACGAACATGCGATCGAAATATCGAATATCCTGTTTCCTTTCATAATCCTTCGAATACACATATCCGCTGACATTCCGGTGGTTGGTCAGATTATAAACTTCAATAAAGAAGAAACCATCAAGGAAAGGCAGTTTAAGCAGTCTCGATAAGCGGAGATCCAGTCTAACAATATCCGGTAATCGTTCACTGTTGTGATCACCGTATATGGGATTTGTCCCGCTGGAATCTGTGCCAACAATCGGTGTGTATGGCCTTCCATTAGCAAAGTTGAACTTCAAGCCCACATCCCATCCCAGAATGGGAAAGGAAATGAAAGAAGTTATTTTAAAAGGAATTTCGTAATCAAGAGGAACAGAACCGGTATCCCTGGCGTGTAGCCAGCCGGCACCTATTTGAAACCTGCTCGACTTTACCAGTCCTTCAACCCCATAACACAGGGCACTGTCACCGTATCTTTTTAAAAATCCGCTCACTCTCAACAAAAATTTCTCCATGGGTCTTTCCAGCTCAAGACTGAAGTGATCTGCTCTCAACCAGTATAATTCGCCATAGTTCTCCTTCAGCTGGCTCATCTCACCAGCTCCGAATTTCGCTTTCAGAAATTTAAAGTCGAGCTCAGCAAGAAGCCTCGGATCAACCACCCAGACCTTTTTATATCCGCCCCAGAACCCCGTTATAATCCTCAAAATTTCACCTGAATACTGAAACTGGAAAAAGATGTCCTTTTCAGAATAATCGGTTTTCTCTTTAAATTCTTCGGTTTCACCTGAGCTTGTGTATGTCCCTTCAATTGTCCGCCAGTGCTTGTAAAATTCCCCACCCAGGGTAAAAATTCTGTTTACGTCGTAAAAATACGAACTCTGGAATCGGAAACCGGATATTCGGTCATCGTCGGTTTTTGAAAATTCATTTTCAAGGTCAAAATCTGAGATCCTGATATTTCCACCTGCACTCATTGAGTGAACAAATGGGGGGCTGAAAATCACTGCCTTTACTCCACTGAAGAAATTTCTATCCACTGTTAAAAAGGAGCTGTACCCAAGCTCATGCAAATCGAGCTCGCTCTTGTTGTAGCTATAAAGCACAAACGGGGTGAATGTAATATTTCCGGTGGATAATTTGTTGGCGTAGAAAATGCTTCCGTAGAATGGATAAATAGAGTACTTTGTATCAATCCCGTTAAGCTGTGCCATGATCTTGTATGAGGAAAGATTAGTCCACACGCCCCCATAATTTTTCTCAATTAAGTTCAAAGAGATGCCACCGGATATCAGGGTGAGAGATTTCAGCGAAATGTCCGATACATCCAGAGTTTTAAGGATTACGCCGCCAGATGCCTTTCCTCCATAGGCTGGTGGAAGAACACCGGCAAACGCTTCCACCTGTCCAATCGCCGATGTTGGAATAATGGAAAAAAGGCCGCCGTGCTCGGAAATCGAGTAAATATATGGATGTCTCAAGCGAAGTCCATTTAACATGATGAGGGTTTCATCAGGTTCCCCTCCTCTTATGGTCAGGGTCGCTACATCAGGGTCTCCAGAAAACGACGGAATAGTTTTTATGGTTAGAAAAACATCAGCAGCTGTACCGGGTGTAGTATAAATGTCCATCATGTTGAATTTGAATTTCGAAATCGTGATGCCCTCTGTTTGAGAAGCTGAGAAACTGCCTTTAACCACAACAGGACTCTCTTTTATCACAAGGGGAGTTAAAACTATCTTTACAAACTTCGTCCGGGAATTGAATGGAACGACTTTCTCCCTGTAGCCAATGTATGAGACCTTTAGTTTCCCCGATCTGATTGAGTCAGGAATTATTATTCTGAATTTGCCGTTTTCATCAGTTGCTGTGCCTATGGTGGTGTTGGCAACAATCACTGACGCATAGGGGAGTGGCACCTTGTTTTCATCAATGACGACTCCACGAATGACAAAACTTATGAGTGAAAAAATTAAGTACATCATGGTCATTTTAGTGTCAGGTATTGAATATACCCAAATGTATTGTACGGAAATCTTTTCCTTACTGTCTGAATAGCTTCGACTGCTTTCTCGTGCATCCCTTTCTTTTTGTAAGCAATTGCAAGGAAGATGAGGGCATCTGCGTAGCCCCACGAATAGGGTGGCTCACTTTCCCCAATCTGCTGGAAAAGATTTACGCTTTTTGTCAGGTATTCAATTGCCCTGTCAACACTTCCTCCGTACATCGGAGGTGTGAAGAGTTTTGATATACCCATAACCAGATAAGCACGCGGATTGTCCTGCGCTTTTTCCTCAAGAAGCTTTCTAAGCTTGTTCATCTTGCCGCCGCCAAAAATAGCTTTCAGAGGGGAAAGTCCCATCTCGTATCCTCTGAGGCTAAACTCCAGTATTCTCGCCTCTATGTTGTTCACCTTACTGAGATTCTGTAAAGCTTCCTTGATCAGCTCCAGTTTTCTCTTTGTAGATTTGACAAGTGAGATCAACCTGTAGTTAGCAAAGGCAATGAGATATCGAAAATCCTCTTCATTTGTCATGGCATTAATTATTTTTAGATTTCTGTACGCCTTCAGTATAAGAGCAGTATCACCGAGCTCGTATCCGGACTCAATTCTTTCGAACAATCTGTTGGCGAGTCTCTCGGGATAAAGTGAGTCTCGAATCACTGAAACAGACTTGAGACAAATCCTGTAATCACCAGAACCAAATTTTAGAGGTGTAATTCTAATCGCCTGAATTCCCCGCGAATACGGCTCGGTAAGGTCAATCAAGGCGCTGTTCTCATTAACATCAGAGTTGACCTTTGGTGAATTGTAGGAAAATTTTGTCAATAGTGAGATTTCAACCGGGACAGTTTTGTTTTCAAAATCTATTTTTATTGCCCTGAAGATCGACATATCCCATCCCTGTCCGAATTTCTTTTCGAGATTTATCACCTGGCCACTCATCCATAAATTCTGTGGATCAGATGCAAGCATTCCTGAAAAGCAGTTCCCATCCCATTTACCTGTCAACCCGAAGCCAAGATTGCTATGTTTCCAGTCAGATCCCCAGAGGGTCGAATCAGATGAGAAGTCAACAATAACATCGCTCAATCCTACAGGTAAGGGTCCGGGCATTATGTTTTCTATTTGATACTCGAGATAGGGTGGTAATACGACATTCCTGCCAGCGATTATTAAAAGTGGTGAGAGAACGACCTCGGGATTTTTAATGGGATCATCCGCGTAGAGCACAAAGCCACCTGTCGAGTCGTTCAAAACCTTTCTGTTGTTTCTGAGAATCACTTTCCAGACCGAGTCTGCCGGTATCCCTGACAAAATCCAGTGTTTAAAGGTGTTAACAAAGGCGTAACCAAAATACCGCCCAATGAATCCACCTCCACTCCCAAACAGCAGGTGCGAATTCGGAATTTCCCTCAATTTCTCCTCGTTATGGGTGTTTATATGGAGAATTAAATCATAGTTTTGTATACCCACATTGTGGAAAGAGTACCTGGGTTCAAGAGAGATCCTGTAAAAGAGTGGGACAAGGTAATCTGGTGTGGGTATTGTGTCGAAAAACAGCGGCAGAACCTTTATCCCCTCAGCTATTGAGTCAGGGATCCAGCCAATAAGAACATCAGGTCGTAACTGATTAAGCACCCTGTTGCTCACCGGATAAATAGAGTAGCCGAAAATCTTTAATCCCTTTTCACGCAGTTTTGACGAGAGATCCATCAGCAGACTTTTCTCTTCGTCAAATGTGGAATCATCGGGGAGAGGAAGTATCACTCCCAGGGCATCTGATCCGGACAACTTCTCCAGCAGACTGTCAATGTCATTGCGTGAATTGAGTTTAAATGATAGAAATACAAAAGGATTCCACATTTCGAGCTTGTAAGGCGTAACCTGTGGTGAGCCCGGGTAAAAAATCCAGGGACCAAGTGCTGATCCTATGTTCTTATCCTCTTCATTCTCCCACGCTCCCAGTATGCCGTAGTGGTATGTCCCCGAATAGAGGAGCGTCTTCCTCGCCTTGGACTGAACTTCCGGAATGAATTCGTCTTCCCAGACATTGCCTCCCGGACTTCCGTATAGAAAGACCGCTATGTCGTAATTGACAGGGAACATGTAACAATTGGCTCCGTTAATTGTATAATTGGCCTTTGGCTCTTTTTCTGTGGGGATTACTTCACCTTTTTTGACAAGAGCGTTCGTTACTTTCCACTGCCAGTTGTTCGCGTCAAAGAAGTGAACATTTTTGATTAAAATTGAGGCTATTAGGGCGTATAACAGCATCATTTAAAACTCCTCCTGTTTGGTTTCATGTGCTTTACAAAATTTATTGTAAAATGGTAGAAAAAGATAACAAAGAATATGAAAAGCGATATTTTAAGTGCTATAATACCCCATAACTTGTATGAGAGATAGATTATAAAAATAGGGAAACCCCATTTGAAAGTTAAGTATGCTATTCCGAATAGGATCTCGAAAGGCTTCCCCTTTCCAGTTTTCAGGAATTTCCGCAGTTCAACGAGAGAGTCTTCGATGAGGTTATTTTTATTAAGGAGAATTTCAAGCAGGTAGTATCCGTCAGATACCCAGAATGGGATTACATTCAGAATAATTCCAAATGAGAGAGCAAAAATTGTGAACAGTATGTATGGTTGTCTCGTGGATTCGAAAACTATTGAGAGAATTCCAAGTGTTACGAAATCCATCAATATACCTGATAAAACGATGAGGATAGCCGGAATTTTTGGTAAGATGTGAGTTTCCGTTATCCGTGTTTTAATCGATGGGATGATTGACATTATGCCTGAAAAGCCAACTCCGATATCAGGAAATCTGGATGTAAAAAATCTGAAGCTAACGATATGACCCAGCTCATGCAGGAGGCTCGCAACAATGAGTAGAAATATCGTGAGGAGATAATCTTTCACTTCGGTAAATCTTTCTATGCCCGAGAAAAGCACGCCTTCTTTTAATTTTGAAAAAAAGACAAAAGCTCCCACAATCCCGGCAAGTAAAATCAGCAAACCTGGAACATAGGAAAAATTAGCGGGTTCAGGACGATATTCAATTAACTCTCCGTGATTTTCACCGTTGTCAGATTGGATTATTATCTTCTGATCACTCAGGAGTTGTAAGAAAAGGTTTATCTCCTCATCAGAAACAAATTTCCGCAGAAAACTCCTGACCTCTTCTTCATCACGGGCTTTTGTTAACCACTGTAAAAAGTTGAACGCCGTTTCATCTACCTTGAGAAACTCACCACCCGGAGATTTGATAATTCTGTCATTTCCCTTAATTGTAAAAACAATTTTTCCATTAAGAACCCAATACTTCATGCTATTCCCCTCACTTTTTCATTCTACGGCTATTACTGTTTTAAAATCAGAACCACATTGGATGAAAATTCCTGAAATTCCCATATTCTATGGGCATATAACACCGGTGTCCCTTAAATGCATACTTCACTGGTATTTTTGCGTTTCTTATAATGAAAGTTATATTTTAACATTCTCCCAAATTTGAGGCAAAATTTGCATGGAGGGTATCCGAAAAATATTTTACCAGTGTTCATTTCCCCTTCCACTTTGCGGAAAAACCATCTTTATCTCTCCCTCCTGCTTGCGGGAAGATCCACCCACAACCTCCCCTCCCGCCTTGCGGGAGGGGATTAAGGGGAGGGCAGAAATACCATTACTCGCTTTTCCCATCAAGTTTGCCTTTTAGAATATACATATACAGGGCTCTACCTGGATGAAATTTTTACACATTTTCCAGAAAATCGGCCTTTTTACCAGTGGTTACAAACTTCAACCATGAGGGTAAAAGGAGGAGTATAAGTATTGTGGAAGTTGTTAACATGCCTATCAGAGAAAGTGACAGTTTGAACCAGAGTTCACTTCTTGAAAAGATAAGAAAGGGAATGGCTGTCGAAATAGT
>CAZNDM010000108.1:0-9329 GCA_964571845.1 uncultured bacterium | reverse complement strand
TACGGTGAAAAGAACGAGCCCATCACTCTTTTTGAAGGAAGGGTCCCGTCTGAATACATCTCAGTTTACCGTGGCAGAGATGCAGTTGAACACCTCTTCTCCATCGCCTCCGGTCTCGAATCGCAGGTTATTGGAGAGTATGAAATCCTCGGACAGTTAAAAGAGGCCTTTCAGATTGCAGAAGAAGCCGGGACCCTCGGAAAAATCCTCAGAGAATTACTGATTCGCGCTCTTAGAACGGGAAAAAGGGTACGCAGAGAAACAAACATCTCAAACGGCAACATATCCTTTGCGTCAATCGCTTACAATCTGATTCACAAAAAATACGGGAAGAACAATAAACTCGATATCTTTATCGTCGGAACCGGCACCATCGCAAGAAACCTGATACTAATTTTGAAAAAACATGGGTATTCGAGAATCTCTGTTGTTTCGCCGTCATCGCACGAAAGAACTCTCGAATTCGCAAAACAGATGGCGATCACACCAGGCGACCTCGATTCTCTCAACCAGGCCGATGTTATTGTCACAGCCACGGATACTCAGGTAATTTTCCCGGATTTGCTGAAAAAACCTGATAAGCCGCAAACAATTATCGATCTTGGCTTCCCTCGCAATGTCTCACCAGAGGTCAAAACATTTGAGAACCTTGAAGTCTTTGACCTTGACGACCTGAAAAAAATGAGATTTCACGAGCTTACAAGGCGTGGAGGCGAGATACCAAAAGCAAGAAAGATTATCTCCGAAGAGGCAGAAAAATTCATTGAATGGTTGAGAGTTCTAACTGTGACCCCTGTGATTAAGAAAATACACGAACAGGCTGAATTGACACGCTTGAGAGAGCTCGAAGTTCTGCTCGCATCTGGACATCAAATAGACAGGAACATCATCGAAAGATTCAGTTCGAGACTCGTGAAAAAAGTTCTCCACAGCTCTGTAAAAGAAATCAAAGGACTTGTGAAAAACAACGGTAGGAATCATCGTCATGTGCGAAAAATCATAGTTGGAACCCGTGGAAGTAAACTTGCCCTGATCCAGACAAATCAGGTTGTTGAAATATTGAAGAAAAACTTTCCGCATGTGAAGTTTGAAGTGAAAATTGTAAAGACAACCGGGGACAGAGGAAAAATCGGTGTTGTGGGAGCTTTTGTGAAAGAGCTTGAGCTCGCACTTCTGAGGGGAGAAATCGATATTGCCATTCACAGTCTAAAGGATATGCCCACCACTCTGCCTGACGGACTCGGAATCGTAAGTGTCCCTATTCGGGAAGACGTAAGAGATGCCTTCATCTCTCGAAATGGAAAAGGGTTGATGGAAATGCCTCCTCATAGTGTGATTGGAACCGGTAGCCCTCGAAGAGTTGCCCAGGTCCTGAAATTGAGGCCTGATCTCCGGATAAAACCAATAAAGGGGAATGTTGATACAAGATTAAGAAAATTAGAGAGCGGCGAGTATGATGCAATTATCCTCGCCTATGCAGGTCTAAAGAGAATGGGACTGGATAGCGTTGTAACAGAAATTTTTGACCCAATCTTCTTTTATCCGGCAGTTGCTCAGGGAGCTATCGGAATTGAAGCAAGACTCGATGATACAGAAATTATCGACATGATGAAGAAGATCAATATGGACGCCCATTTTTACGCTACACTCGCAGAAAGGGTATTTCTCAACAGAATTGGTGCTGGCTGTAGAACCCCGGTAGGAGCCTTCACCTCCTTTTACGGAAGCACTATTGAAGTTAACGCCGCTATTTTCTCTCCAGACGGATCACATGCCATCACTTCAAGCATAAAAGGTGAATTGAAAAAGGGCCGCATACTTGGCCTTGAACTTGCAGAAGCATTGATAAAAAAGGGCGCTCTTGATCTCGTAGGCACATTAATGGGAGAAAGAAAAATTGGCTGATACGCTAAAAGGTAAGAAAATTCTGATTACGAGACCCAGCATACAGGGAGAGGAGTTTGAGACTATGGTAAGAGAATATGGCGGAGTCCCTGTTTTATTACCGGTAATTGACATAAAACCCCTCAACTTCGTGGATAAGCTTAAAAAATCACTGGAAGAAAAATTTGACTGGATCGTATTCACAAGTGCCAACGGTGTAAGATTTGCCTTTGAATTTGTAAAAAACCATAGTGTCAAGTTCTGCGCAATTGGACCTGCAACGGCAAGAGAAATAAGAAAACGGAATGGCCATGTTGATTTTGTACCAGATGAATTTACAGCGAAAAAAATAGCGAAATCGTTACCGGTTACACGGGGAGACAGGGTTTTACTTCTCAGGGCGAAGATCGCACCACCGGATCTACGCCTTGGTCTTGAGAACAGAGGAGTTTTTGTGAAAGAAATCCCGATTTATGACACGATTGAGAAAAAATACTCTCCGCACGAGGTACGGGAAAAACTTTCACCCGTTCCGGATTTTTCCACATTTACAAGCAGTTCGACATTCAGGTCATTTTTAAACATCATAAAGACAGCAGGAATAGACCCGCGTGGATACTTTAGCAAAACCACAGTTGCAGCAATTGGACCTGTAACGGCAGGGACTATTTTAAAGGAGGGGTTTGAGCCTCATATCGTGGCTCAGGATCATACGGTCAGAGGATTGATAAATGCGATTACAGGTTATGTTTACAGGGCATTAAACGAGACTCAGGAGGTCAGTGATGTCACTTGAATTTGTTAAAAAGATGAAGAGAAGGCCAAGAAGGTTAAGGGGGTCTTACAACATCAGGAGAATGGTGAGGGAGACGACATTATCGATCGATGATCTTATCTACCCGATATTTGTGAGATTTGGCAACCACATTCGCGAAGAGATTCCATCCATGCCGGGAATTTTTCGGTTCACGCTGGACGAGTTGCAGAGTGAAATAGAGGAAGTGAGAGAGCTTGGTATCCCGGCGATCATTCTCTTTGGCATACCTGAATATAAAGACGAAGGGGCAACAGGTGCATTTGATGAAAATGGTATTGTCCAGGAAGCCATAAGATTGGTGAAAAAGATCGCTCCGGAACTGGTTGTGATAACTGATGTTTGTATGTGCCAGTACACAACACTCGGTCACTGTGGTCTTGTGCGGGACGGAAAAGTTTTAAATGATGAAAGTCTGGAGGTCCTTGCCCGAATAGCAGTTTCTCATGCAAAGGCGGGGGCAGACATGGTAGCACCGAGTGCCATGATGGATGGACAGGTGGGAGCAATCAGGGAAGCACTGGATCGCGAAGGCTTTAATGACATTCCAATAATGGGATATTCAGCAAAGTATGCATCGGCGTTTTACGGTCCTTTCCGTGATGCGGCGGAGTCTGCGCCCAGATTTGGAGATAGATCAACCTATCAAATGGATCCTCCCAACTGGCGGGAAGCGCTGCGGGAGATCGAGCTGGATATTGAGGAAGGTGCTGATATAGTGATGGTGAAGCCTGCACTGCCCTATCTTGATATCATTGCTCGTGCGCGTGAAAGATTTGACTATCCGATTGCTGCCTATAATGTGAGTGGTGAATATTCATTGATTAAAGCGGCTGCTGAGAAGGGCTGGATAGACGAGAAAAGGGTTGTTCTTGAGGTGCTGACATCCATAAAGAGAGCCGGAGCCGATTTGATTTTGACCTATTTTGCGAAGGATGTGGCCAGGTGGATTGGTTAACGCCACATAAATTACCTCCTGATTTTATTGTGGATGTGGGCGACGCCGCCAAAGGCGGCGTCGCCCACAAACTATTGATCATGAAAACTTACAGCCATGCAAAATCCCTGTTGCCGGGTATAACTGGAGGTTGTTATGAACCTTGAAGAAAAACTCATCCATAATCGATATGTGTTCTCCCGAAAACCCGTCATGATTTACTGGGAGATGACTCAGGCATGTGACCTTGCCTGTAAACATTGCAGAGCTGAGGCGATACCGGATCGCCATCCTCTGGAACTTACAACAGATGAGGGGAAAAGACTCCTCTCACAGCTCAGAGAGTTTGGTGACCCATCACCACACCTGGTGATGACAGGTGGTGATGCACTCAAAAGGCCTGACCTCTTTGAGCTTATTGAATACGGAGTTTCAATCGGACTGAAAATCTCTGTCGCTCCAAGCGCTACCAACCACCTTACGCCTGATGTCATCAGGCGTTTTAAAGAACTCGGTGTCCTGAGCATGTCTCTCAGTCTCGATGGCTCAACGCGGGAAAAGCACGACGAATTTAGAGGAGTTGACGGAGTCTATGACATGACTATTAAGGCAGCTGAAGAAATTAAAAAGGTTGGCATTCCGCTACAGGTAAACACTCTTGTGAGTAAAGAAACCTACGATGATATTCCTGCAATCTTTGAAGTTGTAAAAGACTTTGCCGTTGTGAGGTGGAGCTTGTTTTTTCTGATTCAGGTTGGTCGCGGAAAAGTTCTCAACCAGATTACACCCGTGGAGGCAGAAAATCTTTTGATATGGCTCTATGAAAAGTCGAGGGAGGTAAAATTTGCCATTGCTACGACCGAAGCGCCACATTACAGAAGGGTTGCATTCGAAAGAATGATACAGGCTGGAATGAGTGTCGAAGAAATTCTAAAAACTCCTATTGGTCGGGGATTTGGAATCAGGGACGGTAATGGAGTTATGTTTATTTCCCACATTGGAGACATTTACCCATCCGGCTTTCTCCCGATTACAGCGGGAAATGTCAGAAAAGATCATCCGGTTGAGATTTACAGAAATTCAAAGATTTTCAGACGGTTAAGGGACTACAACGAGCTAAAAGGTAAGTGTGGGAAGTGTGAGTTCAGGGCTATCTGTGGTGGGGCTCGTTCAAGAGCCTTTGCAGCCACAGGAGACCCCTTTGAAAGTGATCCACTTTGTGTGTACGAGCCATGAACAGATCAGGAGAACTTTACAAAGAGGCTATCAAACACCTTGTCGGTGGTGTCAACAGCCCTGTGAGGGCCTTTAAAGCCGTTGGAGGAGAGCCGATTTTTCTCGATCACGCAAGCGGGGCAAAGCTCTACGATGTGGACGGAAACGAATACATTGATTTTATGGGCTCCTGGGGTCCTCTTATCCTGGGACATGCGCACCCTGAAGTTGTTGAAGCCATCAAATTTCAGGCAGAGCGAGGAACTTCTTTTGGCGTATCAACAGAACTTGAAATAGAGCTCGCGAAATTGATAAAAGACGCCTTCCCCTCCATCGAGCTCGTAAGATTTGTGAATTCAGGGACTGAGGCCACAATGAGTGCCGTGAGACTCGCAAGGGGATACACAGGTAGATCAAAAATTATCAAGTTTGCAGGATGTTACCACGGACACGCGGACTTTTTCCTCGTTCAGGCTGGATCAGGTGTAATGACACTCGGAATTCCAGGAAGCAAAGGTGTTACCGAATCAATTGTAAAAGATACGCTCGTTGCACAGTACAACGATCTCACAAGTGTGGAAAGGCTATTTGAAGAGTACAGAGAGGATATTGCGGCGGTTATCGTGGAACCCGTTGCAGGAAACATGGGGGTCGTACCACCTGCCAGAGGTTTCCTTGAAGGACTCAGACAAATTACAGAGGATAACGGTGCTCTACTCATTTTCGATGAAGTGATCACCGGATTCAGAGTTGGCTGGGGTGGTTATCAAACTAAAATCAATGTAACTCCGGACCTTACAACTCTTGGCAAGATCATAGGCGGTGGTTTACCAGTTGGAGCCTATGGAGGGAAAAGAGAAATAATGGAACAGCTCGCTCCGCTGGGTCCTGTGTATCAGGCAGGAACCCTCTCCGGGAATCCACTTGCCATGAGTGCCGGGATAGCGACTCTGAATATTCTCAAGAACAATCCCTCGGTGTATCAGAAAATTGATAAGCTCGCCGAAAGATTCACGAGCGAGATAAGAAACATTCTTAAAGATGTAGTGGTGAATCGTGTGGGCTCAATGTTCACACCGTTTTTCACGAAGGATGAAGTTACTGACTACAATAGTGCAATGAAGGCGAATGCAGAGATGTATGGAAAATTTTTCTGGAAAATGCTCAAAGGAGGTGCATTTCCTCCTCCATCCCAATTTGAGGCATGGTTTATTTCTGCCGCACATACAGAGGAAGATATCGATAAGGCGCTTGAAATCGTGGAAAATGCTGCCCGGGAGCTCAATCAATGAGCAATTTTCTCAAAGCTTTAAGACGCGAGCCTGTTGATGCCACACCTGTCTGGTTTATGAGACAGGCAGGAAGATACCAGAAGGAGTATCGTGAGCTACGCAGGAAGTACGACATAATGCAGATTGCTCGAAATCCTGAACTTATAACCTATGTCACCCTGTTGCCCGAAAAAAATATGGAAATCGATGCCCTTATTCTGTTTTCAGATATCATGCTGCCGCTTGAAGCTATGGGAATCAAATTTGAAATTCAGCCGGCTGTGGGACCAATTGTGGAAAATCCTGTCAGAACCATGGAAGATGTCGAGAAATTACGAATTATTGATCCTGCTGATGATCTCCCTTTCGTTTTTGAGGCAATCAAAATGATAAAATCCTCAAGCAAATTACCACTCATCGGCTTCTCTGGCGCACCTTTTACCCTTTTAAGCTACATGGTTGAGGGAGGCCCATCCAGAAATTTTCTCCGCGTTAAAAAATTTATGCACACGAATAGAGACGCCTTTAATCTTGTGATGGAAAAACTAACAGAATCCATCTCCCTTTATCTCAGAGAACAGATAAACGCAGGTGTAGATGCGCTTCAGATATTTGATAGCTGGGTGGGTGCACTAAGCCCAGCGGATTACCGTGAGTTTATCCTGCCTTTTATGAAAAAAATCATGAGCCAGATTCAAGATGTCCCGGTAATACACTTTGGCGTCAACACAGGTGGGATGCTCGATCTCATGGCTAATGCTGGCGGAGATGTAATCGGTGTTGACTGGAGAGTGCGGATAGATGAGGCGTGGGAAAAATTTCCCCAAAAAGGAATTCAGGGAAACCTTGATCCGGCGCTTTTACTCACTGATTGGGAAACGGTAAAGAGAGCAACCGTCGAGATCCTTAACGCTATTAGGGGAAGAACAGGTCATATTTTCAACCTTGGACACGGTGTCTTGCCGGATACGAATCCTGAGATACTCAGACGCCTTGTGGATTTCGTACACCAGGAGTCATCCAGAAAATGAAAGCTGTCTTACTTCTTGGATACGGCTCACCTGACAAACCGGAGGATGTGAGAGAGTACTACAGGAACATTCTGGGTGGCAGACCGGTGAAAGAAGAGGCTGTAAGGGAGCTTGAAAGAAGATACAGAGTTATCGGTCATTCTCCATTTAACAGAATATTCAGGAATATTGCTCTAAAACTGGCAAACAGGTTATCTGGTGATTACAGGGTCCTGATTGGCATGAAAAACTGGAAACCCTACATCCGGGATACTTTGAAAGAGCTGAAAGGATTTGAAGAAATTACAGCAATAGCTCTGACGCCTTTTTATTCAAAGTTTCACACAGAAAGGTACTTCAGCGAGCTCCAGGAGCTAATCGATCAGGGGGCAAATTTAAGGATTATCAGGCAGTGGTTTAACTCACCCTTACTGAAAAATGCATGGATCAGCACTATCCGGGAATCGAAGTGTGAATTGGATAATGTTATATTCACGGCACACAGTCTGCCTGAGGCTGAAGATGACCCATACAGCGGGCAGTTTGAATACCTTGTAAAAGAGATTTCAAAAGGTGCTGGGATTGAAAATTGGCATATTGCTTACCAATCAAAGCCAATGAATGCTCGTGGCAAGTGGCTTGGACCCGATATTCGGGAGGTAGTTCCCGGATTGAAGAAATTGAAAAATATTACGATTGTGCCCGCCGGATTCACCCATGATTCACTGGAGGTTTTATACGATCTTGACCACGAATTACCTGAGATGTTCCCAGATGTTCATTTCTGCCGGGTTAAAACTCTGAATGATAGAGACGATTTTATAAATGCCCTTGTGAGTCTTGTCAGATGAGGAGAATTGCAATCATTGGGGCTGGTATAACAGGACTTTCTGCCGCTTACTATCTGGAGAAATTCCTCTCGCCTGGAGACGCTGAGATTTTCCTTTTTGAAAAAGAAACAGTGCCAGGTGGGAAGATCCACACTGTGATAGAAGACGGATTTGTGATCGAGGGAGGACCGGATTCAATTTATCTCTTTAAACCCGGCTCAATGGATCTAATAAGAGAACTTGGCCTGGAGGAGTTCGTGGTAAGACCCCCTGAAGGTGCACGAGCATTTATTTTTTCAAAGGGTAAACTCAGAAATTTCCCCGAAGGATTTTATGGTCTCGCTCCACGAGATTTCGTGAAATTTTTAAAGAGTGATCTTTTCAGTCCTGCTGGTAAACTGAGGATGCTTTTTGAGCCTTTTATTCCTGTAAAAGAGAGCGGTGATGAGACACTTGGAGATTTTGTCAGGAGAAGGCTCGGAAAGGAAGCACTTTTCAGATACGCAGGCCCCCTGCTATCTGGTATTTATGCAGCTGACCCCGACGATATGAGTATCCTTGCAACATTTCCATATTACAAAGAAATGGAGCGGAAGTATGGAAGTCTGACAAAGGCTGCACTCAGGACACCTGTCAGAAAATCTACAGGCTCCCCGTTTATCACGCTGAAAAACGGTCTTTACATGCTGGTGGATACCCTCGTTAAAAATTTGAAGAGAAGTGAAATCTTTCCTGGTGTCAGAATCGAAAAGATTGAAAAGATGGGTAAGAGGTACCTTATCGTGGGAGATCGGAGGATCCAGGTGGATGAGATAATCCTTGCGACACCTTCGTTCATTTCGTCTAAGTTGCTTAAAGATGTCTCCAGGGAGGCATCTGAGATTTTAAAAGAGATCAGGTATGCTTCAACGCTGACGATTTCAATGGCATTTCGCAGGGCAGATTTGAAATTACCGGAAAAGTCAACGGGATTTATGGTTGCAAGGGATGAAAAGCTAAAAATTTCTGCATGTACTTTTTCATCAAATAAATGGCCGGGGCACGCACCAGAAGGATTTCATTTAATCCGCTGTTTTCTCGGGCGTGCAGGATTTGAGGAAGTGGTGGAATACGAGGACCATGAGATACTGAAAATTGCCCTACGGGACCTTTCCCGGGTGTTTGGAGGAATGCCCGAACCGGTTTTTTACAGGATTTTCAGGTGGAGGAAGGGTATGCCTCAGTATCGTGTGGGACATCTGTATTTACTGGAGAAGCTGGAGAAGATTTTACCTGAGGGGATATACCTTACAGGGGCAGCTTATCGTGGAATAGGGCTCCCTGATTGTATAAATCAGGGACGCTCTGTGGCAAGAAAACTGGCTGAGA
>CAZNDM010000107.1:0-10306 GCA_964571845.1 uncultured bacterium | reverse complement strand
GAGCGGGAGGGGAGGTTGTGTGTGATCCCTCCCACTTCGTGGGAGGGGAGGTTCCCTCCCGCAGGCGGGATGGGAAGGTGTAAGTGACCCCTCCCGCAGAGTGGGATGGGAGGTTGTGGATGACCCCTCACACTTTGTGGGAGGAGAGGTTATGGATGATCCCTCACACTTTGAAGGATGGGAGGTTGAGGGTGATCCCTCCCGCCTTGTATTTTCCGAATCTCCTTACCAAATTAATTTGCAAAATCCATTATTTATCTTTTTCCGATTCATACCCGCTGTGGCTACCCTATTCAGGACACGGGAAGCACTATCCAAATATGATAAAAAAACTCCACACCTACATTGACAGAGGCCTTTACCCTCCTTTCCCGTTTGTTACCACATCGTGCCACTTCAAAATTTTCCCCTCACTCTCAATATAATCGATAAGTTGTCTATAAAATCTGTGGGAAACCAGGGTGTTTCTGTCGCCTATAATTATCAACTTCCTCCTTGCCCGTGTGATTGCAACATTTAACCGTCTGAGATCACTTAAAAATCCTATCTCCTGCTCAGGATTTGATCTCACGAGAGAAAGGATAATTACCTCTTTCTCACGCCCCTGAAAGCCATCAACTGTATGTATTTCAACATCCTTAATTTTTCTTTTCAAATAATCCTCGTGATCTTTGTAAGGAGTGATAACCCCGATTGCACCGGGGGAAATTCCTGCAGAAATCAGATCCTTTACGAGTTTTCGAACTATCCTTGCCTCTTCGGGATTGTACCTCGAAAAGCTGCCCGGCTTTATTCTTTCAACAAATTTTCCCTCTGTATCAATAAAAACAATGGGAGTGTCATCAAGTGCAGGATTATGGGGTAGTTTTTCAGCTATTTCACTCAACTTAATGCTTCTGACGGATTCATGTGCAACAAGCTCACCGTTGTAAAACATTTTTGAAGGAAAGCTCATGATCTTTTCATTCATTCTGTATTGAATTTTTAGCATGCTCGATGCCTCGGGATATAAATCGATGAATCTTTCAAACAGGGTGAAAGAAAGAGCGTCAGCTCGAGGATTCAGGATTGTCGGTGGCAATTGTTTATGATCTCCTGCCATGATAACTTTCCTGCATTTTACAAGTGGAATAAGACATGAGGGTTCTGTTGACTGAGTGGCTTCGTCTATGACTCCCACATCAAAAGACCTTGATAAAAGAATATCACTTCCCGCCGTGGAATTTGTGGTACAGATGACTTCGGATTCAGAAAGAATGTCTTCAACAATCCTTTCGTAAATTTCCATTTTCTGATCGTAAAGTTCGTTGATCTTTTTCTGTCTCCTGATCCATTCGGCCATTTTTTTGATAGTTTTTGCCCTAATACCCCGTGTTCCTCTACCCCTTTTTGCGAGAGCCAGAATCTCTTCATCTGACAGCCCTCTCCTGTACTGCGGGGTTGGTTTTCGAAAATTCTTCTGCTCCTCACGAATCTCCTCTATTTTATCATTGATTTCCTGAATCCTTGAAAAGAGTTCGTGATGCTCAACTTTATGGTCAAGGGAGACCTCGATGAGCTCCTTTTTCAGTCTTGCCGGATGACCGATCCGTGTAACTTTCACATTTCTCTTAACCAGACCCTCTACGAGATTATCAACCGCGTTGTTACTGTCAGCTGTTGCCAGAATTTTCCTGCTTTTGTCAACCAGAATTTTGATAGTTTCAACGAGTGTGGTTGTTTTCCCCGTACCGGGTGGACCGTGGATTAAAAAAAGAGGGTGACTCCCTATGGCAAGTCTCAAAGCTCTGTTTTGAAAAGGGTTTAAAACCGGACTTACGACATCTGATTCACGGACTTTGACATTTCCGTGTCCAAGCAAAATTTCGAGAGAAAAAGCACAGACGCGATTTTCTATGAGAGTAAGAGTGTCGAGCATGCGTCTGAAAGTTATGTCATTGATGTAAAGATCTAATCTATAAAGAGTTTTTGCGGTTTTCAGCACAGTTTCACCAGAGAAAGCAACTGTCAGGTAGTTTGTTCCTTTTTCATAAACCGTTCCCTCAATGCCATCCTTCAGGGGATTTTTTCTTGATACGAGCACAACATCTCCTACATTGATCTGGTGCTCGGGCATTTCCTGCCTTGAGAATCTATAGAGTTTAAATCCACCGACAAGTTCACCTGCGTATCGGGCACGGAGTCTCAGGATCGCTCTTCCCCTCTTTTCTCGTTCTCTGCCGGAAAGGTTCTTTATTTCGTTGATGTGAAATTGTTTTTCTGCTTCCCGTTCGAGCTCTACGAGTCTTCTGAAATGGGATGTGTATTCTTCTATGGATCGAAATTTCTTTTTCAATCTCCGAAAAGTACCTTTTTGATAGCCTCGATGTAGATTTTGTGTTCTACTGCGTGTATCTTCTCTTCGAGGGTTTCTAATGTGTCTGAATCATCCACTTTCACGCATTCCTGAAGGATGATGGGGCCGGTATCAACGCCTTCATCCACAAAGTGGACGGTAACACCTGTTACTTTGACACCGTATTTAAAGGCTTTTTCAATGGCGTGCAATCCCGGAAAAGCAGGAAGCAGTGACGGATGGATATTTACGATTTTTCTCCAGAAGAATCTCACAATTTCCGGTGGCAGAATTTTCATAAATCCCGCAAGTACAATGAGATCAGGATCCTGTTCCTTCAAAAGATCAAAAAGGGCTCGATTGAACTCATCTCTTGAGGGAAAACTTTTGTAGTCGATCACCTTTACGGGAACACCGAGTCTCTTTGCCCGTTCTATGGCAAAGGCGCGGGGATTATCTGTAATCAACGACTCAACCTCAATTTGAAGACTCTGCTTCCGAATGTGATTTACGATGGCTTCAAAATTTGAGCCATTCCCTGATGCAAGTATGACTATTTTTTTATTTTCCAGCTGTTTTTTCATAACGCTCCTTTAATAGCAGTAAAAAACTCAAATATGCGCCAATAAATGTTGTAAACACATAAATTGATGCTATGGAATAGGCAACGATAAGCTGATAAAAAGCGGCATCTATGGGTTTAACACCCCCAATTAGCAATCCCGCCATAGTGCCGGGGATATGAACTATCCCAAGGATCTTCAGTCCATCAATCTGAGGTATTAGCGCAACATTCATTACATCGATCATAAAAATTTTCGACGCCTCAATGTATCCGGCTCCATCGAGAAAAGCCGCTTCTATGATCTCGTGGTTGTCCTCAACCTGTTTCTGAGTCCTGTTGAAAACGAGCGAGAGCGCCTTCGTCGCGTTTCCAAGAAGCATACCTGAAATGGGGACAAAGATGTTTGGGACCATTTTCAGAACACCTGTTACAAACAGGAGTACGAAGACGGGCAGAAAACTTATGAACATCGCTATGAATGAAATCAGGAAAGAGTGTGGGACCCCGCGTCCCCTTTCCATTGCTATAACACACCCTGAGATAAGCATGAGAAACACAAAGCCAATATTGAAGATAACGGGAAGTTTGAAAAAATAGAGAATTACGGAGGACAGGATCAGAAGCTGTACGAATGCCCTGAGACTCGAAATGATGATGTCCTTCTCGAGTTTTAACTTCTCTATCCAGGAAATGAGCGCGGGTATGAGAAGCAGTAAATATGCAGCAAGTACGCTTTTTATCATTTTTTTAGGGTTTTGAAAAGGTAAATACCAGCAAGGGCGAGCAGCAATCCGCCCACAACACCTGATCTAAAGGCAACGCCAACTACCATAAAGAGTCTCAGGAAAATCCATATCAAAAAAGGTATAGCAAGGATCAGGAGTATCGGCTTCAGGGCGCCCCAGTTCCCTGATAAAAGTATCAAAAATACAATAAATCCCAGAGCCACGAGAATGTACATGCTGAAATTTTAAAGCCCGTTAAACGAATTCTAAATTACCGCAAAGGACGGTGGGGACCTGATCAAAACACTCTGCGGAAATGTTTTTTGACCTGCTTCCTCTCAGTGCGTTTAGCGATGTTGAATGATTTTTTCAAATCCCCCACAAAGCTGTGGGGGGAAAAGTGAAAGATGCTCTTTCCGCCCGTCCTTAATCCTCCCCCACAATACATTCGTCTTGTGGGGGAGGAGATGTGAGAAGTGTCTCCCACATTGTGCTGATATTCTTGGGAAAGGAGTATCTTCCCACAGTACTGAACACACCGGGGAAGAAAGTGAAAAATTGTATGTCCCTTTTACCCCATGCGAATTTTTTTCGGACCCCCCTGGTGCCGGAATTTCCTTGAAATATTCGAAAGTGTAAAATATCATTTACAATCCATGATCAACCGATTGATAAATCTTTTTCGGTCTCGTGCTTTTAAAAAATCAGACTTTAGATTCAACGGTAAAATTCCGTCTGATTTACCAGCAATCTTCATATTTCCTGAAGATAAAACGCCTTTTGTTGCTGCGCTCCCCCTTTATTTTTCCCTTAAAAATTACCACAAAAAAATTGCCGCACTCGGAATTCCGGATATAAGTCCAGCATTTAAATACCATTTCCCGACAGATGAGTTCGTCGAGTACAATCCTCAGAAGCCAGAATCTTTCGTCAGATTCAAAGATTCGGTTATTTACCTTGGATCGATTTTTAGAGATTCGTTCCACAACTTTCCTGAGATTTGCAGAGGGAGATTCAGTGTTGCGTACATGGGATTTTCCTCCCATTACAACTTCCTCGTTGACACAGACTTTGATTCTTACTCAAGTTTCGTGAGCAATTTCTTGAGGATCCTCACCATCCCGGATCTTACGGAGGAATTTAAAAAAAAGCTGCATCTACCCCCAAAATCTCGTGGAGATCGTGTGTTTCTGGATTTTAAAAATCCTTCGAAATTGAAGAAAAGATATCTGGATCAGGTGAGGAATAAGGGATTTTCAACTTTTCGGTATCAGGAACTGGAATTCATAGGTGATTTGCCATTTGACAAACAGCTTGAGATCCTTTCCTCATCATGTTGCCTCGTCTCGGATGATAGTTTATTCACTGGTTATGCTTTACATTATGGAATACCTGTTTACAGCGAAAACTGTTCGAAATACTACAAAAATCAACTTTGTAAAGAGCTCAGGGAATTTGTGAGATGAAAGACAGATTGTTGCCAGCTGGATTGCTAATACTTGCCCTTTTTACGGCGTCCATTCTTTTACTTACCCAACCAGTTATAAACCAGGTTAAGAAAGAAGTACTGAAGTCCACGAGGATCATGGCTGAGCTCTTCTCCGGATTGATCTTAAGTGCCATAGAGGAAGAGAGTGTCGCCAATGTATTGAAAGAGGGGCTCAAAGATATTGATTTCCCTGTAATCGTAACAGACCACATGGGTATCCCGAGGGCGTGGAAGAACATAAATGTTGATCCCAACAGGTTTTCCGCGAAGGATCTTGAAAGGCCCGAAAAACTCAAGAATGATCCTGAGTACAGAAAACTCCTCTGGACACTCGGCAGACTTTCACGCCTTCATCCCCCGGTGAAAATTGTCAAAGACGGTGAGATAGTTGGATACATCTATTATGGAGATCCCCCGATTTTAAACTATCTCAGGGTGCTTCCCTTTTTGCTTCTCACAGTTGCGATACTCTCCTTTCTCGGGCTTTTCTGGGCGGCAAAATCCATTCAGACATATCAACTTGAGACACTCTGGGTCAACTTTGCAAAAGGACTTGCCCATCAGATGGGAACCCCTGTGTCCTCTCTTTACGGTTGGTATGAGTATTTGAAGCTCGATCCAAATGTGGACAGGATGGTGGTGGAAGAGATGGGAAAGGACCTCGAGCGAATGAAATCCATACTGCGGAGATTTTCAAAAATTGGAAACGGCGGGAAACTGCACGAGGTCAACCTGAAGAAGATGATAGAAGAAACCGTGGATGAGCTTAAAAAGAGATTTTTGAAGGATATTGAGATAACCATGGATCTCGAAGACGGGGCGATTGTTTTTGGGGATAAAGAACTGCTTTCATGGGCTATTGAAAACCTGCTCAAGAATGCGTACGAAGCAAGGAGAGATGAGAATCCGAAAATTCACATCGAACTCAAGAAAAAAGGGGATAAGAAAGTCATCAGGGTGATTGACAACGGAAAGGGCATTCCCAAGGACAAGAGAAAGCTCCTTTTCAAGAAGAGTTTCACGACGAAGGAGAAAGGCTGGGGCATGGGTCTCGTTCTGACGAGGAGGATTATTGAAGAGACTCATGGAGGAAAGATCAGACTCAAAAAGAGCGAGCCCCTGGACGAGACGATTTTTGAGATAGAACTATGAAGATCCTTGCAGCTCCCAACTCCTTTAAAGAGAGCCTGAATGCCATCCAGATCGCAGAAATTATCGCTGATGTGCTGGAGAGGTATCCGGGATTCACGGTCTTTAAGCTTCCAGTGGGCGATGGTGGTGATGGTACCCTTGACGCCGTGGTTTTTTCTGCAAAAGGTGAATTCAAGAAATTCTGGGTTCACGGACCACTGCTCGAAAAGGTGGAAGCCCGCATCGGCATTCTCGGAAAAAGTACTGCATTCATAGAGATGGCAGAGGCATCTGGTTTGAAGCTTGTGCCACCTGAACGAAGAAACCCTCTTTATACCTCAACTTACGGTACAGGAGAGTTGATCCTTAAAGCCGTGGAACTTGGCATAAATGAAATTATTCTCGGTGTCGGAGGTTCTGCAACAGTAGATGGTGGTATTGGAGCCCTAACTGCACTGGGATTCAAGTTTATAGATGCACAGGGGAATGAAGTCCCGCCCAATGGAGAGGGGCTCGTAAAGTTTAGCAGGATTATTCCGCCAAAATCCTTACCGGATTTAAATATCAAAATTGCCGTTGATGTAATGAATCCACTACTTGGAGAGAGCGGAGCTGTCCGGGTTTACGGACCCCAGAAAGGGTTAAAACCCGAAATGTTTGAAGCTTTTGAAAATGGACTCAGGAGATTGAGAGAAGAAATTTACAGGCTGACAGGTAAGGACATTGATGTTGAGGGAGCTGGTGCTGCAGGTGGAATAGCCGGGAGTTTTTACGGACTCCTGAACGCGAGTATTGAGTCTGGTATTGAACTTGTCCTCCAGATCATTGAGTTTGATAAATTTTTGCAGGATGCTGATCTTGTCATCACAGGTGAAGGCAGGATCGATTACCAGACCCTTTTTGGTAAGGCACCTATAGGTGTTGCAAAGCACGCAAAGAACGCAGGTGTGCCTGTAATAGCCATTGCTGGCGAGGTTAAGGATGATGACGCTTTGATTGACCACTTTAACGGTCTATTCTCCATTGTCAGGGGACCTGTAGATCTCGAATCCGCTATAAAAAACGCCAAGTCCAACCTTGAAAAAACTGTCATGTCAATTGGAAAACTTCTGATTTCATTTAAATCCTGATCAATGGAATTTACAATTTCCCATATCTGGAGGTGCGTTGTGAAGAGAATTATTCTCCTTTTGATGCTCACCGGTTGCGGGGTTAAAGAGAGTATTTCTGAACCATCAAAATGGTTTTACGCACAGAGAGCCTTTCCGGAAAACACTATTCCGCCAGAGGCAATTGAAAGAGCGAGAGAACAAGCGTTAAACATGCGGAGTATGGAGACCCCGGGTGTGTGGGAGTTAGCGGGTCCCACAAACATAGGAGGAAGAGTTACCGCTGTTGCCGTAAATCCTTTGAACACTGATGAAATTTTTGTTGGAACAGCAGATGGAGGTGTTTTTAAATCCATTGATGGAGGGACGAGTTTTTCTCCGATCTTTGATGAAGTTGGAATTCTCTCCATAGGGGCAATTTCTATTGATCCTGTTGATACTTCAATTGTCTATGTGGGAACAGGAGAGGCAAATTCTTCTGGAGACTCTTTTGATGGTAATGGAATCTATGCCTCTTATGACGGCGGAAACACCTGGTTTCACCTTGGTCTTGATTCGACGGCTCACATTGCCCGCATCGTTGTTAATCCTGCAAACGACAGTATCATTTATGTTGCAGCCATGGGAAGGTTGTTTTCCACAAATCCCCATCGAGGATTGTACAGAAGCAGGGACAGGGGAGCCACATGGGAGAGAGTTCTTTACATAAACGATACAACTGGTTGCATTGATGTTGTGCTGAATCCACCTGACACGGTCTATGCAGCCATGTGGCACAGGCTACGCGGGCCTGACTTCAGGATGGTGGGTGGTTCAGGAAGTGGTATTTTCAAATCTGTTGACGGTGGAGAGTCCTGGATCGAACTGACCACAGGTCTTCCCACTGGCTCCAATGTCGGCAGGATTGGTCTGGCTATTTCACAATCAAATCCATCGGTCCTGTACGCCATTTACGCGGATCATCCAGGTTACCTGTTGGGCATATTCAGGTCACAGGACGGTGGAAATACATGGAACCGGGTAAATTCTCCTTACGGTTACCTGTATTCTTCCTATGGGTGGTACTTTGGGAACATTCGCGTGTCTCCAGTGGATCCAGATGTGGTTTATGTACTTGGCATCCTCGGGTATGTGAGTTCGGATGGAGGCAATACCTGGAGTGCGTTTACATACCAGATTCATGTTGATCAACACGATCTCTGGATTGATCCGTCAAATCCTTCGCATATGGTGGTTGGAAACGATGGAGGAGTGTACATCACAAACAACGGTGGTTTTTCGTGGCAAAAACCCGATCTTCCCATCACCCAATTTTACGACATTGGACTTGATGTGAATAACATTGAGAGAATCTACGGGGGAACTCAGGACAACGGGACTGTAAGGACACTGACAGGGTCTTTGGACGATTGGGATGTCATTCTCTGGGGAGATGGTTTTCATGTTGTGGTTGATTACACAAACCCTTCGATTATCTATGCTGAAGCTCAGTATGGCGATTTGCACAAATCAACTGACGGTGGGTACACATTTTACAGTGTTTTAAACGGCATCCCCGGTAGTGACAGAAGAAACTGGGACACTCCATTTACAATGGATCCTGTTAATCCAGACCGCCTTTATTACGGAACCTTCAGAATCTTCAGAACAGAGAATGGAGCCAGCCGTTGGTATCCTGTAAGTCATGATCTTACAAATGGACCCGGAAACGGGAATCTCATGTATGGCACGATAACCGTAATAGAAGTTGCTCCTTCTGATACCGACTTTATTTATGCGGGTACAGATGATGGAAATGTGTGGGTGTCAACCAATTACTGCCGTACATGGAGGAACATTT
The DNA here is from genome assembly GCA_964571845.1 of uncultured bacterium. Taxonomy (GTDB): domain Bacteria; phylum Hydrothermota; class Hydrothermia; order B15-G9; family WFZT01; genus WFZT01. The sequence goes on along the minus strand of CAZNDM010000107.1, from coordinate 1,112 downwards.
CAGGCAGTCTCCCTGATCGGTATGTAACGGATATTGCAGTTGACCCAGAGGATCCTGCCCATGTGTTTGTGTCCTTTTCCGGATATTCACTTGATGAGCATGTCCCTTACATTTTTGAGTCTTATGATACGGGTAATACATGGACTGATATAACTGGAAATCTGCCGCAGGCTCCTGTAAATGCCATACAGCTATACTCGTCACATGTAATAGCTGGCACTGACTTTGGCGTGTTTATCAAATCGAATGATCTCTGGTCACCACTCGGGAGTGGACTCCCCATGTCTGTTGTTATGGATCTGAAAATCGCTGGAAATTACCTCGTTGCAGGAACACATGGCAGGTCCACTTACAGGTTCGATCTCGCACAGATAGGTGTCGGTGAAAAATCCGATTTGGACGGGCAAATTTATTTTTCGGTCTCGGATGATCGAATCGTTTTCCCTGATTCAGTCTTATCCTTCTCGATTTACGATAGACAGGGCAGGGTAGTGCTGAAAAGGTCAGAAAGGCACATTGTAAATATACATCATCTGCCTTCAGGACCATACTTTGTATTCATAAAATTTAAAAACGGCAGGACTTTTTCAGGTAAGTTTGTCAAACCTTAAAGTGTTATAGACCTGGAAAAAACTCGTGTTACTATCTGCCTTAACCCCATTCTCAATGTGTTACTAAGGAAGTTTTAAAGATTTTAACATCTCTCTCCGCGAGGCTTTGCTTTGTGGGGGAGGATTAAGGAGATGACAGAATTGACGGAAAGAGTAGTGGGTGGTATTTTTGCCCTCCCTTTATTTCCTTCCGCAAGTGGGAGGGTAGATGGTAGGTGGACCCTTCCACTTCGTTGAGAGAGGTTGGTGATATTTTTGTAAAGTGTGAAAGAGAAGGTTCACTTTTCAACTTTTCCCATCGAAGTGCAGTAATAATGTGTGAGAGGTTCCATCACCTCCCGCAGTGCGTTTAGCACTGCGGATGTTAATTGTGGAGGGGGCAAGAGAGCAGATCCAACAGGGAGGAACTGGTGGAGGTTTTATCACCCTCTCCTCAATCCCCTCCCACTTTGTGGGAGGTGAGAGTGACCCCTTCCATTCGTGGAAGAGAAGTTTGTAGGT
>CAZNDM010000106.1:0-58623 GCA_964571845.1 uncultured bacterium | reverse complement strand
TCTGTTAAAACATACAGAAGGTCCTTTTGGTCAAAATCACCCACAAATTCTCCGAAAATGATGCCAGAAATCTCATCGAATACTCCCGCCAGTCTCAACTGTGTTAACATCCTGTCTATCCTGTATAAAGGCTCATCTACCTCTTCGATGAAGAGTATTTTCCCCCGAAAAACAGGCTCATATGGAGTAGCGAGAAGCGCATTAATCAGGGAAAGACATCCGCCCAAAAGCTCCCCTCTCGCATTACCCGGCTGAATTACATGAAGCTGCAACGGATTGGGGGCAATTGTATAATCCCTGATTTTCACAGCTTTTAGAAAATATTCAATAGACAGCTCATCTCTCTTAGAAAAAAGCGAAGCCACCATGGGACCTTCAAAAGTTACGAGTCCGGTTCTCTCTGTAATCGGGATAAGAAGAGAAGTTAAATCACTGAAACCCATAATAATCTTGGGATTCACATAGAATTTTTCAAAATCTAACATGGGCAACAATCTCAAAGTTCCATAACCTCCACGGGCTGCAATAATTGCCTTGATGTCGTCTCGCTCCACAAATTCGATCAGATCGCTGTATCTCTCTTCATCGCTTCCCGCAAGATAAAGATTTGACTTAAAAACATTTTTCCCGAGCTCCACGCGAAATCCCAGGCTCTCGAGTACCTCGATCCCTCTTTCTAATTTTTCTCGATTGGGTATGGGACTTGCCGGCGCTATTATCCCGATCCTGTCTCCCTTCTCAAGAGGTGGAGGTAGGATCCGCATCGTCCACTCTCCTTCTATAAGAAAATGCGTAGTACACACCTGACAGAATAAAAAATCCCACTGTTGAATAGATGAGAGGTTCTACATAAGGTTTCAGATTAAGTATGTACGCAAAGGTCAACAGGAAGAATGAAATACCGGCAATCTTTCCAAGGATATTGGATCTTGCAACAAGTCTATACCTCCGAAGCAGGAGCCACCCAACAACTATTGCCCCCAATTCCCTGAAAATAATAATTCCGAATGCCCAGAATGGGAAATTCCACTTTATGTAAAGAATTAACACAATGGAAATCACAAGGATTTTGTCAATAAGGTGATCGAGCAGCTGTCCTATTTTGGTAACCCTTCCTGTCTTTCGGGCAATATAACCGTCAAGAACATCTGAAAGACCGGCTACTGTCAGCAGAGCGAGAAATTGCTTTATCCGTAACTGCCACAAGCTTAAAAGTACAAACGGCAGGAGAACCAGCCTTAAAAGTGTTATCAAATTTTGCGTCTCAAAAATTCTATTAAGTTCGAGTGTCTCTGCCCAACTACTCGTTTCTGTTTTTAAGTTTGTCACCAAAAGTAACCTCCAGCACCTGATCCACATGCTCCACGAAATGGAATTCGAGCTCCCTTTTCACATAATCGGGAACCTCTGTTAGATCCTTTTCATTCCATTTTGGGAGAATAACCTTTTTAATGCCAGCCCTGTTGGCAGCTATAACCTTCTCTTTTATGCCACCAACGGGGAGCACTTTGCCTCTCAAAGTAATTTCACCTGTCATGGCAAGCTCTGTATCCACCGGTATGCCCGTAAGTGCGGATACGAGCGCCGTAAATATGGCAATTCCAGCGGATGGCCCGTCCTTTGGTATTGCTCCTTCCGGGACATGAATATGGATATCATACTTTTCATAAAATTTAGGGTCTATACCAAGGTTTTCTGCCTTGGATCTGACAAGTGAAAGTGCAGCCTCAGCCGACTCTTTCATCACATCACCGAGCTGACCTGTAAGGATAAGGTTTTTACCTCCGGGCATCTTCAGAGCCTCTATGAACAGTATGTCGCCGCCTGTGGGTGTCCAGGCAAGACCGGTTACAACTCCAGGCTCTCCCTTTCTCTCTTTAACCTCTGAGAAATAAAGTGGTGGACCGAGGAACTTTTCAACTTTGCTCGGCGTAATCACTATTCTCTTACTTTTCAGCTTACCTTCGGCAACAAGTGTAGCTATTTTCCTCATAACTCCACCTATTTTTCTCTCGAGATTTCGTACGCCTGCCTCACGGGTGTATTCCCTGATTATTTTCATAATCGCTTTTTTCTGAAAAACGATGTTATAGTCTGAAAGGCCGTTCTCCTCTTTCTGGCGGGGTATCAGATAATTTTCAGCAATCTTGAGTTTTTCTAAATCCACATAACCCGGGATCTCGATAATTTCCATCCTGTCGAGCAGAGGCGCCGGAATCGTTGCCGTCACATTGGCAGTGGTAATAAAGAGCACTTTAGAGAGATCGAAGGGAACCTCCAGGTAATGATCACTGAATGCGTAGTTCTGTTCAGGATCGAGAACCTCAAGCAGTGCTGATGCAGGGTCTCCTCTAAAATCAGCTCCAATTTTGTCGATTTCGTCAAGCATAAAGACCGGATTTTTTGAACCAGCCTGTTTGATTCCCTGAATAATTCTACCGGGTAAAGCACCCACATAGGTTCGTCTGTGACCCCTGATCTCCGCTTCATCCCTAATTCCACCAAGTGAAATCCTCACAAATTTTCGTCCAAGTGCTCTTGCTATTGATTTACCAAGAGAAGTCTTACCAACTCCCGGAGGTCCAACAAAACACAGAATAGGACCCTTTGTATCTGCTTTGAGTTTCCTGACAGCGAGAAACTCTATTATCCTGTCCTTAACCTTCTCCAGATCAAAGTGGTCCTCATCGAGGATCTTTCTTGCCCTCTTCAGATCAAGATTATCCTCTGTCTCTACATTCCAGGGGAGATCGATAAGCCAGTCAAGGTAGTTTCTGACAACGGTGTACTCAGGCGATCCCACCATCATTCGGGAAAGTTTGTCGAGTTCCTTGAGAGCAACTTCTTTAACATTCTCCGGCATCCCTGCCTTCTCAATTTTTTCTCTCAGTTCATTGATCTCTCTCTGCTTCTCATCGAGCATTCCAAGCTCTTTCTGGATAGCCTTCAGCTGTTCCCGCAAAATGTATTCGCGCTGCCCTTTGTCAACTTCTTGCTTCACCTTCTCCTGAATCTCAGCCGAGAGTTTTGCGACTTCAAGCTCCTTGCTGAGAAGAGGCAGGAGTTTCTTCAGACGGTCTTCCGGGTCAACTGCTTCGAGAATTGCCTGCTTGTCTTCAACTGAAAAGTTCATATAGGAAGCGATAAAGTCGGCAAGTTTCCCCGGTTCTTTGATGTTCAGAGCCATCACAGCAAACTCGTCAGGGAGATACGGGGAGAATTTTACAATCTCCTGGAACATCTGCAGCACATTGTTTTTAAGAGCCTGAACTTCTACTGTATCCTTCTCAATTTCCTGGACTTCCTCTATTCTGGCGACGAGATAGGGATCAGTCTGAACATACTGAATGATTTTAACCCTTTTGAGCCCCTGGACCATTACCCTCATTGCACCATCCGGAGTACGAATCATTCTGAGTACGAGAGCAGCGGTGCCGAAAGAATAAAGATCCTGGGGACCTGGATTCTCCACACTTTCGTCCTTTTGAGCAACAGCCGCTATAAGGCGATCCTTGCTTAACGCATCGTCAATGAGTTTTTGAGATCTTTCATTTGTTAATACAAGAGGAGCCATCAAATTTGGATAAAGGACTCCTCCCTTAATAGGTAAAACCGGAAGTTCATCCGGAATTTTTATGCTTGAATCTGGAATTAATGGACTCTGTTCCATTTTACTCTCCTTTTTCTATTTCAATTTCCCTGAATCTATACTTCTTTTTTGGCACATCTATGGTCAGAAGTCCGTCCTTCAGCCTGGACTCAATGTTTTCTATATCCACCTGTTTGCCGATAAACACTTTCCTTTCAAAGGGTCCGTAAGAGATTTCGAGAACATGAAATTTGCGTTCATTCTCACTGCACTGATCCTTTCTGATACCGAAAATGCGGAGAACACCTTCACTGTACTCGACTCTCACATCTTCTTTTTCCACACCCGGGAGGGCGACCTGAACCACAAATTTTTCCTGAGTTTCAAATACATTCACCGGGGGCTTGTATATCTCAGCAAGCTCCAACCTGGGCTTGTATTCCACAACAAATCTCCAGATTTCATCAAATTCTTTCCAATCAATCATCTATCTCAACCCCCTTGGAATTTGTTCCAAGTTTTTGATAAAGTGAAAGTACGACAAGATTTATTGCTACATTGTTGAACCCCCCTTCTGGTATTATTATATCTGCGTACTTTTTGGTTGCTTCAACGAATTCAAGGTGCATGGGTCTCACAGTTGTGAGATACTGGTCTATTACAGAATCCATGTCCCGTCCCCTCTCTCTTATGTCACGCTTAAGCCTTCGTATAAACCTGATGTCATCAGGAGTGTCAACATAAATTTTTATGTCCATCAATGAACGAATTTCAGGATCGTACAAGGCGAGTATCCCCTCAAGGATGATGATTCTTCCCGGAACAACCCGGACTGTCTCCTTTTTCCTTAAATGAAGCACATAATCATAAATGGGCATCTCCACTGGCTTTCCACTTTTCAACTCAAGTAAATGCTTCTTCAATAGTTCGTTATCAAAGGCATCCGGATGGTCGTAGTTCAACTTTTTCCTCTCCTCAAAATCAAGATCGCTTCTGTCCTTGTAATAAGCATCCTGCGGAATTATCGTAACATTTTGAGCACCCATCTCCTGCTCAATCCTCCGAGCCACTGTAGTTTTTCCAGATCCTGTCCCTCCGGCAATACCGAGAAGAATCCTTTTCATTTCTGTTCTTCCACAATCTCCTCTACACTTTCTTTTCTGCCATTTTCACTAATTCCCAGCAATCTGTCAAGCTCAGTGCCGGAAAGTGTCTCCTTCTCAAGCAGTGTCTCAGCTACGAGATGCAATTTATCAATGTTTCGAGTCAAAATATCCCGTGCCGTTTCTTCTGCCTCATAGACGAATCTCTTAATCTCTTCATCGATCATAACAGCAGTTTCCTCTGAATAGTTCTTCTTCATAGCAAGTTCTCTGCCAATAAAAACTTCCTGCTCCGCTTTTCCAAAAGTAACAGGGCCAAGTTTTTCCGACATACCCCATTCACAGACCATTTTTCTTGCAAGCTCAGTGGCTCTTTCGAGATCATTTCCGGCGCCTGTTGTAAGTTCATTAAAAACCAGCTGTTCTGCAACTCTGCCACCCATCAGGATGGCGAGCTGATTTTTCAGGTAGTCCTTTGAATAAATGTGTCTATCGTCAAGTGGTAACTGCTGGGTTACACCGAGAGCGCGACCGCGGGGGATTATTGTAACTTTGTGCACTGGATCGGTTCCAGGTAACATCCTTGTTACAATAGCATGTCCCGCTTCATGGTATGCTATCTTTCTCCTTTCTTCTTCAGAGAGAACAAGGCTTTTCCTGGCAGCTCCCATGAGCACCTTATCTTTTGCCTCTTCGAAATCATCCATCGTTACCTTTGAATGACCTCTTCTTGCAGCGATGAGTGCTGCCTCGTTCACAAGATTGGCAAGATCAGCACCGGAGAAACCAGGAGTACCTCTTGCTATTGTTGCGAGATCAACATCCTCTGCGAGAGGCACTTTCCGTGTATGGATCTTGAGTATTTCTTCGCGGCCTTTTACATCTGGCCTATCAACGACTATCTGTCTATCGAATCTGCCCGGCCTCAAAAGCGCAGGATCGAGAATATCAGGCCTGTTGGTAGCCGCCATCACGACAATTCCTTCTGATGTGTCAAAACCGTCCATTTCAACAAGGAGCTGGTTCAAAGTTTGCTCTCTTTCGTCGTGTCCACCACCAAGTCCTGCACCTCTCAAACGCCCCACCGCGTCAATCTCATCGATAAACACGATGCATGGAGCATGCTGTTTCGCCTGTTCAAAAAGATCCCGCACCCTTGCCGCACCTACGCCGACGAAGAGCTCAACAAAATCGGATCCTGATATGGAAAGAAACGGCACTCCTGCCTCACCAGCCACCGCTTTTGCAAGTAAAGTTTTACCTGTACCAGGTGGTCCCACAAGCAATACTCCCTTGGGAATTCTGGCTCCAAGTTTTTTAAACTTTTCAGGAAATTTCAGAAAGTCTATAACTTCTTTAAGCTCTTCCTTTGCCTCGTCAACTCCCGCAACATCGTTGAATGTAACCTTGGGCCTGTCCTCACTTAATATCTTCACTCGACTTTTACCAAACTTAAATGCCTCTCTGGGACCTCCTCCAAGCTGGCGGGAAATGAACCACCAGAAGATGAAAAAGAGTATTATCCACGGCAAATAACTTATCAGCACATCTCTCCATATCTGCTTGGGCTTCGCCTTCACCTCCACACCTGCTTCGGCAAGCTTTCTCACAAGATCGGGATCCTCATAAGGAATATGGGTTACAAAATTGGTCTCATCCCCCGATGTGGTCTTTACAGGATTTTTAAACTTCCCTCTGATCTCCTTCTCAACTATTGTGACTTCTTTGATATTTCCCTTTTTAAGTTCGTTTAAAAACTCCGAATAACTGATTTCAACCCTTGTGTAATGTCCCCCGCCGATCAGTTGCAGGGTTACAAGTGCGGTGAGAATAATAAATAACCATAAAAAGGTCGTTCTCATTAATGGATTCTGGGCAGGTTTTTTACTATTTTTCATACATTTTTCACCTCTTCAGGACTGAGTTCTCGAATGTATTTTAATTGCCTGTATTTCTCTGCGAAATCAAGCCCGTAACCAACAAGGAATAGATCTGGCACCTCGAATCCCACATAATCCACCGGCACCTCCACCTGTCTCCTCTCTTTCTTATCCAGAAAAACGCAGATTTTCAAACTTGCCGGCTTCCTTGTCTGCAAAAGATCATATAGATATCTCAGCGTCAACCCTGTATCAACTATATCTTCCACAATAATAACATCCTTACCCTCAATGCTCTCAGAAAGATCTTTTAGAATCTTCACTTCTCCACTTGTTTCCGTAGCTTTACCGTAGGAAGAAACGGCAAGAAAGTCAACCTCTGCCTCGACGGACAACTCTCTGATCAAATCCGCAAGGAAGATGAAGGCACCCTTAAGAATTCCAACAAGTAAAGGCCTTTTTCCAGCGTAATCTTTTGATATTTGCTTGGCAAGCTCCCTGACTCTTTCCTTTATTTTTTCCTCAGGTATTAAAAATCCACCCTTTTCTTTCGTCAATTTTCTTTACCTCCAGTTTCACAAATTTATGAGAATGTTTAAAACGATGTTTATAAACTAACGGAACCCAAAGAATTTTTCCACCTTGTCTGACAACAGGGAATAAATCTCGCCGCCAGGAAGGGATTTTCTTTTCAATGAAGACTTCTTTTAACTTTTTCACACCCACCCCGGGAATTTCCACTCTATCTCCTGGTTTCCTCGGCCCTATCTCAAATTCTCCAGGCTCATGCCAGAAAAAAACCAGGGGGTCACGAATAAATTCTGCTTCGTCTGTCATGGTTGCAACAATTCTGTAATTCGGGAACGGAAAATTGACCTCAAACGGCGGGGAAAAAACACCTGAGTCAAGTTTCATGAGCTCTCCTTTAATAACAGCGAGCTCATCGTAAGACTTTATAAGCATACCTCCGGGTATTTTGAGCCTCCCCTGCTGCCTGTAGATCAGTTCAACCGCCTCCTCAACATGTATGAAATCCAGCTTTAAATACATGTGAAAAAACCAGTAAAGCTCGGCTCTATGATAGCTCTTCAAGACTTTTGTGTCAAAAACATCCACACTGCCACTAAGGTCGAACTTAAAAGACGATTTTTTTATTCTTTCAGATTCTCTCTCAAAAAATTCCCTCTCCTCTCTGAATATATGTGATGCACTGGCAACTGAAGCTTCGAACCGGGGGAATCTTCTTTTCACAACCGGGATGATAGCGTGACGAATGTAATTTCTCGTGTAATCCAGCTTCAGATTTGTACTATCGATCACATAAGGGATCTTACATTCGTCTAAAACGGAGATAATTTCATCCCGTGTAAAGGAGATAATTGGACGAATGATCCTTCCTCTCGATGGGGGGATCCCGGCAAGACCGGCAGGTCCCGACCCTCTAAAGAGGTTGAACAAAACAGTTTCTACTGAATCAGAAAGAGTATGAGCAGTGGCAATCCTGTCACCTCCCCATTTTTCCAGTACTTTCTCGAGAAATCTGTATCTTAGCTCACGGGCTGCTTCTTCTATTGATAATCCCTTTTCCGCGGCATAGGCGGGCACATCAACGAAATCGTGGAAAAACGGAATGCCAAGGGATCGGGCAAAGTCTTTTGAAAATTCAAGATCCCGATCTGCCTCATACCCCCTTATACCATGATGAAGATGGGATACTGCAAGGGTTACCTTTAATAGATTTCTTGTCTCGTACAACATTTTTAGCAAAAAAACCGAATCAGGACCACCAGAAAATGCAACGAGTACCCTATCTCCAGGTGAAATAAGCCGGTACTTCCTTACGGTTTTAAGAAATTTTTCCAGGTAGGGCTTGAGATTGCAGGACATATCAGTGGAATTTCAGTATCTCGCTCCTCTCTTTACCAACGGATACATAAGAAACTTTGACGCCAAGAAAATTTTCGATGAATTCGATGTATGATCTGGCGTTTGACGGTAAATCTTCCCTTCGCCTGATGCCGCCTGTTTTATCCCATCCCGGTAGAATTGTGTAAATGGGTTCCACTCCATCGAGATTCAAGGGCATATCCGTAACAACTGATCCATCTGGCAGTTTGTAAGATGTGGCAACTTTGACTTCAGTCAATCCGTCAAGTACATCGAGTTTTGTAATAACTACTTCTGAAACACCGTTGATCATCACAGAATACTTGAGCATAACGAGGTCGAGCCACCCGCATCTCCTTGGCCTTCCTGTGGTGGCGCCGTATTCGCCGCCTTTCTCTCTTAATCTGTCTCCAAGCTCATCCGTGAGCTCCGTAGGAAATGGTCCCTTACCCACCCTTGTTGTGTATGCCTTTGAAATCCCGATTATATTTTCTATTTTTGATGGTGCAATGCCCGTGCCTATTGTCGCACCGCCTGATATTGTGTGAGATGAAGTTACAAACGGGTATGTGCCAAATGACACATCAAGAAAGGTTCCCTGAGCACCCTCAAGGAGGATGTTTTTACCTTCCTTTATACTGTTGTTTAGAAAAAGAGCTGCATCCCCGATGTAATCCCCTATCTGCTGCTTCCATAGTTTAAGGAGATTCAAAACCTCATTTCGGCTATATTCCTTATTTCCACCGAATATTCTGAGCAGGTGGTTGTTGTAGAGGAGGGCTTTTTCTATCCTCTCTTCAGCAGATTCGGGATCGAGAACATCCATCAACCTCAACCCGATTCGCCAGTACTTATCCCTGTATGTTGGGCCAATCCCCCTCTTCGTTGTCCCTATTCCTTTACCCCTGGTTTCTTCAAGACTATCTTCATCCTTGTGATAAGGGAGAGTAATATGGGCTCTTCCATCTATCAAAAGTCTGCCATCAATGCTACCGGTTTTTTCCTTTATGAGATTTATCTCACTTATCAGGTTGTCTATATCAACGACAACACCTGCACCAATGACACCAATCTTATTCTCTCTCAGAATTCCTGATGGTATGAGATGGAAGATAAACTCCTCGCCGCCAACAATGACAGTGTGACCGGCGTTATTGCCACCCTGGAATCTGACGATTATGTCATATTTTTCAGCGAGAAAATCAACTACCTTACCTTTTCCTTCATCCCCCCATTGCAGACCCACAACAGCAGTCACCATTTTGCGTTCCTCCAGAAATAGTATTGAAACAGCTTGATTTTAAAGGTAAAGTGTATCCCCGCTCAATAAGGCAGAGGAATAAAAGAGCTACTCTCCGTGTAAATGATAGTAAATCTTCTCTGCAAGCTTTGGACCTATCCCTTCGACTCTGCGGATCTCTTCAATAGAGGCGGACATTAACCTTGAAAGACTGCCAAAGTAGGTAATCAAAGCCCTTTTCCTCTTCTCTCCTATGTCCGGTATCATGTCGAGAAAAGAGACAAATCCCTCCTTCGTCCTCAAATCCCTATGGAATGAAATGGCAAATCTATGCGCCTCATTCCTGAGTCTCTGGATGAGTCTCAGAGCCTCTGAGCGTCTCGGAAGCATTAAAACTTTTCCGTCCTGGGTATAGAGCTCGTCGAACCTCTTGGCAATCGCAAGAAAATATGTATCCTTAACTCCAAGCTCCTCAGCTGCCCTGATAGCCTGGTTCAACTGTCCTAATCCACCATCAATTACAAATATGTCTGGTAGTCTCTTACCCTCCTTGATAAGTCTTCTGAGTCTTCTTTTCACCACCTCGTGAATCATGCTAAAATCGTCAATTCCCTGGACTGTTTTTATCCTGTACTTCCTGTATTCAGACTTCCTGGGATAACCTTTATCAAAAACCACAATGCTACCGACAGGATTGCTCCCGAAGGTATGGGAAATGTCCACTGCCTCTATCCTCTCCGGCACCCTATCAAGATTCAAAAGGTCTTTGAGTTCAAACAGTGCCGGATGCAGGCTTCTATCCTCTATCTTCAGCTTTGATAGCTCAATTTCAAGCTCCTTTTGAGCATTCTCCATTGCGAGTTTTACGAGAGAATTTTCGTCTGCCACAGGTTTCCTGATTCTTATCTTCCTCTCGGTCCGACCTTCCAGAAAGGCTCTGAGATGATCCACACTCGGTGGCAACTCAGGTACAACTATCAGATCGGTCCAGAGAGTGGCAGAAGAATAGTACTGCCAGAGAAACTTCTCAAGGGCTTCAACTTCGCTGATACCCGGTTCAGTATCCACAAAGAATGTTTCTTTGTAAACAAGCTTCCCGGTTTTTACATTCAGAACCACAAAAACACCAAAATTCTGAGATAGGGCGTATCCCCAGACTTCGAGATCCTTACCATTGGGAGTTATCACACTTTGCGGCGATAGAAGTTCTCTCAGAGCGAGTAAATTGTCCCTTATCTTGGCTGCTCGCTCAAATTCAAGATTTTCTGCCGCTTTTTTCATCTCCTCCTCGAGAATCCTCTCAACCTTTGTGGTTCTTCCTGACAAAAGCTCGATTATACCTTCAACCAGTTTCATATATTCATCTCTTGGCACATCCACTATGCACGGACCAATACACTTTCCGATGTGATAATCAATGCATGCGGGAAACCTCTTACCAGGCTTGAGATTGTATGTACAGGTTCTGACCGGGAAAAGATTCCTCACCATGCGAATAGTTTTTCTCAAGGCTTTTGCTGATGTGTACGGACCAAAATATATGGATTCCCGATCACTTAGATCGCGCGTGGCAAAAATCCCCGGGTAGTAGTCCTTTATTGTAATCTTGAGATATGGATACTTTTTATCGTCCTTCAGCCTGATATTGTAGTACGGCTTGTACTGCTTGATAAGATTGGCTTCAAGCAGAAGAGCCTCGGATTCAGAACCGGTCAAAATCAGCTGTAAATCCCTGATCTTGGACACCATTACTCTGAGTCTCGGGTTCTCCTGAGGCTGAAGATAGCTTCTTAACCGATTTTTTAAATTTTTTGCCTTTCCCACATATAGAACATTCCCCCGGGAATCCTTAAAAATGTACACTCCTGGCTTCTCGGGTACGGTCTTTATTCTCTCGAGTAAAAATTCATTCATGGGATTAATAAATTACATCGCCCCCTCATTAATATCCAGACAATCATCCAAGGTAGGCTTCTATAATCTCCCTCTTTCTCAAGATTTCATCAGGCGTTCCCCTTGTAATCTCGTATCCTGCTTCAATAACAAGCGCTCTCTGGGCGATCTTGAGAGCCTGCTTTACATTCTGTTCAACGAGCAGAAGAGTAAGGCCAGTCTCAAGGTTCAGTCTTTTTAACACATCAAAAATCTCGATGACTATTTTAGGAGCAAGACCAAAACTGGGCTCATCGAGCATCAACAATTCGGGATTACTCATCAACGCCCTGGAGATAGAAAGCATCTGTCTTTCACCTCCAGAGAGGCTACCGGCGACCTGATTCCTTCTCTCTTTTAGCCTTGGAAATAATTCAAACACAAACTCAAGCTTGTCCCTGAAAAGGTCTTTATCAACAAGATAGGCTCCAAGCCTGAGGTTTTCTTCCACCGTCAGGGTCTTCAGAATTCTACCACCTTCAAAAGACAGAGATATTCCCTTTGATGCCCTCTCGTGTGCCTCAAGATCCGTGATATCCTCTCCTTTGAAAAGAATACTTCCACTCTCTATGTCTTTAAGCCCCATAATTGACCTCAACAGAGTCGTCTTTCCAGCGCCATTGGCACCAATAATTACAAAAATCTCGCCCTCTTTAACTTCAAAACTGATGTCTTTCAGCACATGCAACCTGTCGTAATAAACATTCAAACCCTTTACCTCAAGCAACTTCTTCCTCCCCGAGATACGCTTTTATAACTCTTGGATTTCTCTTAACTTCATCAGGTGTTCCCTCTGCTATCACCTCTCCCATGTCAAGTACAACCACCCTTTCAACGAGCTCCATCAGTAGTCTCACCCTGTGCTCAACGATGATCAGAGAAAGTCCCCTATTCTTTAAGTCAAGGATCATCTCGGATATTCTGCTCTCCTCGTTTCTGCGCAATCCGGCGTAAGGCTCGTCCAGTAGAATTATTTCAGGCTCCAGGGCAAGTGCCCTGGCAACCTCGAGTCTTCTCAACTCACCAAGACTCAGATTCTCAGAAATCTCATTTAGCTTACCATCCAGACCAACGGTTTTCAAAATCTCAACTGCCCGGTCATAATCCCTTCTGGAGGGTTTGTGAAACAAATACTTATACCCCTGGTATTTTTTCAATCCCAGGGCAACCATAACATTCTCAACTACACTAAGGGTCTTAAACGGTCTCACAATCTGGAAAGTTCTTGCTATACCGAGCGCAGCTACCCGGTTGGGTGACAGTTTGTCAATCCGCCTCCCTTTAAACTTTATCTCACCCTCATCTGGATGATAGACTCCCGCAATACAGTTAAAAAGAGTCGTTTTCCCCGCCCCGTTTGGACCGATTAAACCGAGTACCTCCCCTTGTCGAAGACTCAAAGATACACCTTTGAGGGCTTCTATACCTCCAAACCTCTTTTTTACATTTCGTACCTCAAGTATCACCTCTCACCTCTCAACTTTTTCCAGATAATACTCCCATCCCCAATGAGCCCCTCCGGTAAAAATCTCATGAAAAGTATCAAAAGCACAGCATAAACAAGCATTCTATAATCTGCAAGTGGCCTGAAAATTTCAGGCATTATCGTCAATAGAACAGCTCCGAGAAAGGCGCCCCTCACAGTTCCTATTCCCCCTATAACAACCATGGAAAGAATTGTAATGGACAGGGGAAAACCAAAGTCATCTGCTGTGATAAACATCATGAAATGAGCGTACAGACTACCAGCAAGACCGGCAAGCGCCGAACCAAGCACAAAAGCAAGCACTTTAAACTTGTAAACATTCACCCCGCTGGACGAAGCTGCAAGCTCATCCTCCCTTACTGCTTTTAATCCAAGCCCGATCCACGAGTTCCCAATCCTGTAAGTAAGCAGAGCCGCTATTACCGTAAAAACAGTTGTCATCAGCGCAAATTCTAAAAGGCTGAAGGGCCTGCCAAAAATACCGGGATATGGGATACCACTTATTCCGAGGGCACCACCGAAAAATTTAATATATTTGAAAACCGCCTGCACAACAAAGTTTATCCCAATCGTGGTTATAGCAAGGAAATCCTCACTCACCCTGAGGGATGGCAGACCAAGAAAGGCACCTATGATGGCTGTCATGACAATGGCAAAGGGGAGAGCAACCCAGAAGGAGACCCCGAGTTTTGTCGCAATAAGTGCAGATGTGTATGCGCCTATGCCATAAAATGCCGCATGACCGAGAGAAATCTGGCCGGCATAACCCACGATGATGTTTAAGCTTAAAGCAAGAATTGAATTTATCCCGATGTAGATCAAAATTGTAAGATAATAGTTCATTTGCCAAAAATTCCTTCGGGCTTGATCAGCAGGAAAATAATCATTGCAATAAAAGCCAGAGCATCACGCGGAAAAGCAAAGGGCAGGTACCCGAGGAGCAACGCTTCGAGCAAACCGAGCCCGAATCCAGCGATAACCGTCCCCTCGATACTGCCCATTCCACCGACTACGATAACCGCGAGACTCTTGTACGCAGGCACATCCCCCATCGTGGGATAAATGGAGTTATAGTACACACCAACCATGAGCCCTGCTGCACCTGCAAGAGCAGAGCCAATGATGAAAGATATGGCAATCGTCTTCTTCGAATTGATACCCGAGGCCTCGGCTACCTCCTTGTCATCTGCAACAGCCCTCATGGCAAGTCCTATCTTTGTCCTGTTTACCAGCCAGTAAAGTATGAAGAGAAACACCAGGGAGACACCAAAAACAAAAAGGTCCGCACCGGGAAACCTCACATGACCCAGCGAAAATGTCTTCCAATGGAATTTTTGAGGAAATGATATGACATAGGGACCCCAGATAAGCCTGTAAAGTTCTTCAAGTGCCAGGAATAAACCGATGGAAGCAATAAGCGGTACAATCCTTGGTTTATCCAGCAGTGACCAGTAGAGGTATTTCTGGACAAGATACCCCGCAAGGGCAGCTCCAAACATAGCAAAGCCAAAGGCAAAGTAAATATTGGGGTAAATTTTGTAGGCGATAAGCGCAAGGTATGCACCGAGTGCATATATGCCAGCATGGGCTATGTGGAGGATCTTCAGGACACCATAAACGAGTGTCAATCCGAGTGCGACCAGGGTATAGATACCGCCGGAGGCAAGTCCGTTTATTATCTGTTGGAGGAGCATGATAAGGGGATTTTTGTTGAGGGGCGCCGCCTTCGGCGGCGCCCCTCAACTCTTTTCCATCACCACGGTGGTGTTATTACATCAGGATCCGCTATAACACCGTAGTAGTGAAAGCCTCCGTTTTTCACTATCTGGACCTGTACAGGCTTCACTACCTCTCTTCCCTCTGTAAATCTGTAGAGAATTCCCGTTGCAAGTATCTGATTCTCAAGTGATGCAAGTGCAGCTCTTATCTTCTCCGGATTTGTGCTCCTCGCCTTCATAATAGCCCTTGCAAGGAGCATGACAGCATCGTAGGAAGAAGCTCCCACCATGTCCGGTTCCTCGTTGTATTTTTCCTTAAACTTTTTGATGAAATTCTGGGTTATTGAGCTAAGATCATCGCGGTTGAGATTTGTCGTGATTATAACACCCTCAGCCGCATCTCCAGCAAGCTCGAGGAATTTGGGCGAGTCGTATCCTTCCTCACCGAGAATCTGGATTTTCCAGCCCATCTGTTTTACCTGTCTTGCAATCTGTGCTGCTTCGTTGTAGTAGGCGGTCGCAATGAGGAGATCCGGATTCTGTGCCTTTGCCGCAGTAAGTAGAGGAGTGAAATCCTTTTCTCCGATCGAATACGCCTTCTCGTAAACGATCTTGGCGCCTCCGAGTTGTCTGATACGGAGTTTCACACCTTCGGCAAGGGAATGACCGTAGTCATTATCTATGACAAGTAGGGCTATCCTTTTGGCTCTGAGAAACTTCAGGGCAACTTCACCCATTGCTTTACCTTCAACTGTTCCGAGGAAGCCGTTTCTGAAGATGTACTTACCAGCCTTTGTAATCTCAGGATGCACTGCATAGGCGGAGATCATGGGGACTTTGAACTGCTGGAAAATGGGGGCTGCCGCTCTTGTGGGACCTGAATAGGATCCGCTGACGGCTGCTACAACTCTATCTTTTGTTACAAGTTTTCGAGCAATTGCAACTGCTTCTGAGGATTTAACACGGTCGTCATAGTTGATAAGGACGACTTTTTTGCCGAGGAGACCTCCATTTTTGTTTATCTCTTCGACAGCCAGTTTGGCGCCGCGAAGAGCAGAAAGACCATCAGCGGCGGCAAAACCGGTAAGGGGGGAGAAAAATCCAATCTTAATTACACCACCTTTGGGTGGCTTGGCAGATACCATACCAAACATCAGCAATACAGCCAATAGTTTTTTCATGCCTTTCACCTCCGTTTTAAAGGGTATTTTATGTTTGCGCTCATAATCTGTCAAATAACAAATATTTGAAAATTCAAAATTGTTAAATTATGTTCCCGATGGGATCTTCACCACCATACCGGGCTTGAGCTGCCTCGGATTCTTTATGCCATTTATCCTCATAATGTCGTCCACATCCACCTTGAATTTCTCTGAAATGGCGTAGAGGGTATCGCCCTTCTTCACCCTGTACTTCAAATACTTTGGTTGTCCCAAGACCCTCTCTTCACCGGCTTTGTAAACGATTATCATCTGCCCCGGTTTTAAACGAGAACTCTTAAGATTATTCCACTTTTTTAGATTGCTAACACTTACTCCAAATTTTCTTGAAATTTTCCTCAGATTGTCTCCTTTTTTCACCCTGTATTTTACTACACGCGTTTTCCCGTATTTGTTCACTATCTTGATGTCAACATTCTCGTTAATATAGCGTGCATAACCGGAGCTCATGGGAATGATCAGCACTTTTCCGGGCCTGAGTTTTCTGGGATTTGAGATCCTGTTAACTCTTGCAAGCTCTCTTGCGCTGACATGGTATTTTCTCGCGATGCTTATCAGATTTTCACCCCTTCTAACTCTGTGATATGTAACTGTGTACCATCTGCTTCTCGGCGTGCTTTCCATAGCAGAGACAAAAGCTTCTTTTGTGCCTATCGGGATTCTAAGGTAGTAGTCCCTGTAATAAGGGGGTGCAAGTCCTCTTTTAAATTCGAGATTCAATCTGATCATCTCCCGTAGGGGCACACCCGCCCACTTCGCTGCCACATCAAGTGAAACCGGGTATGGAATTTTCACTGAATCATAGACAAATGGATCGTATCTCGAAGGCAACTTGATCCCGTATCTATCAGGATCACTGAGGATTGTTAAAACAGCAAAAAACTGGGGTACATAGTTCCTCGTCTCCCTCGGCAGGCGTCTTTTGAGTCTCCAGAAATTGTCCGTCCTGTATCTCTTAATCTTCCTCTTTAGCTTACCCTCTCCATAGTTGTAGGCAGAGAGAGCAAGATCCCATTTACCGAAAATTTTGTACAGTTCCTTCAGGTATTTTACAGCTGCGTCGGTGGATTTTATGGGATCCCGCCTCTGATCAATCCACCAGTCAACTTTAAGTCCAAATTTTCTTGCACTGCCGGGGATAAACTGCCAGATTCCCACTGCTCCGGCTCTTGATCGGGCAAGTGGTTTGAAACCGCTCTCAATAATTGGAAGGTATGCGAGTTCCTCGGGTAGTCCTGCCTTCCTCAATTTTTCCCTGATTATTGGAAGATAAGGGGCACCTCTCTCCACCGACTTCTCAATCCATCTGCGTCCAAATGGATTTTTTGAGTAATACTTAATCCACCTCGCAATCTCCCTTCTCCCATCAGGAATCCTTATGCCGAGTTTCTTCTCCTCTTTTTCAATGTACCTTGTCTCTGTTGGTGATAGCTTCGCGTTCTTTATTTTTTCAACTGTTTTTTCTGAAATTTCCGGTAAAAGGGTATCAGGGATCTCAACAGGTACAAGATACGCTCCCTCTTTCGCTCCATGATAGTAGGGTGTAACCGAGCAGGATGAAGCAATCAACAGTGTTACAAGAAGAATACGAAAGGGCTTTTTCAGCATTTATAACCTATTTTTCGGAGAAAGTCTTTTCTCTTGGCAATGTCTTCGTCGCCTTCGACACCGAGGGGTGGTTCTCCATCAATAACGCCAAGCACTCCCCTGCCCTTTTCGGTCTCGGCGACAACAACCTCAATGGGATTGGCAGTTGCAGCGAAAATATTAACAACCTCATCAACATTTTTAATGGCTTTCATAACATTTATAGGGAATGCATTTCGGATAAGCACGATGAAGAAGTGCCCTGCACCCACATTCAGGGCGTTTTTCTTGGCAAGCTCTGTCAATTCGTCTTCATTTCCAGCCCACCTCACGAGTCTCGGACCGGATGCTTCGTTGAATGCTATACCAAATTTTATGCCCGGCACACTTGTTACAAGTGCCTCATACAAGTCCTCAACTGTTTTGATAAAATGAGATTGGCCGAGGATCACATTTACATCCTCTGGCTTCTCTATTTTCACAACTTTGAGTTCCATTTTGAAAACCTCCTTTTAATCCTTTTTCTCAAGGTAAAAACTATGTTCCGGTGCTGGGAACTTACCATTTTTAACATCTTCGATGTACTCTCTGGTGGCATTTAAAATTTCTCTGCCGAGCTCTCTGTATCTTTTGACGAATTTCGGCTTGATGTCCTCAAATATCCCAAGGAAATCGTGAAAAACGAGGACCTGGCCATCGGTGTAAGGTCCAGCGCCAATCCCGATAGTTGGAATTTTAAGCATATCCGTGATGTCTTTAGCCACCTCCACGGGTACACTTTCAAGAACAATGGAAAATACTCCTGCATCCTGCAGGGCTTTTGCATCCCTCTTTAACCTCTCTATATCCTCCGCTGTTTTACCCTGAACTCTGTAGCCTCCAAAGACATTAACGGACTGGGGGGTCAGTCCTATGTGTCCCATAACCGGAATTCCTATACTGACAAGTTCGTTGACAAGACTGGCGACTCTTTCACCACCTTCGAGTTTAACGGCGTCAGCACCGCCCTCCTTGAGCATGAGACCGGCGTTGTAAATGGCATCTGCCACATCCGTTTGATAGGATAAAAAGGGCATATCTGCAATAATCATCGCCCTTTTTACCCCGCGCTTTACAGCCTTAACATGGTAAAGAACATCCTCAACTGTTACAGGAAGAGTTGTCTCATGTCCCTGGATCACCATTCCGAGCGAATCACCAACAAGGATGGCATCAATTCCAGCCTGATCGAGAATCTTTGCAGATGGATAATCGTAGGCGGTCAGCATCGTGATTTTCTCGCCGTCCTTCTTTTTCTTTAGAAATGTGCGAACAGTTACTTTTTTTACCATTCCTTGACCTCCACATCCTGTGGCTCTGACTCCTGAGGTGCCTCCCGCTCTGAACTTTTGAGAGTTACAAACTGAACACCATCTTTCAAGATCTTTACTGTCTCGACGAGGAGTCCACCGTAAATCTTTCTTTTTACAATCACTTTTCTATCATCTGGACTGATTGAGAGACTCTCTCCGCCGCCAATATAGCCTTCGTTTCTCGTTTGAGCAATGTAGGGAAATGCATCTCTTGCACCCGTGTCCAGGTCCCCGACGAGTACAAGTGGTTTCTTCTCCTCAATAAAACTCTTCAGGAAATCGATAAGCTCTCTCTGATTCGAGATCTTTTTCACATGGATTTCAGAAACAGGGAATTTTTTTAACCTCTCGATGTGATCATTCTGTGAATTGCCTGCGACGATGACGGAAACCGGCTGGCCAAGCTCTTCTTTTAATTCAAACGCAAATGTCAGAAGCCCGAGCTGATCGTCAAAAGACTTTGAGGTCAGGTCAATCAACACAAAAATACCATAATTTTCTTCGGTTTCTTCCATACCGAGAAATGCTTCCCAGCCTCCAAGTTCCTGTTGCATGATAACGCCTCCATTTTTATTAAATTTTCGCCTATTTCAGGAATTCATTCAACTATTTTACGAAAAATGGACGAGGAATAAATGTAAGAACAAAGACGATAAAGGAAACTATGCCGATAACAACCCTTTTTCGATCGAGTCTCGAAACTTCATTTAGGGGAGCAGGATGCCTTATACCGAGGATCATAACAAGAATTGCCCAGGTCCACCAGCCAGCCCAGAGAAAACCGAGCCCGGCAAGAGCAAAGAGAGAAGCATATGCGATTTTCTTATGATCGGCACCAAAAAGGGCATAGGCTATGTGTCCTCCATCAAGCTGGCCAATGGGTATGAGATTTAACCCGGTAACAAAAAATCCTATCCAACCCGCAAAAGCCATGGGATGGAGGTAGAGATCCTTTCCCTGAGGGACATGAATTCCAGCTATAAAGGAGAGTATCTTCAGAATTATGGGCTCACCGAGATAAAGACCACCAGCGTGAGACACAGAAACTACGGTAGAAAGCTTGAGCCCTATAAGAGTTATAGGAATTGCAACAATAAATCCTGTAAGTGGTCCAGCTGCGCCTATGTCTAGAAGTGCCCTTCTTGAGGGTATGGGAGATTTAATTTTTATAAATGCTCCAAGCGTCCCAACAAGAGGGTGTGGAACAGGAATAAAGTAAGGGAGAGTAGAGCGTACACCGTGTACTCTTGAGAGTACATAGTGACCAAGCTCATGGCTTCCAAGAATTGCTATGAGAGAGGCTGAAAATGGTATTCCGTAAACAATATTAAGCAGGTTTGAAAATGGGTTTTTACCAGCATGTAAGGTCCCAACAAAAAGCGTGCTCAGTACTGTAAGGATGAAGAGGATCAGGTTTACCTTGTAGTTACTCTCACCGGTGGACACATCTCTTCTAACAAGGATCTCGTAGTATCCCTCTGGATTTTTCCTGATGATTGCAATGTAGCCAAGATTCATCAATTCTCTCGATAGACTTTCAGCACTGAGATCAGGATCACCTGTAAATGTGCCTATAAAAATGATGCTGTCTCCCGTGTCGAACTCTCTGCTTGGCAAAAAGTACCTGTAAAGGGTTTCATAGGGAAAGAAATTCATGGTTAAAAGTTAAACCTGTGGAGTTAACTTTTCAATGAATGTGGCAAAATGGGTACATAGAGTTTAAGATAGTGAAAGTGCTCGGGGTATCTTAAGGAAGGAGCTTGATTTTGGAGTCGAAGTTGACATTATTCTGGTGAGTGTTCAGTATATGAGAGTAAATGTCACCCGGGAGATCATGAAAATGTCAGAATTGATCAGGGTTCGGCTGGATCGAACAGGGAGGGAACCCGATCAGGTTTTCCACACCCATGTTGAAAAAAGGAGGTTTGTTTATGCCGAAGAGTTTAAGTCAGCAAGATAAAGCTGTTGAAATATGGGGGAAGGCGTCCCAGATGCTCCGGGGCCTTGTTGGCGACAAGGCTTATCAGGCCTGGTTCTCAGACCTTGAACCCCTTGGCTTGATGAATGGTACTCTTTTCCTCGGAGCACCTAATGAATTTTTTATCGAATGGGTAGAACACCATTATATGGATAAGCTCAAAAAGGCTGTCTCTCTCGTTACTGATGGTAAAATCGATGTCAGTTTCTCCCTGCAGGAAGGTGAAGAAGAAATGATTGATGAAAAGGATGAAAGAAGCTTAAATGGGGATAGATTCAAAAAAGCCAGGCTGATCAAGCAGTTTACTTTCAACACATTTGTTGTCGGACCATCCAACGAGTTTGCGTACAAAAGCTCACTCGAAGTTGCCAAAAACCCCGTTAAAAAATTCAACCCTCTGTTTATTTATGGACCTTCTGGTGTAGGGAAGTCCCACCTGCTACACGCCATAGGCAATTACATCATACTGAACTCAAGAACTGAGTACAAGATTCTCTACATCACTGCTGAAGAATTCCTCACCAAGATGATTAACGCAATAAAAAACAAGTCCATGGTCAAATTTAAAGCTCAGATCAGAGACATTGATATTCTGCTGATTGACGAAATTCAGTTTCTGAACTCAAAACCCATGATTCAGGAGGAGATCTTCCATACAATTGATTCCCTTCTGAGATCTAACAAGCAGGTGGTCATGGCATCTGATAGACCACCTGAGGAAATAGACTCTCTGGATGAACGAATCAGAACCAGAATGAGATCCGGTCTCGTTGCCGAAATCAGGCCTGTGGACTTTGATCTCAGAAAGAGGTTTATAGAAGAGAGGATAAGAAAAGAAAATATCCTGCTTTCGGAAGAATTTATAGACTACATAGCTTATAAGCCCATCAAGAACATAAGGGATCTTGAGGGTATCCTGAACTCAATTAAGGCGAAACAGGAATTTGATGGAAGACAGATAACCAAGCAGTTTCTGGTGGATTTACTTAAATCTTTCAACAACGAAGAGAATCCTGTGGAGCTCGACGAACTTATGAAGGTAGTTTCAGATGTCTTCGGTGTCCCAAGAGAATTGATAACAGGGAAGACGAGAAAGGCACAGGTTATGAGAGCGAGACACGCTTTCGTTTATGTCGCCAGGGTAAAGCTAAATGTCCCATATAAAAAACTTGGAAGAGCACTCGGAGGAAGGGATCATTCGACCATAATCCACAGCTACGAGCAGGGCAAATTTTTGTTTTACACAGATCCGCGGTTCCGTGAAAATGTCGAAATGGTAGTGGATTTACTCTTTGGCTCAAGATGAAATTCACACAATTTCAACACGATTTAAGTTCAAATGGAAGGTCAGCTTCTGGCTGTTTTCAACACCTTCCTACTAAAACATCAAGTTTTTTTATTAAAAATTTTTAACAGATGCTGTGATGGAGGAGAGAGATGAAGTTCGTTGTGGATAAAATGCTTTTTGAGAAAGCCCTGACTGAAGTTGCAAGGGCTCTTCCAACAAGGACAACTCTACCCATATTGAACAACATACTTTTTGAGGTTAAGGACGGGGAACTTTATGTTTCCGCTACGAACCTTGATTTCTCAATAAGGAGCTGGATCCCGGTTTATGACTCCGAAAATGGCGCGTTTACCCTTCCCGGAAAGCTAATCCTGAACATAGTACAGACATTGCCGCCCATAACAATAACTTTCGAACACTCTTCAGGCGCGACAAAAATGAGAACGGACAAGGCTGAATACACGCTGACAGGACTCGACCCCGAAGATTTCCCGGCTTTCAAAACCTTTGAAGGTGAGGACGGGGTTACTCTACCAACAGATGCACTCATTAGGGGTAGCAACTATGTGTCCTTTTGCGCTGCAAAAGAGGATCCCAGGGCATTTCTTACCGGTATCCTGATAGACTTTCGCGATGGAGAGGTAAGGCTCGTTGCAACTGATTCTCACAAACTCGGTCTCTGGAAGATCAAGAGGGAAACGGGACTGCGTACTCAGGCGATTGTCCCGAGACACACATTTGAGTACCTGAAGACAAAGGACGAAGAAGAAGTCAACATGAGATTCTCCCGCGATTCAATGGGTCTTTTCTTTAAAGACTCATTCCTCGTTACAAGGCAGATAGAGGGTCCCTATCCACCGTATGACGAGATAATTCCCGGCGAGTCCGAAAACTATGCCCTTGTCCCTCGCGACGAATTTGTGAGTGCTTTAAGGAGGCTCTCACTTTTTACACCGAGCCCCACTTATCTCATGAGAATTTTCTTCTCTCAAAACGGACTTAGACTACAGGCTTCTTCTCCTGATGTAGGAGAGGCAGAGGAAATTGTGGAAGCAAGTTACGCCGGAGAGCCTATGGAACTGGCTTTTAACTCCCAGTACATACTTGAGATAATGAGAAAACTCGATTCTGATCAGGTAAAGATCTACCTTTACAATGCATCCACGGCTATAAGGATTGAGCCCGCCGAGTTTGAAGAGGACGAAGAACTCCTGTATTTGCTTATGCCAATAAAACTTGACTGAACCTGAGAGGAGGGGGTGGTTTTTTTCTCTCAATTTCCACATCCACTTAAGTACAGTTAAAGAGCCAACCAAATTTTTAAGTTGAAAGACTATCCACACTTAAAATCCACCTCAGATTATGTGGATTTTGGTGTAGAAATCATGTGTAAAATTTTTTGAACCTCCTCGATTTTGAAGAGGAAAAGAAGTGAAATGTAAATAATTGCCCCACCCGCTATATCCGCGACAAGGTCGATTCTTGGATTCCCGAATTTTAAAGAAAAAAACATAAACATAACGAGATTTATCAAAATTATCTTTGGAATCCCTCTCGTTGATAGTGAAAGTTCCCCTTTTAAATAGAAAAATAGAAGAATTAACTGGATGAAACTGCTGATTGATGTTGCAAGTGCAAGTCCCGAAAAACCTATTGAGAACCCAAGAAATATTGAAAATAAAATGTTTGATATGGCACTGATTGCAAAAACCCTATTGGGCACCACAATGGTGTTCTTCGCATAAAAGAACTGGAGAAGGATTTTTGAGATAGAAACAGGTACTATTGAAAGAGAGTAGAAGATAAGAGCAAGAGAAGTTTTCATAAGAGCCGTTTCACCGAAGTTCCCTCTTTTGTAAATTAAATCAATAACCCCACGAGCGTCAGCGATAAAAATTGCCAAAAACGGCAGCGTCAGTATGAGAGTCAACCTTATGCCCTCGGTTATCACATCGGCAGGATCTTCCCTTCGCGCAACTTTTTCTGCAATATCGGGATTCACTACAGTAGATACCCCCACCCCAAAGAGACCAATAGGAAGTTGCATTAGCCTGAATGCAAAGTTCAGGTATGAAATAGCTCCACCACCGAGGAAAGATGCTATGAAGGTGTTTACAAATAGGGTAAGACGGGAAAAACCCGTGTTCAGGAAAACAGGGGACAGAAGTTTTAAAAACATGTTAAATTCAGGGATTTTGAACCCCCTGAATTTAAATGCAGGTCGCTCTCTGATGAGAAACGGGATCTGAAAAAGCAGGTGAAGAGCTCCTCCAACCAGCACTCCGAGTGCGATAAAAAAGAGGGATTTTAGAGGAGATCCTGTTAATCCATATCCTATCAGAGCAGTTGCAATAACCCCGATGTTAAAGAAAACCGGTCCGAGTGCGGGCACAAAAAACCTTCTGTAGATATTCAGAACGCCGCCCACAAAAGCCGCAAGTGAAATGAGCCAGAGATAAGGAAAAGTAATCCTCGTCAGCCTTACTGTAACATTAAATTTTTCCGGGTTCGACTTAAACCCGTAGGCAAAGATCGTTACGATTACGTTCGAAAATAGGATGCCCAGGAGAGAGACGATAAGTGTTACCCCACCGAAAAAAAGTAAGGATGAGCCGAGAAACTGGGCTTCCCTTCTGTTCTCCCGTGCGCGGAAATAGGCCGGTATGAGGGCAGCCTGAACAGCATTTTCAGCAAAAATATCCCTGAATATATTAGGGATCCTGAAAGCGACATAAAAAGCATCGGAAAGGTTAGAAGCTCCAAGGATGTACGCTATTGTGCTTTCCCGAATGAGACCCAGAATCCGGGAAATCAATGTAGCGGATGCAAAGCTTCCAACTCCCCGGTATCGCATTAAATCTGGTAACCGTATGACCTGAGAACTTTTTTCCCTTCTTCAGAAATGCGATCCACGGACCAGGGTGGATCCCATACGATTTGGACATTTACCTCTTCAACACCAGGAAGCTCCTTGAGTTTTTCCTCAACATTGTATGCAAGCACATTGGCAAGAGGACACCCGGGAGCAGTAAGAGTCATGCGGATATTGATTTTCCCGTCGTCTATCTCGATCCCGTATATCAACCCAAGGTCCCAGATGTTAACAGGGATCTCTGGGTCATAAATTTCTTTCAAAACTTTTATAACTTCCTCTCTCGTTGGCATGGCAAAACCTCCTATTGTTTGAATCTTCCCTTTAACTCACTCCAGGTAATACTACCAGGAATCAGTGTGTCTGGCTGGAAATCCTCCCATCTGATTATATAGTAAAGCCCATCATCACGAGCAATAGTTGTAAAAAGAGACCTACCGTTGATAGATAAAGCCTCTCCGTTTTGTAGATTCATGTGTATGAGGTAAGAGTACAGAAAACTGATAGTGTCAATGGCAGTATCTGCACTTTCGAGTTCAAAACTTACCTCAGGATTGGATCTTATCTGAGAAAACATGACACTTGCTGTCTGGACTTCCACCTCTTTTGTCCAGCCAACGAATAGATCCGGATTTCGTGAATAAGTTACCGAATCCGGGAGAAATACGAAATCTTCGTCAAAACAGTTAGAGTAGTTCACGATATTTATATTTTCAAACGCATTTTTAAGGTTTTGAATTACGAGATGGGCAGAATCCGGCAGGATCCATCCTGGTGAAGTGTCCGGATCCTCCCTCTCCCTCAATTTAAACATATCACACGATACGACGACGGCAAAAATTCCTGACCAAATTAGTAAATTTTTTGTCATGGTAGAATTATAACACTTTGCTTTCGACTTTTACAATTCATTTTTCCGTCCGGATTTACTTTTGATTTTGCCCTGAAGTATCACCCTTATGGTGACATTTAACCCCCATCTCTGTTGGAAGTGGTTAAAAGAATTACGTAAGTATAGCTCCCCCGTTGACTTGACTTTTTTGATTCAATTAGTTAAGTTAAAAACGCAACTTAGCCCCTGGGGATGCTTCGGGAAAATGACCCGGAGGAGGGAGAGTATGATTGAGAGAATAGTGCCATTATGGATAGCATTGACAATAGCAAACTTTATATTTGAGGCACTCACCAGGAGGCAATGGTGGCAGGCTGTTGATCGGAGCATCTTTCAGGGAATCGCTCTTATCGTTTACACTCTGGTATATCCTCCCATGTGAGAATCCGGTGCCGATCCTTGTATATTTTGTCAGAGGTCAGTTATAATTGTGGAGTATGAAGTGGCTATGGATAACAATTTTTTCTTTTTCGTTCCTTCAGGCGGCTTTTGAATTCAGGTACTCCGGCGCCCGCCCTGATGCACTCGCCGGCAGCTATACAGCCATAGCTGATGGTGTTGCAGGAATAGTTTTTAATCCCGCCGCAGTAGCCAATCTCGAACAAAGAGAGATCTCCGCTTATTACAACTATCTCTATTCGTCCCTGGATTCCGGTCTAAAAGGTATCTCTCTTATGGCAGGTCCCCTCAATGTTTTAAAAGGTAAGCTGGCTATCGCCATTATCAGGTTAAGCGCAAATTTCGATGATTGGGGAACTTATGCCGAAAATACCCTTGTTTTGTCTCACGGCTTTTTTATCTCAAGTAACCTTATGGCTGGTGTCAGTCTGAACATTTATTATCTTCAAAATCCAGGAGATCTCGGTAATGCATCTACTGCTGGACTTGACATTGGAATGCTTGCAAATTTTTATCGGAGATGGAGGCTGGGACTTTTTATACACAATCTGAATAAACCGACATTGAACGCTTCAGGAGGTAGAGAGGAATTACCCCTGTGGATTTCTGCAGGTGTGTCTTTTCGTGCAGGTAGATACTCACTGACTTCTGTTGATTTCAGGAAATCACGCGATCAGGACCTTAGAATTTCTATCGGTGAAGAGGTAGAATTAATGGAGCGTGTAAAAATCAGAGCAGGGGTGCTTTCTGAGGGTGATCTTTTTAAATTTTCTTCTGGCATAGGTGCGAGTATGGGACGGTTCGGGTTAGACTATGCGATAATTTTTGATCCGGATCTTCCTCTGACTCATACAGTCTCTTTCAGGTTTATTCCCTGATATCCTGATATTTTAAACGGAGGAATTTTGAGGTGAATATTCTCTTTTTAATTTTTCTGGCTTTAAATTTCAAAGTTGACATAAACAATGCTACCCTTGATGAAATCAAAACACTTCCAATAGGTTACGAGGATGCAGAATCCCTGTACAGGCATATTTTAAAGGTCAATCCGGACACAAATCTCACCTATGAGGATATACTCAGGAATTATAAGATCCCTCCTGACAAGGCTGAGAGAATTTTTAATTATATTTTTTTCCACGGTGGTATTAAGAGCTACTATGAGCTGTCAAAAGTACCTGGTGTAAATGCTGGGGACCTTGCAAGGTGGAAAGCTTACATTTTCATCTCACCGAGGAGGGAGGGAAAAGATTTAATATTCAACATCCAAAGAATCAGATCACGCACAGCCAGTGAAGAATCTCCCCGGGAAAGTGCGCTTGACTGGTGGATTTTGAAGCTTATCGAGCCAATAAATGTTAACAGAGCCGAAGTGGACGAGCTCTATGCCCTCGATAGGGTTTCCCTCATAGATGCGGCGGCAGTTGTCAGATATTCGCGCATCCTCCCCCTTAGAAACTCCCGAGATCTGAGAAGAGTACCACATCTTTCATACTATGGTTACAGGAACATGGTAAATTTCGTGAGATTCAGGGATGCGACGCCTGAACCCATCAACGGATGGACGAATTTTTACACCGTTTACACACCGGGGATTTATGTCGGAGAATCCAGCCTTGACCAGGTTATTTCAGAGCTTTCGGATACAGTTTCAAGGGAGCTTTATTTAGCCTCTGGATGGACAGATGATCAGGTTGACTCACTCAGAACAAGGCTTACGAAGGAAAGAGAGTACCTGTCTTCTTTAACACCCAAGCCTTTTTTCAGGATTAAAACTGTAGGGAATATTCAGGGTAAATTTAGATTTGGTGCCTTATTAGAAGAGGGCTTAACCGGTACCCTTAGAAAAGGTTTTGCAGGTGTTGAAAGGGTTCGCATTTTCAGGCATCTGTTTTTGAACAAGTTGTATCTCGGCGATTTGAGGGCAACTTTTGGACAGGGACTTTTACTCGATAACAGTGATGAGCTCAGAGATAGATTGATAAGTCATGCTCGAGGAATTTTTGGAGACATAACAAGTAGCAGTCAGTTTGCATTTCGGGGTTTGGCTGTTGAATTTAAGTATCTCGGTTTTAATCCTATTTTGGTGTACTCGAAGAACAGTAGAAGCGCTATTCTGGATAGGTTTGGTCATCCACTTTTTTACTTCACGAGTGATATAACTCCCCCCACATTAAAAGACAGGGTATCCGAGACAGTGTTTGCCACGAGTTTGAGAATGAATCTTGGAGGGAATACACTGCCTGTTGGAACACAGGTAGCTTTGAATTTTATGAAACTTACATACGACAGACCATTCAGTCTGAGATGGTGTGATGTCCTGAAGCCATTTTCCAGGGAAACCGTCGATGATGGTGCCTTTAAATGGAATCTGAGGAAGGACAATACATACGGAAGCCTTGAACTCCGTACAGTTATCTTTCCCTTTTCAGTTGAAATGGAGTACGCGCACCAGAAGAACGGAGGGGACGCATTTCTTTTAAAGTCCCGAATACAGGAAAATCCGTATTATTTCAACATAATTTTGAGGCATTATGATGTAGATTACACAAATCCTTTTATGAGGACTTTTCAGGAAGCTTCGAGATTTGAATACACTGTTCTGGAAAGGAGCTACAGGCTCAATGACCCCATATATTCAGGATTGACGGGCTTTCCGGTGCCAAAGCCTGAGACCGGTTTTTATGTGGAAACCAGATATCAGGTCTCTGGAAAACTGCTGTTTCCAAGAGTGTATCTGGATGTCTGGAGAGATAATACAAGTTATCTCCGCAATTACAGATTTCAGGGGAGCGTTGAGTACCGATTTATCAATCCATTCAGAATAAGATTTACCCAGAAAATTCAGGACAGAAGATCGAACCGGTATCTCGGCATAACGAGAAGTCTTACATACGAAAATACCTTGAGACTTTACTATGTCTCTCGAGGCACATATTTGGGTATCACCCTCCGATACTCCAGAGTTTTTCTTACAGCAAAAGAGGGTTATGACAGTGAAATTGACGGAGGTTATCTTTCCGTTGATGTAAGAAAGCCGATAGGTAAATCGCTGGATTTAAGATTGGGCTCGACTGTCTGGAGAAATGATGGTATGTCACAGTGGGGTTTCGAAGACACCGGAATAGATTTTATGTATGGGAATGGAGAAAAGATCTACTTATCATTCGTTGAACGAGTTGCCAGAAATCTGGGGATAAAGGTAAAATTTAGATGGAAGAATACATACTTCCCGCACGGTGGACTTATTGAACAGAGGATTTACAATCCGGAGACCGGGGAGTCTCTTCTCTGGTTCGAAGAGGCGAGAAAAGAGTTTAAGATAAGCCTGACACTTGACTACAGGTTTTGATTTATGGCCATTTTTGTGGGAGTAGATCTTGTTGACATTAATAGATTGAAAAAGGTCTTTGAAAGGCACAGAGACAGGTTTCAGAAGAGGATTTTTACCGAAAAAGAGGTGGAGGAGTGCGAGAGGAGAAAGAATTATGAAGAGTGTTATGCTGCAAGATTTGCTGCAAAAGAGGCGTTTTCAAAAGCCATAGGAACAGGTATGAGACAAGGGATCAGGTTTAGAGATATTGAAGTGATAAATCTTCCAAGTGGTAAGCCCGTTTTGAGGCTCTACGGTAGGGCAAAAGAGATTGCCGGGGATGCATTTGTAGATGTGAGTCTAACACACACAGAGAGTTTTGCTATAGCAGTTGTTGTCCTTGAGAGGAAGGATAATGGATAGAAAGGTTGTTATAGCCCTTGGTGGGAATGCAATCAGACGGAAAGGTGAGCCGTTTACAATTGACCACCAGTTTAACAGGGCAAAAAAAACACTTGCCCCTATTGTGGAGCTTATTAAGGAGGGCTACAGAATAGTTATAACTCATGGAAATGGACCGCAGGTTGGTGTGGAGCTGTTCAGAAACCTTCTTGCAGCTGACACTTATCCACCCTATCCGCTTGATGTTTTGAATGCAGAGACCCAGGGCTGGATGGGTTACATCATATCCCTCGCATTGACCAACAGGATGATCAAACTCAGGATGAAGAGACATGTTACGACAGTTATAACAAGGATTATCGTTGACAAAGACGACCCTGCATTTAAGAATCCCACGAAACCAATAGGCAGATTCTTTACTGAGGAGGAGATGAAAGAGGTAAAAAAGAGGTTTCCACAACTGGAATTTGTTAATGATGCGGATAGAGGGTGGAGAGTGGTTGTTCCGTCTCCGAGACCCCTTGAAGTTCTTGAGGCAGGGGAGATAAAAAAACTGGTTGACGATGGGGAAATAGTCATTGCGGCGGGAGGTGGAGGCATACCCATAATAAGAGAGAATGGCGGATTTCGGGGTGTAGAAGCTGTCATTGACAAGGATCTGGCCTCCGCTGTTCTGGCTCAAAATATTGGAGCTGAAAGGCTTGTTATACTCACAGAAGTTCCTTATGTCTATCTGAATTTCGGGAAGCCGGATCAGAAACCATTAGAGGAAATCCACCTCAGTGATCTAAAAAGGTATCACGCGGAAGGACATTTTCCTCCTGGTAATATGGGTCCAAAGGTTGAAGCTGCAATTAACTTTCTTGAAAATGGAGGAGATGAGGTTATCATTACCTCACTCGAAAAGTCTCTCGAGGCAATCCATGGAAAAGGAGGCACGAGGATTGTACCATGAAAATAGAAGAAAAATTGATAGGGCTTGGACTTCATGTGGAAAGCCTGGAGGTCCACAACATAGACATGGAGAGTGTAGATTTTTCACATTTATTAATAGGTCTGTCGGCGGATACAGCCGACCTCCTGGAACCTGAGATCCAGGATATGAGACAGATATTTAAAGCAATCGGCACAGATCCTTCGAGATACAGACCGTCTGCAGAGGCACTTATCAGAAGGTTGATCAACGGTAAGAGCATTCCATCCATCAACCCAGCTGTAGATATTAACAACTACATATCGGTAAAGTACAAAATTCCCATTGGTGTTTATGACCTCGATGAGATCAATCCGCCAATTGAAGTGAGGATCG
Organism: uncultured bacterium; assembly: GCA_964571845.1. Taxonomy (GTDB): domain Bacteria; phylum Hydrothermota; class Hydrothermia; order B15-G9; family WFZT01; genus WFZT01. Next base: position 27,176 of record CAZNDM010000106.1, on the reverse strand, counting down.
GAAAGGAGGGTGAAAGATATCAGGCAATAAACAACAGAATATTTAATCTAAAAAACAAGATTGCCGCATTCGATCGCAATGGAGGCTTTGGCAGCCCCATTTCTGATTCAAAAAGAACAATGACAACTTTTAGGACGAGGAACCTCCTCGTGATTTTTTATGCCCCAAGATCTGCAAAGATTAAGGAGGCAAAAGAAGAGTATCTCGATCTTGTTAAAAACCTTAAGATAGAAAGACATGTGTAAAAACTTGAAGGTCGTGGCCATACATGGTTCTCCAAGAAAGGATGGAAAGACTTCAGAGCTTCTCGGTTATGTGTTGAGGGAGCTCGAAAAATTCAATGAAGTCGAGGTTGAAACGATCTATCTGATAGATCACCCTGTTAGATTTTGCATGGGATGCTATTCGGATGATCCCAAGTCCTGTAATCCCAAGAACTGTACACAGGGGGTGCTTGAAGATTCAATGAAGAGCTTGCACAGCAAGATAATTCTTGCAGATGCTATAATATTTGCAACCCCTGTTTACTGGTACAACATGTCAGGTATGATGAAAAACTTTATAGACAGGTTAACATCTCTTGAGAACGCCGGGAAGCTCCTGGACAACAAAGTGGCTGCCTTTATTGCAGTTGCTGAGGAAGATGGGGCGGCGCATACTATCTCGAATCTTATGGCTTTCGCCAACGACAATGGTATGCTCATCGTGCCTTATTCTCTCGTTTATACAACGGGTAGAAAGAGGGTTTCCGAGGATGAGGAAGCAGTTGTTTATGCCAAAAGACTTGGACAGAATATTTACCGCATGCTCAAAATAGCATGTAAAGTTAAAAAACCATGGAAGGAGTATGATGATTAAACTATTGATCCTGGCTGTAATATCCTTGAAAGTAGATACTCTTATGATCCCCTGGGGTAGTGATGTCGGCGAGCTGGGCATTAAAATTCAGTCTCGTCAGGATGCCGGTCCTGATTATGGTCCACCTGCCTTTGATGTCGAGGATGGCAGGCTGGTCTTTCTGGATAGATTTAATAAGCGTGTAGCTTTCTTTGACACGGACGGTAAGTTCATTGAGTTATATAAAGTTAATGGAGTTTACAACAACATTTGCCTGTGGAATGGCGAGGTAATTCTCTCGGCAGACTACTCAGATAGTGTGAAATTCACCATTTTGAAAAAATTCCAACATAAAGAGTACACTGTCAAAGTTGGGAAACCTTTGATCAGAAATTCTGTGAATTATCTTAAGGATTACAGAACCGGTACCCTTTTTGTTACATACAAAACACTCGAGGATGCTACAATAGCCAGTTACTATATGATCTTCGAAGGTATGCCAGGTGATTTTAGGAAGGGTGATGTGGAAAAATCCACAGAGGAGTATGCCCTCGTTGGTTATGACTCAAAAGGGAACGAAGTATTGGTGAAATTCGATGGTAAGTCCTTTGTTTTTAGAAGAGGGAAAGAGGTTTATAAATGGGATCCGATATTCTATGCACTGATTGACGGTTCACCTTACAGAATTGATAGAGATGGGACACTTTACATCGTCAATTACAAAAGGGAAGGAGTTGAAATACTGGAGGTCAGATGGTGATAACTTTAATAATGGCGTTAACAATGCTTATCCCGCGTCAGGAGGTGATTGATTCGGCTTTTTCCAATGCTAATGTGGAGTGGTATTGTGATTCAATAAATGTGGCTCCGGTTCCTCAATGTCGGGATTGGACTCCCGATTATCAGGCTGGAAGAACATATCACGGTGTGGCATATGAATACGGTGGGTGGGATGACCCCCAGAGATTTTTGAGAAAGCTTGCACAGGGTCAGCGTGCCGGTTCTCATTCAGACAATGACTGCATTAGTTACGGTGGTGACCCCTCTTGGGCTACAGGGCAGGACTGTTCCGGCTTGATCTCCAGGGTCTGGAAACTACCGTACAAACACAGTACAAGTATGTTGCCCGGGATAACTTATCCAATCCCGTACGATTCATTAAAAATGGGAGATGCAGTGAACAATCCGGGTCACCATGTAGTTCTCTTTTATCAATGGGCAGATTCTGCTCATACAAGGTTTTACATTTTTCAGGCAACGGATAGGAGGCCGGGACCATCTACCACAGGGCTTGATCTCAGATATGTGGCCGGATACAGGTACTCTTACACACCTATCAGATATCCGTATCTTGTGGACTCCATTCCCAGAGACACTTTACCAAACGATACGCTACCAAACGATACTGTCCCAACTGTTGTAAATTTATCCGAGGGAGTTTTTATGAATAAGATAGCCTTTCTAAAGCCTGAGGGATTAACGAGTTTTTATGTAAAGTTATTCTCTGTCGCCGGTGCCGCAGTTTATAGTGAGCTATACGGAACCGTTTCAGACAGTTTGGTAGTGGAAATCACACCAGAGATTCCGTCAGGGGTATATTTTCTCGTACTTGATGATGGGAAGAAGGTATATTTGAGGAAGAGGCTAATTTACTTGAAAAAATAAATGGGGGGTGCGGCGGGACTCGAACCCGCGACCACCTGATCCACAGTCAGGTGCTCTAACCAACTGAGCTACGCACCCCGTGAGAGTGGTGTAATTATAATCACCACATATTCTCAATTCAACCCGGTGCACTATAGGTTTAGTAGAGAAAATCCAGTAATCTTGACATGAGGGTGGGTGACAGATAAAATAATCACCACACTGGCGGGGCTGTAGTTCAGCCTGGTTAGAACGCCGGCCTGTCACGCCGGAGGTCGCGAGTTCAAATCTCGTCAGCCCCGCCATAATTTATTTTAAGAGGTGATAACACCATGGGGCCAAAAAATTAACCATTGCCATAATAGGAGCCGGAAAAATCGGCTCTGCCATCGCGGTCTCCCTCCACAATCATTATAGTGTCATTGCAACAAGGCGAAGAAAGATCAAAGATAACCTCATCAACGGCACAATCCCCGTTTTTAGAGACAATATCGAAGCTGCCCGTAAGGCTGATGTGGTTATTCTGACAGTAAAACCCGGACAGGTCGTGAAGGTTCTCAAGGATATCAGTGAAGAAGTGAAAGGTAAGCCAGTCATATCTTTTGCCGCTGCTATCCCTATTTCCATGTTGAGTGACGCTGCTCCTGAAGCAAGGATTATCAGAGCCATGACAAATATCGCGGTTATGGCTCAGAGTAGCTACACAGTTTACTCATTTGCACCGGATGTCAGTGAAGAGTGTAAGGCGATAGCTGTTGAGATATTCGGAAAATTAGGCGCTTACAGAGAGGTGGATGAAAAATACATAGATGCTATAACAGCCCTTTCAGGAAGTGGACCTGCTTATCTTTACACAGTTATAGAGGCGCTTACCTACGGTGGACTTCTTATTGGATTGCCAAGAGACCTTGCCATGGAGGCAGTTGCACACACTTTTATTGGTACAGCCAGACTTTTGCTTGCAAGTAAAAACCACCCTGCCGAGCTGAAAGACATGGTTGTTACCCCAGGTGGTGTTACCATTGAGGGTATATATGAGCTTGAAGACAACAGGGTTCGCACCGCAATGATGAAGGCTATAAATGCAGCTTTTAAAAAATCGAAAGTGATTGCAGAGGAAATAAAAAAGGAAAGCGCCAGAATACTGGAGGATTGAAATGCCAGAATTGCCAGATCTGGAAGTTCTGAAAGACAGTCTCAATTCCAGGTTTGGCGGGAAAAAGATTACTGAAGTTAATTTAAAAAGACCCGAATTTCTGAAAACCCGTTTCTTTCCAGTTGAGGTATTCCGGAATACGACACTGGTCGAGGTATCAAGGAGAGGAAAAGTCCTGATTTTTTCGGCGCAAAATGGTTTTAAGCTGGTCTTTCACCCGATGCTTCGAGGGTGGGTTTTAAAACAGGCTGATGATTACATTCTGAAATTTGAATTTGAAGATGGATCCGGTCTGTTTTTCCTTGAGATGGAGGAGGTTGGCCTCCTTCAGCTGTACATTGTAAAAAAGCCTGAAAATCTTAGAATTTTAAAAAATCTTGGTCCGGAGCCTCTTACTGACGATTTTGGTTCTCAGTACTTTTATGAAAAGGCAAAGAGCTCACGGGATAGTGTAAAAAAACTCCTGACAACCCAGAAGATTGTTGCTGGAATTGGGAATGCCTATGCTGATGAAATACTCTGGGAAGCCAGGATTAACCCTTTCAAAAAATCAAACACGCTGTCCTTAAATGAAGTTGAGACTCTTGTAAAATCCACGAAATTAGTATTGAACGAGGCGATTGTAACTTTGAAGGAGGTTGCGGCCGGAGACTTTCCTCCATTTGAGTACAGGGAACATCTCAAGATCCATAGAAGAGATGGATTACCATGTCCAAGGTGTGGAACGCCCATTGCTGTGAAGTTTGAAGGAGATAGAGGGACATACTGGTGTCCTGCATGTCAGGTCTGATGTTTTTGTTCATTTGTTTCCCGCCAGCTTCAATATTAACGGAATTGAGGCTGTGGAAAATCTTTAACAATAATTTTGCTTTGACCGACTTCCAAAATAAAGTAGAAAGTTTTCTCTGTGCCAGACAAAAATTTTTTGTATCTGCGGTTGAGATTGGGGCTTAAAATCTTGTTATTCTTGCCGATTACTTATATAATAGTGAAAATTTTCCAAAACATGTTGGAGGTGTGTAATGGCAAAAATTAAGAGGATTTCCGGTGCTCTTGTCGTTGGAACTGGTATGAGCGGGGTGAAGATGAACGAGATCGTGTGGGTGGGGAAGCTTGGATTGATTGGAGAGGTGATCAGGCTTGAAGGGGATGATGCTTATATTCAGGTTTACGAGGATACATCAGGACTTTTTGTTGGCGAGCCGATAGAGCCAACGGGAGAATCTCTGATCGTTGAGCTTGGTCCCGGTCTTCTTTTTAACGCATTTGACGGAATTCAGAGACCTCTTGAAAAGATAAGAGAGGAGAAAGGGGACTTCATTGAAAGAGGTGTCCACACTGTAGCACTTGATAGAGAAAAGAAGTGGACTTTTGAGCCACTTGTTAAAAAGGGCGATAAGGTGGGTCCTGGAGACAAGCTCGGTAAAGTCCAGGAGACCCCATCCATCACACATTACATCCTCTTTCCACCGAATATGAAAGAGGGGGTTGTTAAAGAGGCAAGAAAGGGTGATTTTACCGTTGAGGAGCCCGTGATAATCCTCGAAGATGGTAGAGAGATCAAGATGTACCATAGATGGCCCGTTCGTATTCCAAGGCCCTATAAAAAGAGACTCAGACCTGTTGTTCCACTTATGACGGGCCAGAGAATTCTTGACTTTTTCTTCCCCATAGCACTTGGTGGAAGCGCTGCTCTTCCCGGAGGTTTCGGGACGGGAAAGACAGTGCTTGAGCAGACCCTTGCAAAGTATTCGCTTGTAGATGTAGTGGTTTACATCGGATGTGGTGAGCGTGGTAACGAGATGACGGAAGTTCTTGTTGAATTCCCTGAGCTTGAGGACCCGCAGAGGGGTGGACCTTTGATGGGGAGAACGGTTCTTGTGGTCAACACCTCCAACATGCCAGTGGCCGCAAGAGAGGCCTCGATTTACACGGGAATAACAATTGCCGAGTATTTTAGGGATATGGGTTACAACACCCTTCTTCTTGCAGACTCTACTTCGAGGTGGGCTGAAGCCCTCCGTGAGATTTCATCCCGTCTGGAAGAAATGCCTGGTGAGGAAGGATACCCCACCTACCTGCATGCGAAACTTGCCGGCTTCTACGAGCGTGCAGGTAGAGTTGAGACTCTTGGTAAGGGAGATGAACAGGGGTCTGTTACAGTCGTCGGTGCAGTTTCACCCCCTGGTGGAGACTATTCTGAGCCTGTAACGCAGAGTACCATGCGTGTTACAGGTGCACTCTGGGCCCTCGATACTGATCTCGCCCATAGAAGACACTTCCCTGCCATTAACTGGCTCAGAAGCTACACCCTTTACTATCCTCTTATTGAGAAGTGGTATCTGGAGAATGTAACCCCTGAATGGACTGAATACAGAAGATGGGCAGGAGAGATGCTCCAGAGAGATGCTGAGCTCCAGGAGATCGTTCAGCTTGTTGGACCTGATGCCCTCCATGATCATGAGAGACTGATGCTTGAGACAGGTAAGCTTATTAGAGAAGCGTTTCTGCAGCAGAACGCATTCCACGAGATTGACGCCTCCTGTCCCATGGAAAAGCTCTTTGGTATGATCAAAATTATTAGATTTTTCTACGAAACAGCCGAAAAAGGTCTCAATGAAGGCACAGCGAGTATCGAGACCATTACTACACTGCCGGAAATAGAAGAGATCACAAGGCTCAAGGAGCTGCCACTGGATAAGTTTAACGAAAAGGTGAAAGAGATAGAAAATTCTCTCGTTTCAAAATTGCTTGGTGAGAAAGCAGCTGCCTGACCCTGAATAGGGGATAAATTTTTACGGAGGCTTGATCCAAAATGGCAAAAAGGGATTATCCTATTCATGAGATCGAAAAAAAATGGCAGAAGTGGTGGGATGAGATAGGACTTCACAGAACCAAAGAGAACCCTGAAAACAAGTACTACGTCCTCGAGATGTTCCCTTACCCCTCAGGTGATCTTCACATGGGACACCTGAAAAACTATGTCATCGGTGATGTGGTCGCACGAGTTAAACTTATGGAAGGCTATGATATCCTCCATCCTATGGGCTGGGATGCTTTTGGACTTCCTGCTGAAAACGCAGCCATCAAACACGGAATTGACCCCAAAGAGTGGACTTACAAAAACATCAATACCTACAAAGAGACTCTGAAAAGCATTGGCATTACCTATGACTGGGATAGAGAAATTGCAACATGCGCCCCGGATTATTACAAGTGGACTCAGTGGATATTTCTGTTTCTTTACAAAAAGGGCCTGGCTTACAGAAAGAGTGAATATGTTAACTGGTGTCCAAACTGCAAAACAGTACTTGCCAACGAACAGGTAATAGATGGAAAGTGTGAAAGATGTGGTACTCCCGTTGTAAAGAAGAAGCTGGAACAGTGGTTTTTCAAAATAACAGAATACGCAGATAGGTTGCTCGAAGATCTGAAACTCCTCGAAGGGAAATGGCCTCCAAAAATAATAAAACAGCAGGAAAACTGGATAGGAAGATCAGAGGGAACCGAGATTATTTTCCTCTATCAGGATAACAGGACGAAACTGCCTGTCTTTACTACAAGAGCTGACACTGTTTTTGGAGTTACATTCATAACAATTGCACCTGAGCATGAGATACTTGAGAAAATTTTGAAAGATTCTCCCAACCGTGATGAAGTCGAGAAGTACATTCAGGAGGCTCTTCAGAAAACTGAGATAGAAAGAACTGCCGAGGAAAAGGAGAAAACAGGAGTTTTCACCGGCACTTATGCGATACATCCACTAACAGGTGAAAAAGTGCAGATCTGGGTAGCTGATTATGTACTTGTAAACTATGGGACAGGAATAGTAATGGGTGTTCCCGCTCATGATGAGAGGGATTACAAGTTTGCGAAAAAGTATGGAATCCCGATAAAAACAGTTGTTAAGCCCGTTGATGGTGAGCTTGAAGAAGGCGAGCTGTTTACTGACTACGGAATAATGGTTAATTCTGGCGAATTTTCAGGCCTTCCCTCAAAGGAGGGTATAAAGGCTATCCAGGAGAAGCTAAAAAGGCTTGGACTTGGAGGGCCTGCTGTCAGTTATAGACTTAAGGACTGGCTTATCTCTCGTCAGAGATACTGGGGGGCACCGATACCCGTTGTACACTGTCCTAAATGTGGTATTGTTCCTGTCCCAGAGGATCAGCTTCCGGTTCTATTGCCTGAAAACATCAAAAGTTTTAAGCCACAGGGCCGCTCGCCCCTTGAGGATGTGGAAGAGTTTATGAACACAACCTGTCCCAGATGTGGAGGACCTGCGAGGCGAGACCCGGACACCATGGACACATTTGTTGATTCTTCTTGGTACTATCTTCGCTATGTTGATCCTCACAACGATAAGGAGCCTTTTAGTAAAGAGGAAGCAGACAAATGGATGCCCGTTGACCAGTACATCGGAGGTGCTGAACACGCCACAAAGCATCTGATCTACGCAAGATTCATAAACAAAGTTTTTTATGACGCGGGGATGGTTCCATCACCCGAGCCGTTTTCGGCACTTTTTACACAGGGACTGGTTCACAAAAAGTTTTACTGGTGTCCTGTGTGTAAAGAAGTCGTTGAAGAAGAACAGATTGAGTTCAAAGAAGGCATTCCTTATCACAGGAAATGCGGTAACAGGCTTGAAGAACGCGTGGAGATGATGTCAAAATCCCGTGGCAATGTCGTTCGTGTCGGTCCATTTGTTAGAGAACACGGTGCCGATGTTGCAAGGATCACCATCCTTTTTGCGGGGCCTGCTGAAAAGGATATGGAGTGGACGGATGCAGGTGTCGAAGGTGCGAAGAGGTTTATCAACCGTGTCTGGAGGCTTTATCAGGATAATCTCAACAAGATTTCAAAAGATGTAAGTGTGGATCCGGAAAACCTCAACGATGAAGAAAAAAAACTCTATGTTACACTTCAGAGAACAATTTACGAAGTTAGAAAGGATTCTGCTGAATTTCACTTTAATACTGCTATAGCGAGAATAATGGAGCTTGTCAACGCCCTCTATTCATTCAGTGATCACAGGAGTCCCGTGTTTTCTGAAAGTTTACATAAACTCGTTTTACTTCTTGCACCATTTGCTCCTCATCTCGCAGAGGAATTGTGGCATCAGCTTGGCAACGAAAATTCTGTTTTTCAGAATAGGTTTCCTGAGTACAACGAAAAGTTTCTTACACATGATACAATCGAAATTCCGGTGCAGATCAATGGTAAGGTAAGAAGTCGCCTTACAGTTCCAGTGGATGCAGGAGAGAACGAAATTATAAGTTTGGCAATGAATGACGATCGAGTTAAAAGGTTTGTAGAGGGTAAAAAGATAGTTAAAACTATCTATGTTCCGGGAAAACTTTTGAGTCTGGTGGTGAAAGATGGAAATTAGACTTGCCAGGATACGCAGGGGGGAGGAGGTGTATTTTGGTGCTGTCATTGACGGTAACTTCTTCCCGATGATAAACGAGACAACTGGTGAGAAGATTGATCGCTCAGCAGGTGTAGTTTTTGACTTTGTTTATGAGGACCTTCTTGTGCCTGTAAATCCCTCAAAAATTGTTGCTGTCGGCTTAAATTACAGGTCACATGTGGGTGAAATAAGGCCGGGAGATAGTGAACCTGAGGAACCTGTGCTTTTCTTGAAACCCTCGACTGCAGTTATAGGACCGGATCAGGAGATTGTTGTTCCGCCTGATATTGGCAGGGTCGATTACGAAGCAGAACTGGCTGTGGTTATAAAGGAGAAAGCCAGGAATGTTACCATGGAAGAAGCTGAAAGATACATTCTTGGATATACATGTCTTAACGATGTAACAGCGAGAGACCTCCAGAAAAGGGATAGGCAGTGGACGAGAGCCAAGGGATTTGATACATTCGCCCCTATTGGTCCATGGATCGTTCCAGCCGAATATTTTGATCCATCAGAGGTTCAGGTGATGACAAGATTAAACGGCACAGAGGTACAGAGGGGGAATACGAGGGACATGATTTTCCCCATCCCATTCCTGGTTTCCTACATATCAAGAATAATGACATTGAATCCGGGTGATGTTATTGCAACAGGGACTCCGCGGGGAGTGGGTCCCATCAAACCAGGGGATATCGTTGAAATTGAAGTAGAGGGCATCGGAGTTTTGAGAAACCCGGTTGTTAAAGGACCGGCATTTTATGAGGATTAGATATGTTACCAATTAAAGACGAAAATCCATCCTATCGTCGTCCGTGGGTTAACTACATTTTGATAACCATAAACATTCTGGTGTTCTTTCACGAGCTTTCACTTGGCAGATATTTACAGGTGTTTATTTACAAATATGGCGTCATCCCTGTGGAGATCATACATGGCAGGCGCCTTTTTACTCTCTTCACGTCCATGTTCCTTCACGGGGGCTGGATGCACATTATTGGAAACATGCTATATCTCTGGATTTTTGGAGATAATGTCGAGGATTCACTCGGACACTTTAAGTATCTAATTTTTTACATCCTGGCTGGAATTTTTGCGGCTCTTGCACAGGTTTTCGTGAACCCTTATTCGAAGATCCCCTTGATAGGTGCGTCAGGTGCGATTTCAGGTGTGCTCGGAGCCTATTTCGTGCTCTATCCACGGGCGAGGGTGCTCACCCTTTTGCCTGATCCCTTTACGCTTGGGCTCTTTTACAGATTGATCCCGGTTCCTGCATTTATTGTCCTTGGTTTCTGGTTCATTATCCAGTTTTTCTATGGACTTTTGAGTCTGCCGTTCGCAGGCAGGACAGGTGGTGTTGCATTTTTCGCCCATGTAGGTGGTTTTGTTTTCGGACTTATTGCAATAAAATTTTTCAGACCGAGGAAGTATTACCATTACTGGTACTGGAGAAGATTTTAATTTGGGAGGAATTTAAATGAAGTTACTTGAATACAGCTCAAAGGAAGTATTGAAAAGATATGGTTTACCGATACAGCCGGGCGAAGTGGCAAAAACTATTGAGGATGTCGAGAGGATTCTCGACACCCTGAAGTTCCCTGTTGTGATAAAGGCTCAGGTCCCGGTAGGCGGTAGAGGGAAGGCAGGCGGTGTAAAACTTGCGAGCACCAGAGAAGAGGCAATTGAGAAGGCGAAGGCGATTCTGGGTATGCAGATCAAGGGTATAACGGTTAAAAAGGTATTGATCACAGAGGCAGTTGATATTGATAAGGAGATCTATGCGGGCGTCGTTGTGGACAGAAGAACAAAGAGACCGGTCGTGATGGTTTCAAGTGAGGGTGGCGTTGACATCGAAGAGGTAGCGAGGACAAAGCCAGAGGCAATTCACAAGTATGCTGTGGATCCCATACTTGGATTTCCTGCATACAAGGCACGGGAACTCGCTTTCAAAGTTGTGGAGGATCCAAAGCTCGCTGTTAAATTTGCCACGAACCTCGTCAAACTTTACAACGCATTTGTCGGTCTTGATGCCCAGCTTGCGGAAATAAATCCATTTGTAATTGACAAAAACGGTGAGCTCTGGGCTGTAGATGCAAAAGTGATAGTTGATGACAATGCCCTGTTCAGACACCCGGATATCGAGCAGATGAGGGATATGGATTACGAAAATCTCGAAGAGCTTGAGGCAAAACAGTACGGACTTTCCTTTGTGAAACTCGAAGGAAATGTAGGGTGTATGGTTAACGGAGCAGGACTTGCGATGGCGACCATGGATATAATCAAAAAATACGGCGGAGAGCCTGCTAACTTCCTTGATGTAGGTGGGAGCTCGAACCCTGAGAAGGTTACAAAGGCAATGGAGATTATCCTGAGAGATCCCAATGTTAAGTCCATCTATGTGAACATATTTGGCGGTATTACGAGATGTGATGACATTGCCAAGGGGTTGATAGAGGCATTTTCCAATATGGAGGTCAGGGTACCGGTAGTTATCAGGCTCACAGGGACAAACGAAGAGCTTGGTAAAAAGATGCTCGAAGAGTCAGGCCTACCTCTTGTTACTGCATCAACAATGGCAGAGGGGGCACAGAAGGCGATAGAACTGGCAAGTAAGTGAAATTAATGAGGTGGGCGGAGGGCGGAACGCCCTCCGCCCACCTCTTTTCAATCAGGAGTGGGTGCTCTCTTAAATCCCCGATGGAGAAATCAGGAGGTATTTATAATGGATGATTTGCTAAAAAAAATTAAAAATCGCGATGTAAAGGTTGGAATTATTGGCCTTGGATATGTGGGATTACCCCTCGCAAGGGAGTTCCTGAACGAAAACTTCTCCGTTCTCGGGTTCGACATTGACAATAGGAAGGTTGAAAAAATCAATAGCGGGGAAAGCTATATCAAACACATACCATCTGACTTTATAAAGAAGTATGTAAATCAGGGGAAACTCGAAGCTACATCTGATTTTTCGAGACTGAAAGAGGTTGATGCCATACTCATCTGCGTTCCCACCCCTCTCGGAGAACATATGGAGCCTGATCTCAGCTATGTTTTAAGTACCACCGAGACCATTTCCAGATTTTTAAGAAAGGGGCATATTGTCGTACTCGAAAGTACAACCTACCCGGGCACAACAGAAGAAGAGATGCTTCCCATTCTCGAAAAATCCGGACTCAAGGCAGGTGAAGATTTCTGCCTCGGATACTCCCCGGAGAGGGAAGATCCAGGAAATAAAAAGTACACAACAAAGACTATTCCCAAAGTTGTGAGTGGAATAAATGAAAAGTGCCTTGAGATTATCAAAACCCTGTATGATCAAATTGTAGAACAGACTGTCCCTGTATCCTCACCAAAAGTTGCCGAATCCACAAAACTGCTTGAAAACATCTACAGGGCTGTAAATATTGCACTTGTAAACGAGCTCAAGATGATATTTGACAGGATGGGCATCGATGTATGGGAGGTTATAGAGGCTGCGAAAACAAAGCCCTTTGGCTTTCAGGCATTTTATCCAGGACCTGGACTCGGCGGACACTGTATTCCTATCGATCCTTTTTATCTGACATGGAAGTCAAGAGAATACGATTTACCGACAAAATTTATTGAACTGGCTGGTGAGATTAATACATTCATGCCCTATTTCGTGCTTGATAAGACCATAAGGGCATTGAATAAGATCGGTAAAAGTATTAAAGGTGCGAAAATTCTCGTGCTTGGAGTTGCGTACAAGCCTGATGTTGATGATATGAGGGAGAGTCCATCACTGAAAGTTATTGATCTGTTACAGAAAGAGGGGGCATCCGTTGATTACAACGACCCTTACATTCCAGAGATACCGGAGACCAGAAAGTACAAGTTTGAAATGAAATCAGTACCGCTTACTCCGGAAAACATTTCATCCTACGACGCTGTGATAATAACAACTGATCACAGTGTGTATGATTATGAAATGATCGAGAAAAATGCGAGACTGATTATCGATACGAGGAATGCTTTGAAGAAAAAGGGTGTAACGAATGGAAACATTGTGAAGGCGTGAGTGTGAGGGTGGGCCGCACCTTCGGTGCGGCCCACCCTCACACAAAATCACTCCTCATCCGGTCTATACACTACCACAAACACTCCAGGCCTTGTCTCCTTTACATCCTGTATCCTGTATGCCCTTCCACTATGATCCTTCAGGTAGTAAAGAAAATCCACAAAGTTCTCATCGTAGCAGCAGTAAAAATTTGCACCTGTTCCTTCAAATTTTACGACCAGCTCATCGTCAGAGTTCTTGACCGTTTTTACCCTGCATTCAGGTGCCCTGTACCTGTTGAATTCCCTCGTTGCCTTTCTCAGAATTTCAGATTTCATGGGTTTAATTTTAAACAAGCTATTGTTGAGATTGAACTCCCTAAAGCATCCCCCTCGTGCAATCCGCAAGCAATGCGTGTCTCAATGCCCGGTCGCTGACAGTAATCTCGTTAAATTCAAGTGTCTTCATGATACCAAGGACTATCGCGGTGCCAGGAATTATCGTGTCGGCACGCTCAGGTTGAAGTCCCGATGTGTTCTTCCTATCCTCAAGAGGCAGGGAAGCCAGACTGTAGATAATTTCAGAGATTTCCCCGTAAGACAGTTTGAGACCATGAACCTTGTCAGGGTCGTAGGATTCAAGTTTTAGTTTGATGGCAGCGAGGTTTGTGATCGTGCCCCCAATTCCCACGAGATGATCAGCCTGTACCTTTCCAAGGACTTCTGAAATTTTGTCTCCTGCAAAATCGATCATCTCCAACAGTGTATCAGGTGGAATAGGATCTGTGCCTATATTGAACTTTTCCATCAATGTCAGTGCACCGATGTCCAGACTTTTTACAAATTCAGCGTTGCCATCTTCTCCTATTGCGATCTCAGTGCTTCTTCCGCCAATATCGGAAGTGGCTATTTTTCCGGCGAGGTCAAGAGATTCTACAGCTCCTCTGAAAGACAGTCTGGCTTCTTCGTCTCCTGTGAGGATCCTGACTCTGAGATCGCATTCTTTCAGAAGAGAGTTTTCAAACTCCTTTGAATTTTCGGCCATTCTGAGAGCCATTGTTCCGACAGCAAGAACCTTTTGTGCCCCATACTTTTCCGCGATTCTTTTGAATTTACAGACGGTTGTAACCGTTCTTTTGATAGCTTCAGGCTTCAGTTCCTTCGAGCTATTCAATCCCTCTCCAAGGCGTGTTACACTGTCAAGGTCAAGGATAATTTTCCCCTGATCTCCAACCACGAGTAAGACTGAATTTGATCCTATGTCGATTATTCCACAGATCATAGCTTAAATCTGAGTCCAAGTATGGCAGATTCGGTTATGATATACAGGACGAGAAAGTAAACAAACAATCTGTCGAAAATCCGCGATGACGAGACGAGTTTATCGAGTCCATCGGGATCTGTCACTCTTCCAAATCTGTCGAGGAGCTCTTTCTTCTGCAGGAACCTTAGTTCGGATTCGCTTTCTGGCAAGTTTACTCCAATTTCGAGGGAGTCAGCCTGATAAAGACCGATCTTTTTAAAGTACTCTTCCTGACATTTTACATAATTTCCCCCAGGTTCGGTAATTACAGTCTCTGGATTGAGGTCGCAAGGTGAGCCAGCTTCTTTGATAATTCCCTTCTGAGTGGAAGAGAAAAAAGACTCGAGGAGGGAGTAAAGGAACGGCACAAAAGCCGGGGAGATTGGGAAGAAACCATCCTGGATATCAGGTGAAATTCCAGCAACGATGATCGTTCCATTTGCAAATCTTTTTTTGACTGTTAGAATGTGCCCATCGGTGTCTTCAAGGATTTTCTCGCCACCTGTGACTTCGAGAGCCTTTTTGAAAAAAACGGTATCACTACCAAAAACTACCTCCACAGAATCCAGCTTATTCACTCTTATGTTTAAAATGTTTTGAAATCCTGGCGGGATGGTACTTGAAAGTATCACGAGGTTTCCTCCACTTTCGACGAAACGAATTAGTTTCATAAATAAATCGGTCGGGATGTTCGGATTTACGAGAAAGATTATCTCAAATTGTGATATGTCCGGGGCATTTTTAACTTCTCGCACTTCGAGTGGGTAGTTTTGGATCTTGAAGGGATTAAGAGCCTTTTTGATATACCTATTTTTCCCGACGATTCCAATCTTTAGAGCCTCGAGTACGGTAAGGCTGAAATACAATGTGTTATTCTGGGGTAGCTGATCGTAAGGTAGAACTTCTGCTTTCCAGATTCCTCCGCCAGGTGGAACAAATCGCAGATTTAATTCATTCACACTATCAGGATTGACTTCAAAGTTTCCACCTGTAACGATTTTCTCTTGTCTGTAAAGATTGAGTCTAACGGCTGTTCGTCTTCTGGCACTTAAAAAGAGTTTCAGGTTTGCCTCAAATCCTTTCATAGTTATTCCAGGCTCGACTCTCACTCCAAGGATTCGGAGATTGTCCTCCGGTGGGGAGATTTTTACAGCCATTGTGGTTGTGTCACTGAACCCTTTTACATTTGAGCTCTGAAAATCACTGATAACTATGGTTTTACCTTCAAGATCACTGATTTTTTCAAAGCTTGCTGGAAGATCAAACGGGAGAGAATCTCTGTATAGGCGGTCAAGCAGGTAGAGCACATTAATATCCGGATGGACTTTCGGTATCCTTTTTACAAGTTTCAAAGGCAGATTTACCCGTGAAGTAGGGGAATAGTCAATGATAAGATTGTGATAATTAAAAATCTCTCCACTGTAAGGTCTTGCAGCGAGGAGGATTAAACTGAGAATGGCGAGCGTTCGCATTATGAGAATCAGTATTTCAAGTAAATGGCGTCTTTTTTGCCCCTCTTTTTTCACATTTAAAAGGAGTTTAATCCAGGGAAACGGAGATTTTTTCTGAAGTTTAGACGCAAAGAGGTGTATTATGAGTGGAAGTAAAGTGAGAGGAAGCGCATATAAAAACGCAGGATTCTGAAATTTCATAAGAGTTTTTCCCGCTTTTTCAGGAACCTAAAAAGAGCAAGTTCGAGAGGGTCGGATGTAACAAACATCTCGTAGTCGATACCGGATTTCCGCAGTTCCCTTTTTATGAAATCACAGTGGTTGGTAAGAGCTTTCCTGTACTCATTTTGAAGGTTGACAGGGTCAAAGGGTACTTTTTCGCCACTCTCCATATCCTCGAAGATCCTTGCACTACCCGAAATTTTTACCTCTTCCGGTGTAAGTATCTGAAATGCGAGTACTTCGTGTTTTCTATATCTAAAAAATTTCAGGCTTGAAATAATTTCATCAGCCTCAACAAACATGTCAGAGATGAGGATGACGAGACCCCTCTTTTTCAGTTTTTCTGCGAGGAGTTTAAAAGAAGTTAGAGATGTTTTTCCACGGGTTTTAATATCTTCCAGGGTCTTCATTATATGACTGAGATTTACACGGGATGCACGAGGCGGTATCTGGATTTCAGGCTTTTCGTTGAAAACAACAAGTCCCACTGCGTCTCTCTGCAGGTAAAGAATGTAGGCGAGTGCGGCGGCGAGATTCTTCGAATATTCAAGCTTTTCCTCAGAAAATCCCATGGATGCTGAGTTGTCAAACAGAATGTAAGATAAGAGATTTGTTTCATCTTCAAATCTTCTGACATAAAACCGGTCAGTGCGTGCAAAGACTTTCCAGTCAATCCACCTTATTTCGTCTCCAGGGTTATAGCTTCGGTGATCCTTAAATTCCACAGAGAAGCCATGATAGGGACTTTTGTGTAATCCTGTCAGGAATCCCTCGACGATCAGTTTTGCCCTTAAATGCAGGGGTTTTATTCTTGAAAGTATATCAGCTGTCACAGTTGGAAATTATAACACAAATCTGTCCGTACAGGGGATTTTACTTTACATAAACACCCTTATAAATTTTTGTCTCTCTCCCACTATCTATTTTAACAAAAAAGACACCTGACATTTTGGTGGGTAATGTGAAATTGTGGATACCTGGCGAAAGTTGTCCGCTGAAGATTTTTGATATGAGTCTGCCAGACGAACTGAAGAGATAAATTTTGACAAATTTCCGCTCTTTAACGGTCAATTTCAGGTTTCTATTGAGTAGAAAAGCTTGTTCAATCTCCTGTCTGCTTTCCTGTATTCCCACACCGGGATTGAAGTTGACAGAGTACACATCGTAAGATCCGTATCTATTCGAGTATCCCGTAATAACGAGGTTGCCGTTTCGTGCCAGCGCAATGTCGTATGCACCATCATTTCCGCTATATCCAAACGTTTCATCCCAGACCATGTCTCCGTTACCGTTGATAGCAATCACATAAGCATCCCTTCTTCCACTACCATAGGATTCAGTTACACCGGCTCCGAAAATCAGGTTGCCCACTCTTTTCAAAGCATGAATTTCGTCAATACCTGATCCTCCAAAGTTTCTTTGCCAGATCAGATTTCCGAGAGAGTCGATTTTTATCAGGTAAATATCGTCAGCACCGTGCGTAAAGGAGTAGGTATAGCCACCGATGATAAAACCTCCGTCGTCACACGCCACGGCAGATGTTCCAACATCGTCATCACTGCCACCATAGGTTCGTTGCCAGAGAACACTGCCCGATGAATCTATTCTGATAACATAAACATCGTAGTTACCATGACCGAATGAATATGTGTATCCGACAATCAAAAATCCATCTTCCGCGTTAATTATGGAATTTGCACCATCTGTTATTGTACCGCCATAAGTTCGTGTCCAGAGGGAATCACCATCGCTGTTTAGGGCAATTACATATACATCGAAGTTCCCTGCACCAAATGAGTAGGTTCTTCCGGCAAGTACATAACTCCCATTATGCTCAATTATAGAATAGATTTCATCGGCAATGGATCCGCCGAAGGTCCTTGTCCATAAAGTGTCTCCGGATGAATTGTACTTTACAACAAACACATCAGAATTACCGGCTCCAAAAGAATAGGTCAGTCCAGAGACAAGGAAGCCACCGTCCTCTGTAGAGATAACACACCTTGAGAAGTCATCATCAGATCCACCGGCAGTACGGGTCCACAGTGTATCTCCATTTTCATCTATTCTAACGAGAAAGAAGTCGAAACCACCATTTCCTGATGAGTTTGTATGACCGGCAATAATGAAGCCATCAGATGCCCTATTCAGAGCAAATCCGGCGTCTTCACCATTGCCCCCATAAAATCTTTCCCAGTTTATCTGCCCCAGAAGAGGCATTGTTATGACTAAAATACTGATAATTCTCATTGGCAAATAATACACTCTGACAGTGTTTTCGTCAAAAGGAATGCTGGTTTTAAATCCTGCCTTAAAAATCTAATTTAGCTTACACTAATGGCAAAGGCAATTGAAGCAAGTTTCATCTGTGGAGTATCTGATCTACTCAGGAGGACAACGGGCACCTTTGCTCCAACAACAATGCCACCGACAAGGGCGTCAGCAAAGTATATCATGGTTTTTGACATAATATTTCCTGTCGCCACATCTGGAACGAGCATAATGTCTGCATCACCAATAACTTCACCGGTAACACCTTTTATATCCCCTGATTCCCTGGAAACAGCAAGATCAAAGCCGAGAGGTCCATCGACTGCGACATTCCCGAAATAGCCTCTGTCAGCAAGTTTGGAAATAGCTGCCGCGTCAAGTGTTTCTGGCATATCAGGGTGTATTGTCTCTATTGAGGCAAGGATCGCAACTTTGGGCCTGTCGTATCCGAGTTTTCTCGTTATCTCGAGACAGTTTTCGAGGATCTTGATTTTCATTTCCAGATCCGGCCTGATATTCATACCTGCGTCTGTGAGAAATATGAGCTTATGGTATTTCCCCGGAATTTCGTGTAACGCTATGTGCGAAAGGATTTTCCCGGTCCTAAGGCCCCTCTCCTTGTTCAGTATAATCCTCAGGAAATCAGGTGTTCCTATTTTCCCTTTAAGGATAAGATCTGCCTCACCGTTTCTAACGAGCTCAACTGCACGGATAGTTGCCTCGTATTCATCCCGGGCTTTTTCTATTACAAAATCCTTCTCTTCCATACCAGCTGATTTTATGAGCTCACGGATTTTATTCGTATCACCAATGAGAATTGGCTGGATCAGTCCCTCTTCCATTGCCATCTTTAGCCCCTCGATCATGGGAAGGGCATGAGGTGCACCCACAACGAGCCTTTTTCTACCTTTTTTCCTGGCTATTTCGATTATGTCCTGAAAAGTCTTTAACATCTCTGCCTCCTGTTAGTCTAAACCCAGACTGCGGGCTCTATATTCTCTCAAATCTCTTTTTAATTCCTCTCTGACTCTGTTAAAGAAGTTCAAAGCAACTTCAGTTGTATAATCAGGATATGTCCACTGGAGTGGCACAAATCCCTCTTTTTTCCTGTAAATGAGCGTTACCTCTGCATAGATACCGTCCCTGAGATAGATCCTGTGTGAATAGTTTTTTGTTGTTGCAAGGACAAGTTTGGATTCAGTTACATAACCAGGATCTATGTTGACTTTCCTGCCGCCATCCATCCATAGACGCTCAATTTCGTTGGTTTTTAGCTTTATTTCGACTATTTTGTCCTGTTCTATCAGGTTTTTGAAGGCTATCCATCGTCTTTTAAGCCCCTTCCCCATCTCGGGTTCGTAATAACTGGTTGTGTCAAATGGGATAATTTCACTCTCCAGACTCACTGGACCAAAATGTTTCTGGAGCTCTTTAACTGCTGGGTCAAGATACTCCGGCTGAAAAATCAATCCAATAATAAGTTTTGCGGGATCCGGTTTTTTGGGAATACCCATATTTTGAATGATACAATACGGGAAAAGGGTATTCAAGATATAACCGCTACTTTCCCGGAGTCGAATCCTCACCATCACTGAAGGTGTTTGAAAAGTATTTTACCTTTACTTTGTGGAAATCTTTATTTGCTCGCAAGCTTGCAAAATCACATTTTGTGTGATTACACCCGACTCACCTTCCCCCTGTGTGAAAAGGATTCTCTCCTGCTTGCGAGAAGATCAATCCACATCCCCTCCCGTTTTGCGGGAGGGGATAAAGGGGAGGGCAGAAAGATCGTTCACTTGTCATCCCGTCAATTCTGCCCCACTTAAATCCTCCGCCACGCCGCGAAGCGGCGTGGCGGAGGGGGTTGCATTCCCCTCATACAAATTCGGAAAGATTACCCACCTCCACCCACGAATAAAAGAAATTACCCACAACCCTTACCTCCGTGCCGAATAAATCACCCACAACCTCTCCTCCCACGAAATTGGGATAGAATTGAGGCGCGGGTAACAAAACCAAATACCCGCTTTTCCTCCATCAAATTAGTTCCTTCAACTCCCTCCTTAATCCATCCCCATAAGACATCCGACTTGTGGGGGTGAAGATTTATAAGTATCCCCACACAGTGCTGATATATCCTGGAGAGGAAGACGGTGAGTGTCCTCCCCCACAGCACTACACGCTCTGGGGCAGGAAACTAAAAAATTATATGTCACACTTGCCTCAAAGGGATTTTTTCCTCTTTCACATCACTTGACATTCAGTCAAAAAACTTCTAATTAATACACTCATAAAATTTGAGTGGAGGATGATTGAGAGATGAAGCTGGATAAGTTTACAGAGGGAGCAAAAGAGGCTCTTGAACTTGCGCAGAATGCCCTTGTGAAGTTCAGACACAATCAGCTTGATGTCGAGCACATTTTTTATGGACTACTTTCTCAGGAAGATGGAGTTGTGCCAAAAATATTTGAGAAATTGGGAATTTCACCGTTTGCCGTTAAAGATAGGTTGGCGGATGCTTTGAGAAAAATTCCTGCTGTAGAGTTTTATCATGGCACACCTACCCAGATTTACATAACACCTGCGGCTGAAAGGGTTTTGCAGCAGTCTTTTGAAGAGGCAAAGATTTTGAAAGACGAGTATGTAGCTTCAGAGCATATCCTTCTTGCAATCGCTGAAACAGCCAATGGTGCTTCGAGAAGGATTCTCAGGGAATTTGGTGTTGATAAAGAAAAAATTTACTCAGCTCTTTACGAGATTAGAGGGAGTCAGAGGGTGACTGGTCCCGATGCGGAAAAGAGGTACAATGCCCTTGAAAGATATACAACGGATGTAACAAAACTCGCTGAACTTGGAAAACTCGACCCTGTGATTGGTAGGGAGGAAGAGATTCGCAGGGTGGCACAGATCCTTATGAGGAAGACAAAGAACAACCCTGTACTCATTGGTGAGCCAGGAGTTGGAAAAACAGCAGTTGTTTACGGACTTGCGCAGAGGATAGTTGAGGGAAACATTCCCGATCCGCTAAAGAATAGAAAGATTCTACAACTTGACATAGGTGCTTTGCTCGCGGGTTCCAAATTCCGCGGTGAATTTGAAGATAGATTGAAGGCCGTTATTGAAGAAGTGAAGAAGATGCAGGATAGGGCAATACTCTTTATCGATGAGCTTCACACAATCGTTGGCGCAGGTGCGGCAGAGGGTGCGGTGGACGCCGCAAACCTCTTGAAACCAGCACTCGCCTCCGGTGAGCTAAGGGTGATCGGTGCCACTACTCTCGATGAGTACAGAGAAAGAATCGAAAAAGACGGAGCACTTGAAAGAAGATTTCAGCCAGTTTTTGTCAAAGAACCCACTGTGGAGCAAACCATCGAGATCCTCAGGGGGCTTAAAGAGAGGTTTGAAAAACACCACGAACTCAAGATTACTGATGACGCTTTAGTCGCGGCAGCCAAGCTCTCAAACAGGTACATCACAGGAAGAAAACTTCCGGACAAGGCGATAGATCTTCTTGATGAAGCCTGCTCTGCTGTGAGACTTAAACTATCGGAAATGCCTGATGAGATCAAGGAGCTGAAAAACAGGATTAAAAAACTGTCTGAGGAGGGAAAAGTTGCTGCTCAGTACAACGATTTTGAAAGAGCAAGTGCAATAAAAGAGGAACTCGACCACCTGTTGAAGGAGTACGAGGAGAAGCGTTCCAGATGGATTCAGGAAGCAGGTGTAGATGATGTAGTTGACGAAGAAGATGTAGCCGAGGTAGTATCAAGGTGGTCCGGTGTACCGGTTACAAGACTTCTTGAAGACGAAGCTAAAAAGCTTCTTAGAATGGAAGAAGAGTTGAAAAAACGGGTTAAGGGACAGGACAGGGCAATAGAGGTAATTTCTGATGCGGTAAGGAGGGCAAGAGCTGGTCTATCCGATCCCAATAGACCTATCGGTGTCTTTCTCTTCCTCGGTCCCACTGGAGTTGGAAAAACTCATCTTGCCCGTCAGCTCGCATGGTTCTTATTTAATGACGAAAACGCACTTCTGAGAATTGATATGTCGGAATACATGGAAAAACACGCAGTTTCCAGGCTGATTGGAGCGCCACCTGGTTATATCGGCTTTGAACGAGGCGGACAGCTTACCGAAGCCGTCAGAAGGAGACCTTATCAGGTGATCCTTTTTGACGAAATCGAAAAAGCCCATCCTGATGTTTTCAACATCATGCTCCAGATTTTTGATGCAGGAAGACTGACCGATGCTCAGGGTCATGTCGTTGACTTTAAAAATACTATCATAATCATGACCTCAAACATTGCTTCTCAGGCACTTCTGAATGGAGATTTAGACGATAATCAGAGAAGGGATATGCTTGAAGCTGAGCTAAGAAGGTATTTCAGGCCTGAATTTCTAAACAGAATAACTGAAATTGTAATATTCAAGCCGCTCGGAATTGAGGAAATCAAGGAGATAGTCGATCTTGAGCTTGAAGGGATAAAGAGGGCTCTTGCCGAGAAAAATATTGATCTTGAGGTAGATGAATCTGCCCGCGAATACCTTGCAAATCGTGGGTATAGCAAGGAATTTGGTGCAAGACCTTTGAAGAGGACAATTGAACGGCTCGTTGCAAATGAACTTTCTAAGTTGATTATATCAGGCAAACTAAAGGAGAATTCCAGAGTAAGGATTTTAGCGAGAGGAGATAAACTGGATTTTCAGATAATGGAAAAGCAGTAAAGGCAGATTTGATAACGATCTACTGTCGAGTATAGATTTTTCCCGCCAGAATCCTCCCGAAATTATGAAAATTTGTGGATAGTTCTAATTGTTGACATTTTGTCATGTATGGTAATAAGATGGGTTTTATCAAAAAGGAGGTTTGTCATGGAGGATAAAAAGTACACGAGAAGGGAGTTCCTGAAGAGGGGAGTGGTTGCAGGGGGGACAGCAGTTCTTGGTTCATCCTTCAGCTTTGGTATCCTGTCAGCAAAGAGTCCCAAAATAGAGCTTACCTTTTCAACAATGTTCCCCACCTCCTATTTCTGGACGCCAGTTGCCGAAAGATGGATAAAGTATGTTGAAGAGAAATCTAATGGAGAAGTGAAGTTTAAATTCTTCCACAGTGGTCAGCTTTTTAAGGCAAAAGCAGAGCTTCCTGCACTACAGCGTGGAGAAATTGATGTTTCTATTCCAAATGCCAATTATCAGTCTGGTACAATCCCTGGTTCTGATGTAGGAGCTCTGCCGTTTCTTCTGAGAGATGAAGATGACGCGTGGCATGTGATTCAGGAGGGTCTCTGGGATATTGGTCTCAAAGATAAATGGCTGAAGAAAGGGATAAAAATTCTCGCCGAGTGTCCCGGTGGCATGTATCAGTTCGGTAATCTCAGACACGAGATTAAAGGCCCGGATGATGTAAAGGGAATGATATGGGCGGTCTCCAGTAAAGCCCATGCCAAAGCAATTGAAGTTCTCGGTGGATCCCCGACATTTATGTCTTCAGGCAGACTGTACACAGCATTCCAGAGAAAAACCATCGATGGTTGTCTGAGACCATACCTTACCTATACGGGTAGAAAACTCTACGAAGTTATGCAGTACCTGACCGTTGCAAATGTTGGAAACTACACAATTCTTCTTGCCTTCAACAACAAAAAATTCAAGTCTCTGCCCAAAGATATCCAGCAGCTACTTCAGAGCTCTGCACAGAAATGGGCAGAATGGTCCTTTGAGGGAGTTAAAGAGACGAAGAGAAATGCACTTAAGATCTTTAAAGAACATGGAATGAAAGTTCATGTTCTTGACGATGCCGCATTCAATGAGTTCAAGAGCAGACTTACATCTGTTTACGAATGGTGGGTGAAACAGGTTCCCGATGGTCAGAAATACATTGACTTCATCGAGAGCCATCACCTGAAAAGATAGTTTTTTCAGGTCCAAACCGGGTAAAGATCTTTGATATGAAGAATAAAGTGGTGAGGACCATTGACAGAATTAACGAGTTTATGGGGTATTTCACCGGATTTTCTATCTTTGTCCTCCTCGTTCTTGCCACATGGGGTGTCTTTTCGAGATATGTGCTAAGACGGCCAAGCCATATAGCCCTTGAAATCTCCGGGTATCTCATGGTGGCGCTCACCTTTTTTGGCTCCGGATATATCCTGTTAAAAGCCAAGCATGTAAGTGTTCAGGTGCTCACTGCGAGATTAAAGGGTGGAGTTAAGAAATTTCACGACCTGACAGTAAACATCCTTCTATTCCTCTTCACTGCACTTGTAATTTACGAAGGCTTTGGATTCACCCTGCTTGCCTACAGAGAACACTACAGATCCACGAGTCTTCTGAACTTCCCGATGTGGATAGTTTATTTGACTATACCAGTGGGTATGATATTCCTGCTTTTACAGATAGTCAGGAATATCATCGTTCTTACCACAGGAGAGACATTGGATGAGTAGCGTAACAATCTCCATCATCGTTTTGCTTATTTTCCTCGCAATTCTATTCTACGGTGTACCGGTATTTGCTTCCCTCGGTATTGCCAGTGCCATAGGGATAATCATCATGCATGGTGTGAGTGGCCTGACCGTTATCCCCGAAATATTCTACGAGAAGATGGACAACTTCGTTCTGATTGCAATTCCGTTATACATTCTGATGGGTGAGATACTGTTTCATACAGGTATAGGAAGTGATCTCTATCAGATGGCGAGTCGGTGGACTAACTGGCTACCGGGTGGACTCGCCATGGGAACGGTTGTAGCGAGTGCTGTTTTTGGCGCAATGTGTGGTGTTAGTGTTGCCGGAGCAGCCACGATTGGAGCATTTGCCATACCCGAGATGCTAAAGAGAGGGTACGATAAGTCCCTTGCTTCAGGATCTGTGGCTGCTGCAGGTGCTCTCGCTCTCCTGATCCCTCCAAGCATAGGATTTATTCTTTATGGCGCTATTGCAGACGAATCAGTGGGTAAACTCTTCATAAGTGGAATAGTCCCGGGGATCATCCTTGCTATCTTCATGATGATTTACATCTACATACGGGTTCTGTTGAAGCCGGAGATGGCACCCCGACCCAAAGAGAAAATCACCTGGAAAATGCGCTTCCAGAGCCTGGGCCGTGCCTGGACAGCCCTGTTCCTGATAATCCTCGTACTCGGTAGCATCTATACAGGCATTGCGACACCAACTGAATCCGCCGCAATTGGAGCTGTTGGAGCTTATTTCCTCGCCATTTTTGTCTATAGATCAATGAACTGGAAGGTCTTCTGGGAGATACTCCTCGCCACAATGAAAACATCGGGAATGATTCTTCTAATTTTTGTCAATGCAATGCTTTTTGGATATGTGTTGACAAGATTGCAACTTCCCCAGCAACTTGCTGAGTTTGTCGCGAACGCACACATGTCAAAATACATGGTTCTAACCGCAGTTGTAGCCCTGTTAATCTTTCTTGGAATGTTTATCGACGGCGCATCTGTAATCCTGATCTCCACCCCGATACTGTTGCCCACGATCCAGATCTTCGGATACGACAAAATATGGTTCGGCGTTATAATGATGATCACCATCGAGATGGCAGTTATTACACCGCCAGTGGGATTGAACCTGTATGTGATAAAGAGCATAGCACCGGAGGAAGTCACGCTGAAAGACATTATTACAGGTGCTCTTCCATTTGTACTTGTCGAAATTGCGGCACTCATTGTTTTTGTGATTTTCCCAAAACTCGCTCTCTGGTTGCCCTCAAAAATGTAAATCCAAGGGGGAGAGGAAAACTCTCCCCCTTTCTCAATACGAAAAGCCCCCTCAATCAAACTTTTGGATATCATTGATGGGGAGGTGAAAAAAAGCACTGTTTTGGTTTCCTTTTGTTTTGCAGAAGCCCCCTTTGCATTAAAAAAGTTAAAAATCACATTTAAAGGGGGTTGACAATTCATAGGAAACCTGATAATTAAATTATCAGAAAATCTAAAGCAAGGAGGTGAGGAAGATGGCAATGGACATTACCAGATTTGATCCCTTTAGAGAGATTACAAGCCTCAGGGAGGAAATTGACAGGCTCTTTGATACATTTTTTGGCAGGACTGCTGGAATTACTGAGAGAGAGGTAGCATGGGTTCCTGCCATTGACCTCGAAGAAACTGACGATGCTTATATTGTCAAAGCCGAGCTTCCCGGCATGAAAAAGGAGGACATTAAACTTTCCATTTCTGAGAATGCCCTTACCATATCCGGTGAGAGGAAGATGGAGAGAGAGGAGAAGGGTAAGACCTATCACAGGGTTGAGATGGCTTATGGTAAATTCTTAAGGACGATCCAATTCCCTGGTGAGGTCGAGCCAGATAAGGCGAAGGCAACTTACAAGGACGGGATTCTCACGATAACAATACCCAAGTCTGAGAAGGCGAAACCCAAAGAGATTGAGATAGAGGTTAAGTAACTTTTGGATTGAAGTTAAAGGGCGGGCGCACGCTTCGCGTGCGCCCGCCCTTTTATTTATCTCATCATCCCTACCGCCAACATCAAATTGTTGAACGTGGAGTTTAAAGTTGCATCACAGACCCGGATTGACTTTTTCCCTCTTCGTGGGCAGAAAATCTTTATTGTACGGGAAAAGATAGTTGGGAATGCCTGTGTCAATAAATGAAAATATTGTCCATATTGACCTCTGATAGTTCATCGTGAATTTCTGCTTTAGTCTCTCCCAAGAAGGTATTCGAGAATTGTTTTACCTGTATCAGTTAGTTTCTCTCTCAATTTGCGAGCAGACCTGCTAACACTATCCCCACTTCCTGGGACTGATGAGAGAGAAGGATCCACTCTTTAACTTACCCATATTTGGAGTGTTTTTCAGCCCCGTAATAATTCCCTCGTAGGACAAAT
>CAZNDM010000105.1:0-8343 GCA_964571845.1 uncultured bacterium | reverse complement strand
GGGAGGGGTCACCTGCAAACTCCCCTCCCGCCATGCGGGAGGGGATTGAGTGGAGGGTGACAAAAGCCCCATCTGCTTTTCCCTGTCAAATCAGCTCTTTCTGCCCCCTCCTTAATCCTCCCCCAAAGCAAAGCTTTGGGGGAGGGGTTGAGGGACGATCCTCGCCCGCAGAGCGGGGGAGGGGTTTGTCGAGTGAGTGCCTGCGAGGTGGGAGAGGGGTTGGAAAAGTGATCCTCCCTCACAGGGTGGGAGAGATCTTCCCTCAATGCTAACACACTGCGGGGAATTACATTTTCTCCCAAAATCTTTCTCCCAAAATTTTTTCAAACATCCTCTTCAAAATTCTTGCACCTGCGGGATTATAATTAAAAAATGGGGATTGTGGTTTATCCTGAAAGTTTTACCGATCTTTACAGGAGATTGATGAAAGAGGTAAACGGTGCAGATGTCCTGAAACGGGGCAGGACAGATGTTTACCACATTCAGAACTATACTGTAAAAATCACAAGGATCGCGAGGGCAAAAAAGAGTCGAAAAATTCTTTACCTCCTGGGACCTTCAAAAGGCAAAAGAGAATTCAGGAATCTTATGGCTTTGAAAACAAAGGGGTTTTCTGTACCAGAACCCATTTTTTACTGGGAAAACAGGTGTCATGGTTTTGTCTGCGAATGTGGTCTCGTGGAAAAATTTCTTGAAAATGCAACTCCTTTGAGAAAAATGCTGAAAGAGGGGGATCTGGAGATATTAAAACCGCTCGGCATTCTCTTTAGAAAGCTCCACGATTCAGGTTTTTTTATGCGTGATCTGACCTATGGAAACTTCCTCGTAGCTGATAAAATTTATCTGATTGATGTTAGCAGGATGATCTATCTCCATGCTCCTGTTCCTTTTATCCTGAGACTCGAGGATCTCTCAAAAGTTGATTCAACGGGTGATCAACTCCTTCAACTTCTCAATTATTACTGGAAAAATCCAGGAGTTGCCAGGTTTTCAGCTAAATACATCGAGAGGAGAAAGCTTGTTAGAAGGTATCGTAAGAGAATTACACATGCTCTGGGTGTTTAGCCACGCAGATTGTCTGTGCGTGAATGGGACCGAGTGCCGATTTTAACAAGACGATTTCAAGTCCCGTTCTGTTCAGGATTTCTCGCATCTGACTGATCCCGTAAAATCTGATTCTCGATTTCATCTTCCTGATCTTTCTCTCCGCTGTGTGAAGGAAATTTACTCTGTAAAAGCTGAATATGACAAATCTTTTTGATACTCTTGCCAGCTCATTCAGGGCTTTTTCGATTTCTTCTGCGTCGAAGTGATGAAAGAGTCTCCATGTGAGTGTTGCGTCAAAGGATCTGTCCCGGAATGGGAGTTCAAAGATACTGAGGTTGAGCGATAAGGTTTTCTCACTCACCAGTTTTGCCATGGCAGGTGAAATGTCCCCGCCCACGACCCTGAATCCCTTGAAAAGCAATGGAACTGTAAGCCTACCATAGCCTGATGGTACATCAAGAATAAGTGCGCCTGGAGCAAGAAGATCCGAAAACAATCTGATGATCAGTTTAATTTCCAGGAAATTTACGAGACGCTGATCAGGATGCCTGTACCTTGTCCTTATGTAGTTCAGTGCATCAGGTAGGTTCTCCACTAAAAGATGCCAAGAATAATTTTGGAGCCGAGAATCCCGAATATGGAGCCGACGACGATGGTGAGCCCTATGACAAATTTCATCCAGTCCTGTCCCTTCAATGTTGCGACGAGCAGAGGTTCGCGTGAGAGATAAGCAGATGCGGCGTAAAGCTCCTCACCGATGAGAGTGTAATCACAGGCTGTTATAAAGAAGGGAAGCTGTGTAACAGCATCAGTCCCTGCGATCTGGACGGCACCTGTGGAAGCACCTGTTTCCGCAAGTATCAGAGATTCGGCATAAAACATGCCCTGGAAAAAGTTGGCTGCCGGTTTCTCTCTAACCATTATTCCCGAAACAGCTGCTGCGTAGCCGAACTGACTGTCTGTTACATAAAACACCTGGTCAGGATCAAAAAGATCGGGTCTGCCAATGGATGTGTAAGCTTCTTTAACTATTTCACGGGCAACAGTGTAAACCACCGGGTTCCTGTTGGGTACAATTATTCTGGTTTCATATTCCCCTGCCTTCTTCGTAACATGAGAGAGGATATTCAATGCTGCAATGGTTGCTACATCACTGATTGTTGAAAGACCCGGAACAAAAAGGATGGGCCTTCCCATTTCTGTAGCTCTTCCAATAGCCTCGTCAACTGCCTCAATTCCGGGTATTGGCCTGAGGTAGAGCTCCTTTCCCTGTCTTGCACTTCTGATGAAATAAAGAAGAATGGACGCATAGAGGAGCACGCCGATAAGGATGTTTAACCTGCCCCTATGAAACCACTGTGGTTTTGCTATCCCGGGACCCACTATCCCCGATTCAACTGTCCCCTCGTCTGTTACGAGGGCGACTCTGTAAAAGTATGGTTTATTGTCCTCGAGCCCTGAATCCTGAAACTTCGTTGTAAACCCCGGTATTTCTTTAACTTTTTCAAAAGGACCGTCCTTTGATGTCGATCGATAAATTAAGACCGTTTTAACGGACTTCACATCACCTTCGACCTGCCAGGTGAGCGTCAGCGATTTCCCTGCGTCATTGGGGGTGTCAAAAACCTTAATGCTTTGAAATTGGAGGGATGCGAAGATTGATAAAATCAAGGCAATTTGTACCATTAATTACCTCCTTATGGATCTTTTGATATTTTCTCCCATACATCCAGGGCTTTTTTCCTCAAATCCTCGATCGTTCCTGTATTTTCTATGATAAAGTCTGCCTTCTCCTTCTTTAGAGAGGCTGGCATCTGATAGCTCAAAATTTTTTTTGCCATATCACGAGGATAGCCTGTTCTCTTCATAAATCTCTCGATGCTCATCTCTTCCGGCGTGTAAACATAAACAATGTAATCGAAATAATCCTCCATATTGTACTCAAATATGAGCGCACCATCCACAACCACGATTCTGGCACGAGAATTTTTGACAAGATCATCAATGAGTTTGACTATATGGGGTTTAACAATACTGTTTAAAATTTCGACGGTTTCTTTGCTTTCAAATGCGCGATAGGCGAGTGCCTTTCTATCTATCTCGCCGTATTCATTGACGATCTCGTTGCCAAATCTTTTGACCACTTCGTTTTTAACATGTTTAAGCACCTCATGACCAATCTCATCAGCATTGATCACATCGGCACCAAGTTCTTTTAAAAAATTCCCCACCGTTGATTTCCCTGAGCCGAGGTTTCCTGTTAGTCCCACTATAATTTTCTCTTTAGCCATTTTATCTTTTCCCTGAGGTATTTTCGTGACGGATCAGCTTCGTAAGCGCGTTCAAACCACTTTAGAGCGTCTTTTATTTTACCCTGTTTTTCAAGAACAATCCCCATGTGTTCAAAAATCTCCGGGTCATTTGCTCCCTTTTCAATAGCTTTTTTCAAGTATTTGTAAGCTTCCGGGATATTCCCTTTCTTGAATTCAACCCAAGCTCTGGAGTCGAGGAATACAGGGTTTTCTGGCTCGAGCTTGAGTGCCTGATTTATCAAACTATCTGCGAGGTCAAGCTTGTTGGTGTGGATCGTCAGGAAGTATCCCCAGTTGTTCAAGATAACCGCTCTACGGGTAGTGTCAATTTCGAGCA
The DNA here is from genome assembly GCA_964571845.1 of uncultured bacterium. GTDB lineage: Bacteria > Hydrothermota > Hydrothermia > B15-G9 > WFZT01 > WFZT01. Next base: position 4,647 of record CAZNDM010000105.1, on the reverse strand, counting down.
GTTTGCTGAATATGTTTTCCATCTCTTCTATCCTCCCTTTCTGTCCGAGCAGATTTGCAAGATTGAAGAGAACTTCCGGGTTGTCTGGAAATTTAGATGCCGCCAGCTCAAGTATCTGGATTGCGTAGGTTGTATCTCTCAGTCTATGGGCAACAGTAGCGAGGTCCAGGTATCTTTTGGGATTTAGAGAGTCGTTTCTAAGAGCAATCTCGTAGTACTTCTTTGCCAGTTTCAGGTCACCGTTCTGTTCAAAGTAGAATCCCGTGAGGGCGTTCAGGTAGGCATTGTCAGGATAGTCTTTGACATACCTGTAAAGGAGGTCCCCTGCGTCCCTGATCTTTCTCGAACGGAGCAGCATGTATGCGTAGAAGGAAACAATGTCAGGATCGGATGACTTTTTGATGGCACTTTTTATGTATTTTTCAGCGCGGCCAACTTCACCGAGGTTTACGAGGTACCTTGCAATGTAATATTCGTCGTCGGGGTTCCCGGGATCGAGGCCATAGACGGCAAGCCTTTCAGTGAGTGCAGCATTCTGGTCCCCCTTTTTCTCAAGGATCAGGGATATGAGTCTCCTGATTCGTGTATTTGTGGGCGAGATCTTTTTCAACTTGGTAAGAATTTCAAGAGCCTGATCAACGGAGTCCATCTGCATCAGGATTATTGACATTTTCATGGGAATCGTGAGGTTCGATGGCTGTATCAGGTTGGCTTTGGAATAGTGGATGAGGCTTTTCTCGTAATCCCCCTTTTTCTCGTATATGGTCGCAAGTGAGATCTCGACTCTAAAGTCCGGTTCTTCGAGCTCACTTTCTATGTCAACGAGGAGGGACTCGGCTTCTTCGTAAAAGCCCGCTCTAACCAGTGCACTTGCCATCTGGATGCGGGAATTTAGATCTTGACTCACTTTCAGAAGCTTTCTGTAATATTCAATTGCAAGGTCAAGTGAATCAATTGCATCGTAAACATTCGCTGCAAAGTGCACCATCTGGGTGTCGTCCGGAAATCTTTCAAGACCCTTTTTCAGAAACTCAAGTGCGAAAGAGTTTTTCCCAAGACCCATGAGAGACCTAACAATGGTCATGTAAGGTTCGGGCGAGTTTATCTTTTTCAAAACCCTTCTCGAATATTGATAAGCTTTTCTGTACTTCCCGAGATTGAGATAATTTTTCGCAATTTCAAGTAGATAGATAGGTTTTCCTTCGGCTCTGTAACCCTCTTCGAGAATTTCGATGGCTTTTTTGAAATTATGGGATGACTCGTAGTAATCTGCTTCGAGGAGATAGCTTGAAACCTCCTGTGCGTTTAAAAGCGACACGAGAATAAACAGGCTGGTAAATATAAGTTTTTTCATACTCCCATCAGCTCCAGCAGGGTTAGCTCCACTGCAATGGTTTCGTCCATGCTTCTTGTTCTGAAGTCAGATTCCAGCGAAACGAGCTTTTTAAATTTTTCAAAATCTTCTTTAACAGGTTTTGCCTCTTTGAATCCCTGGAGGATGTTTTTTCTGTAAACGCTTGAAATGTAAGTAACCATATTTCTTGGCTGTACGCCCGAGGCTTCAAGGACTTCAAGTTCTTTAAGAGCGGCAGGCAGATCCTTTTTCCTGACGAGGCTGTAAAGTCTGTAAGCTCTTGCCTCTTCGTATGGTGTAACGACTGTGAAGATGTCTTCGAGGGTCAGGACCTTTTTTTCATTTAAAAATAGAAAAATTTTTTCGAGCTCGTTGGCAATCTCCCTCAACCGGGGCGGGAGGATGGAGACGAGAGTATTGAGGGTCTTCTCGTCAAATTTTATCCCTTCTGAACTCAACTTTTTTCTCACCCACGAGCGAATAACTGTTCTGTCGAGAAGGTCAAATTCGACGACAAAAATTCTTTCAAGCCCGTTGATCTTTTTGATACATACTTTTTTCTCTGCGTTACATATCACGATCAGGGGCGAGGAAGACTTCCAGTAGTTTGCGGTTATCAGGTTTTTTAGATCCTTGAATTTTTCAGCTTTTTTGAGAACAACGAACTTTTTTGAAGTATCGAAGAGACCGGTTTCCTGAAAGTTGCGAACAATGTCATCAAATCTGGCTTCATCTCCAAAAAATAGGAGTTTTTGCTGACAGCCGGTTACCTCTCCAATCTTTTCAACTGCCCGATCTATCAAAAAGTCTTCTTCTCCGTAGAAGAAGAAGACGGGTGCTCGAACTGATGACGGATTTCTGGCAATCTTTTTGAGAAATTCAAGTCCTTTCATGAAGAGAGCTTTTTCTCGAGGAGGTTTTTTACGACACCTGCGTTGGCTTTTCCTCTGGTTTTTTTCATAATCTGGCCTATAAGAAACCCGATAACGCCCGTTTTTCCTTTCCTGTATTTCTCAACGATTTCCGGGTTTTCTGCAAGGACTTCGTCAACCACGCTCTCGAGGAAACTTTCGTCTTTAACCTGCCTGAGGCCCTCTTTTTCCACTATCTCTTCAGCTGATAACCCTGAATCCTGCATCTTCCTGAAAACATCTTTGGCAATATTCAGAGTGATTTCTTCCTTTAGAACGAGAGAAAGAAGAGACGCAATATCACCAGGTTTGAACTTAAAGTCTTTTATGCCGATACCGTTTTCATGCAGGTGTCTTAGAATCTCTGTTGACATCCAGTTGGCTGCAAGTTTAATGGCATCCTTACCCTTTTGTGTGATCTTTTGTAGCTTTTCAACAAGCTCCTCAAAGTAGTCAGCCACATCCTTTTCGCTCGTAAGAACAAGGATCTGGGATTTTTTTAAGCCATAGGTCTTCTCAAATCTCTGTTCTTTTTCCCAGGGCAGTTCTGGAAGATCTTTGAGTGCCTCATCGATGAATTTTTTGTCAATGAGCACGGGCATCAGATCGGGTTCAGGGAAATACATGTAATCGTGGGCTTCCTCTTTTGCCCTCATTGTGCGGGTTTCACGCATGTTCTCATCCCACAGACGTGTTTCCTGAACGATCTTTTGACCCTTTTTGAGAGCCTCAACCTGTCGATTAAATTCAAAAGTGAGGGCATCTTCAACTGCTTTAAATGAGTTTAAGTTTTTCAGCTCCACTTTTGTCCCGAATTCCTGTGATCCACGGGGTCTTACGGAGATATTGCTGTCAACCCTGAGCTCTCCCTTCTCCATGTCACAGTTGGAAATGCCGAGGTATTTGAGGGTCTGCTTCAGTCTCTCCAGAAACATTCTTGCCTCGCGGGGAGATCTCATGTCCGGTCTCGTAACTATTTCGAGGAGAGGAATGCCTGCTCTATTGAAATCAAGGAGCACGCTACCGTCCTCTGTATGGATGGATTTTGCCGCTTCGTCCTCAATGTTCATTCTCTCAATTCTCACCGTCCTTGTTTCGCCATCGATGTCAAATTCGAGAATGCCGTCAGTTGCAATTGATCTCGTGTACTGAGTGATCTGGTAACCTTTGGGAAGATCAGGATAGAAGTAGTTCTTTCTGTAAAATTCAGATTCCGGGTGTATCGTGGCTTTAAATGCGTGTGCTACGCGGACTGCAAACCTGAAAGCCTCTTCATTTACCACAGGTAATGCACCCGGCAGTCCCAGGCAGACTGGACAGACAACTGTATTGGGCTCCTCACCATAGGTGTTTGGGCAGGAGCAGAAGAGTTTTGTTTTTGTATTCAGCTGCACATGAATCTCGAGTCCTATGACAGGTTCAAATTCTCCATTCACAGTGAATGACTTTAAAGCTCAGATGGACAGGTTGTCAATATCCCGCATCCTGCCTGATAATTAAGGCATGAGAGTTAAAGAAATTGCTACTTATCTCGATGAAATTTTAAATGTCAGAACAATTGAGGATATAAGTCTCAATGGACTTCAGGTCGGTGGTGATCATGAGGTTAAAAAGGTTGCTCTTGCAGTTGATGCGTCGCTTGAGACCTTTAAAAAGGCAGTTGATTCTGATATGCTCATCGTTCATCATGGCCTATACTGGGGAAGACCAATTCCAATTGTTGACAGCATGTACGACAGAATAAAGTTTCTTATTGAAAATAAAATCGCGCTGTACGCGGCTCATCTGCCGCTCGATCTTCACCCTGAATTTGGAAACAATGCTCAGGGACTTAAACTCCTTGGGCTCATACCTACTGGTGAGTTTGGGAATTATCACGGTATAAACATCGGTTATGAATTCCAGCTCGAGAAGGAGATGGATGTCGAAGAATTCAAAAGGATGTTTGACGAGAGACTCGAGTCATCCTCTATTTTGTGGAATTTTGGACCCGGAAAGATAAAGAGGGGGGCTTTTGTATCGGGTGACGCCATTTCCCTGTTGCCCGAAGCAATAGAGAAACGGCTCGACATATACATAACAGGTGAGCCGAGACACAGTTATTACTGGCAGGCTTACGAGGCAGGTATCAATGTCCTTTTTGGCGGTCATTACAGGACAGAGACGCTCGGTGTCAAAGCACTGGGAAAGCATTTGAGTGAGAAGTTTGGACTCCAGACGGTCTTTGTTGAGCTTCCCACTGGGTTCTGATTTTTTAATGAAAAGATCCTTTAGAGATCGGGGTTAAATGTGTCGCATCTCCCATAATTTGTAGGTATTCGAAAAATGTTTTACTGGTGATTTCCTTTTCATTTTTTGGAAAGGATCTCTTTGTTTATGCCC
>CAZNDM010000104.1:0-27634 GCA_964571845.1 uncultured bacterium | reverse complement strand
GGATTACTTCTCCAACCCCTCCCCCACCAAGTGGGGGAGGATTAAGGAGGGGGCAGAAAGAGCCGATTTGACAGAGGAAAAGCTGGTGGGGTTTTGTCACCCTCCCATCAATCCCCTCCCACGAAGTGGGAGGGGAGTTTGTAGGTGAATCCTCCCGTACGACGGGAGGGTCCACCTACAAGCAAGAAGGGGAGTCTTGAATGTGTTCTCCCGTACGGCGAAAATGGAAACTGTGGGTACTCATCCCGCAGCGAAAGGAGGATTAATAACTACTAATAAATTTTTCGATCACTCTCCCCCGGTTCCCTTGACAACCGTAATTCAACTCTTTAAGCTTGAAAAACTTACAAAAACCCGAGGGAGAGGTACTATGGATTTAACCACGAAAGAATATACAAATGTAACCTATATATCGGGTCCTATTTTAATCGTGGAGAAGGCAAAGGAGCTGTCTTACGGGGCTCAGGTTGAAATCCTTATAGGTGAGGATCAAAAGAAGTCCGGGCAGGTCCTCGAAGTTACAGAAGAATACGCCGTCATTCAGGTTCTCGAAGGGACTCTCGGTCTTGATGTAAAAACAACGAGAATCAGACTCCTTGAGGATGTTGTCCGCTTTGGCGTTTCACGGGACATGGTTGGCAGGATCTTCAACGGAAGGGGTGAGCCCATTGACGGCCTGCCACCAGTTATCCCCGAAAAGAGACTCCCCATCATAGGCTTACCGATCAACCCGATTGCAAGGGATAAGCCCGCTGATTTTATACAGACTGGAATATCTGCAATTGATGGTTTCAACACACTTGTCCGTGGCCAGAAACTTCCGATCTTCTCAGGTGCCGGATTGCCAGCTAACGAAATTGCCGCTATGATCATTAGAAATGCAGAAGTGAGAGGTGAAGGAGAGGAATTCCTGGTAGTCTTCGGTGCAATTGGTATCACCCAGAGGGAGTACACATACTTCATTCAGGAATTTGAAAAAACCGGAGCTCTCTCCAAATTGATTGCGTTTATTAACCTTGCAGACGACCCAACTATTGAAAGACTTCTCACACCAAGGTACGCCCTCACTGTTGCTGAGTATTTCGCATTTGAGCTTGATTACCATGTACTCGTCATTCTAACGGACATGACGAACTATTGTGAGGCGCTCCGTGAGATCGGAGCCGCAAGAGAAGAGGTGCCGGGACGCCGCGGTTACCCCGGCTACATGTACACTGACCTTGCAACTATTTATGAAAGAGCTGGCAGAATAAAGGGCAAAAAAGGATCTGTTACACAGATTCCCATCCTTACCATGCCCGATGATGACATGACCCATCCCATTCCTGACCTCACCGGTTACATCACAGAGGGACAGATCGTTCTCTCCCGTGAACTCCACAGGATTGGCGTCTTCCCGCCAATTGATGTTCTTCTCTCCCTCTCCAGATTGATGAATCTTGGAATTGGCAAAGGGAAGACGAGAGAAGATCACAGAGAGCTCGCCAACCAGCTTTACGCCTCTTATGCGCGGGGTAAGGACATGAGGAGGCTGGTTGCAATTGTCGGTGAGGATGCCCTCTCTGAGATTGACAGAAAGTACCTGAAATTTGCAGATAGATTTGAATGGGAAATGATTAATCAGGGGGAAAAGGCGAGAACAATTGAAGAGACCCTCAGTGTGGGATGGGAGCTACTTTCAATGTTCCCGAGATCCGAGCTTGCAAGAATTAGAAGGGAATACATCGAAAAATACCTCCCCAAAAAGGAGGAAGAAAAAACAGAGGAATGAGAAAAATCCTCCTGATTCTCCTTGCTCTCCCGCTATTTGCAACCAAATATGCGGGAGAGATTTTTTATATTAGCCCCCATGTTAGGGCAGAAGGCTTCGGAGGCGTTTCAGTCCCTCTTGGCACCTCTCCCTTCGGGTTTTTCTCAAATCCCGCAATTATTGGTGAGAGAAAGAATATCCTCTTCAACTACTCCTCGCTGTTCAACGGTCTCGCCACTTACAACTTCTTCGGGTTTTCTAAGGAAAATTTCCTTGGTAAGGGTACGGACCTTGCTGTGAGCGTTTCGATCATAACATCAACAGACATCAAATACACGGCTTTGATTGACAGTGCAAGGGGAATTACTCAGGGTAATATCTATGTTAAAGACAGGCTGACATTCAGATCTCATCTCCTGAGTGCATCTTTCGCCAGAACCTGGAGATCTTACAGAATTGGACTTAAAGTGAAGCTATTTAACGAAAATCTTGGTGTTATCTCCGGGACAGGATTTGGTGTGGACGCAGGAATTTACTTTGAGAATGGACCAATGACCGCAGGACTCGTCGTCAATGACGCAACGGGGACACCTATCGTCTGGAGTACACGGAAAGAATACATTTATCCATCCATTCACGCTGGAGCCACCTATCTGATTATGAATCATCTTCTCGTTGGTACACAGATCGACATTCTTTTTGAAGGGAGGGACGCAAGCGCGACATACTCTTTCAATCAGGTCTCACTCGATCCTCATTTTGGCTTTGAGTATAGATTCGGCGAAAACACAGGGATACGCGCTGGTATCAACCGCGGTAGATTTACATTTGGAGCCGGTTTCCAGTTCAAAAAATTACTCTTTAACTACGGTTACTCATCACATTCTAACCTTGGTTCAACCAATAAATTTTCACTTGCCATCAGCTTTTAACGGTATCAAACCGGGTGAATTTTTGAGGAAACTCATCCACATATCAGGTGTGGTGGTACCTGTTTCCATCTATTTTCTGCCCTACGATCTGGTAAAAGTTATTCTCGGGATGGGATTCGCAGGTTTTCTGATAGCAGATGTTCTGAGGCTTAAATTCAGGCCTGCTGGCAAACTTTTCATGCTCGTGTTCGGCAATCTTATAAGGGATTACGAGCGTACAAGGATCACGGGGGCAACAGTTCTCGCGGGTTCTGCTTTTCTGGTCACGGTTATATTTCCACACAACATTGCCTGTCTTGTCCTGTTTTTTACCACTCTGAGTGACGGAATTGCCAGCATCGTGGGACAAACCATAGGGAAACACAGGATTTATGGATCAAAGACTCTTGAAGGATCTTTATCGTTCCTTGTGGTATCTGTTATAATTGCACTGCTTTATCATGGGATCCCTCTGTATCAAAGGTTATTTGCGGCAGTTTTTGCCACCTTTATTGAACTTATCGGATCCACATGGGATGATAACATAACAATTCCGTTTGGGACGGGATTGTTTCTGGAGATTTTAAAAACATTTACAACGGGAGGTTAGAAACATGAAGGCAAGATTTGCACTCCTTATGCTTATTGCAGTTTCACTTGCAGGTGCAGCCAGTTACAAAAATCTCGAAAAAGAGGCACGCGAACTGGCAAAGAAGGGGATGTATCAGAAGGCAGTTGAACTTTACAAAAAAGCAGTAAATGAAAGTGATATTCCGCGGAAGAAAAAATTTGACCTCCTCCTTGAGATCGCAGACATCTCACTTGATAAGCTTAATCAGCCTGATTCTGCCCTACACTATGTGCTTGAAGCCAAAAGTCTGTTTTCGGACAAATTTTCACGCATGGACGAAGTTTATTACAGACTCGGAGTCATTTACGAGGCACTTGGAAAGTATGTAGATGCCGCAAAAAGCTATGAAAAGGTCGCAACCAGGTACAGAAACAGTAAGTATTACGAAGACGCCCTTGATGGAGTTGAAAGATGCTTCAAAAAGAATTTTAAAGAGTATGTTGCCATCGTTGACGGTGAGCCCATTACAAAGCTTGAGTTCGACGAACAGATAGAAAAATTGCCCCCGTTTGCAAGGAAGAGATACGAAACTCCTGAAGGTAAAAGGGATCTCCTGAACATTCTAATCGAGAGGAAACTGATGGTCAAAGAGGCGGAAGCAAAAAAGCTTTATCTCAAGTCCAATGTCAGAAAACAGCTTGAAGATGCAAGAGCAAGGATTCTTCAGCGTGCGCTCTACGAGGAAGAAGTGAAGAAAAGGGTGAAGGTTAGCGAAGATGAAGTGAAAAAGTACTATCAGGAACACAAAGAGGAATTCAAGGTACCCGGCAAAGCCAAGGTAAGAAGAATAGTTGTCAAAGACAAAAAGCTTGCTGAAGAGATTTTAAAGAAGATCCACAACGGTGAACCTTTTGACTCCCTTGCCATGAAATATTCTATCACCCCTGATGCAAAGAAGGGAGGACTTTTGACTGGGATAACCTCACAGGCTCGACCAAAGGAGCTTGCAACATGGGCTTTCAAACTTAAACCCGGTGAGGTGTCCGGTGTTATTCCTCTTTCAGATGGAAATTACATGATACTCAAGGTCGAGAGCATGGAGCCACCGAGATACAAAACTCTCGATGAGGTCAAGATGCTTATAATGAACAGGATTAAGAGGCAGAAAGAGCGCGAACTCTGGGAAAAATTCAAAAAAGAGCTTTACAAAAAACATGAAGTGGAAATTTTAATAGATACGACGGGGATGAATGGTCAGAAAAAAGGCTAAGGTTCTGTTTTTTGACGATAACCGTGGGAGGGGGATTTTAAAGCTCCTGGATTCGGGGAAAAGACTCTCAATCGACTACAAAAACATAAAAATGGAGGGGTTTAAGATTCTTTACGAAGGACAGATCGTGATTGTGGAGCTCGACAGGGACAGAGTCACGGTGATTCCGGAGGAAGAAGATGGGAATAAAGTTTGAAATAATCCACGAAGATTCAAAAACAGGTGCAAGAGTCGGAAGGATCACCACAGAAAGATACTCGTTTGAGACACCTGCATTCATGCCCGTTGCCACTCAGGCAACGGTAAAGACCATGATGCCAAAGGACCTGAAAGAAATTGGCGTTGACATAATCGTTTCAAACACCTACCACCTCCACTTGAGACCTGGAGAGAAGCTTATCAAGGAAGCAGGTGGAATCCACAGGTTTATGAACTGGGATAGAGGCATCCTTACGGATTCAGGCGGTTTTCAGGTACACAGCCTCGCAGATCTCCGCAGAGTAACAGAAGACGGAGTTGAATTCAAATCGCATATTGATGGAAGTACCATCTTCTTTACGCCTGAAAAGGTGATGGAAATCGAGAGGGACATAGGTGCGGATATCATCATGATATTTGACCATCCTTCTCCCTACCCTGTTACGAGGAATCAGGCAAAAAAAGACCTTCAGTTAACTCTCAAATGGGCGAAGAGGGCAAAAGAGCACAAGGAGAAGATAGGATCTGATCAAGCCCTCTTCGGTATTGTTCAGGGTGGTGTTTACATTGACCTGCGGAAGGAGGCTGCATTTGAACTCATGAAGCTTGACTTTGACGGCTACGCTCTTGGCGGTCTCGCTCTTGGTGAACCAAAGGTTGAAAGAGACAAAGTTCTTGAAGAAATAACTCCCCTTCTTCCCAGGGAAAAACCTCGTTATGTCATGGGTGTCGGTTATCCTGAAGACATCGTTACTGGTGTACTTTACGGAGTCGATATGTTTGACTGTGTGCTGCCAACGAGAAACGGGAGAACAGGCTCCATGTTCACATCCTCAGGGAAACTGGTTATAAAAAACGCAAAATACAGCAGGGATTTTTCACCTCCTGATCCCGAATGTGACTGTTATGTGTGCCGAAATTTTACAAGGTCATACATAAGACACCTTTTCAATACAGGAGAAGTGCTCGCCGCAGTGCTCTCAACTTACCACAATATTTATTTTTATATATCACTGATGAAAAAGATCAGAGAAGCTATAAAGGGTGGTTATTTTGCAGAATGGTCTCAGGATTTTTTAAATTCGTACAGTAGCAGGTGAGGTGTCTCTGCAAAGGGGAGATCAGAGAGACCACCCACTGCTCCTCCCGTCAACTCTGCCCTTTCTCTTCTTAATCCTCCACCACAAAACACCCGTCTTGTGTTGGAGGGGAAGGTTTTTTTCGAATACTTTCGGGCAGTTACTTGACTTTACAACTGCAAATTAATAGAATTTTGGGCAATTATGGCGATTTTCCTGATCATAAGTCTCATAAGCGGGGATATTTATGGGAAGCATTTCACACTTCCCATAGTGCCAAAAGAGATGACTTACAATGAGTACAAAATACTTACCTGGGAGATCGGCTACGAGGATTACATTTTTTCGTCTTTTATTCCCGGTTATACCCATTTCATGCTTGACAGGAAAGGAACAGCTCTTGGAATTGCGGCATTCCGTCTGGTCTCTACAGCAATTATGATCTACGGGATAGCCACACTTTATTCGGAGCTCTCTAATCCAGATTTAGATGTGGATAAAGGCAGGAAAAGGCTAACAGTTGGTATCTCGACGATGCTGGGCGGGTTCATTGGAAACCTGTTTTTTACAGCATTTGATGTGGCTCATGGTAAATGGCTTTTACGGGAAATGAGGGCTCGCATCTTTTTCAAATATAGGGGATTTATCGAATAAAAGCTTGACTTATATTGCAATTTCAATTTAAATTAAAGGAAAAGGAGAGTAATCATGAAAGAATCTTTCTGGGATCTTGGCGAAAGGGAAGAGGAGACGGTAGAAAAAAGACCATTACCAGTTGCCATTAAAAGCGGGCGTATCCAGTTCTTCAATAGTCCTGTTGAAATAATGATCACAGAAGACTTTCTGAATGCGATTACATCTGTCCTGAACGAATACGAAGAGGGTCTCGACATTCTCTTTGAAATCGGAACAAAATGGGGCGAGATGTTTTACAAAAGAATGGACAATTTCATCACATCAAATTACGGAGAATCCATCAATGACCTCGAGGTTGAGCTCTTTATCAAGATCCTTAACGATTACCTGCTTTTAAGGAGATGGGCTGAGATAGACCTGACTCACGCGAGAAAGGAAAAGCAGTTTTACATCCTCCCCGTTTACTCTCCCCTTGCTTATGGAAAAAGCGAGGAGGTAATGCCAACGGCAATGCTCCTTGCAGGCTTCTTCACAGGTGTTTTTTCGTCTCTAATAGGGAAAGGGATAAGATCCACTGAAATTACCAGTTTTGAGGGTGGGGAAGGCAAATTCATTTTTCTCGTTAGCACCACGAAGAACATCCGCGAGATCGAGAGAATACTCAGAGAAAAGCCAAATTACAGGTTACTTCTGAATAAACTTGGAATAACAGTTGATCAGGAAAAAGAGGTGATCTGATGCTTATAAAGAAAAAGAAATTAAAAAAAGCAGGGAAAGAAGAGCCACCCCCGGTCGAAATATCAGAAGACCTGGATGTCAAGGAGCTGACCGAAGAATACAAGATAAAAGATTTCCAGTACAGGTCCTTCTCCAAGGAAGAGGAGAGTAAAAAGGAAGAGATCCTGTTTCCATTGCTCGAAGAAAATGCTCCAATTGAGAAGATACTTGAAGAAGTTTTCAGAGAGTTACCCCCTGAGTTAAAAGAAGAGATTGAGGAAAAGGTTGAAGAGGTGAGACACGGAGGAAAGGAGACAGCCAAGAAGTTCTTCCTCTCCTTAATTGAGGAAGAGGAGGGAAGAAAGGCTGTTGAGAAGGTTATTGAAAAGAGACAAAAGAGCAAGAAAACAGCGAAGGACTTTTTCTCCTTCGAGTAAAGGAGTGATATGGGAAAAATATACGCCATACTTTCCAAGAAAGGTGGAGTGGGTAAAACAACTGTTGTCATCAATCTTGGTGCAGCATTCGCCGAGAGAGGACACAAGGTTCTCCTGGTGGATGTTGACCCTCAAAATTCCCTTTATCTTGGCATAGGGCTTTATAAAGACAAAATTGATCGTGGCAGCTTCGATATCCTCCTGAAAAATGTGAAGCCGGAGGAGGTTATAAGAAGTACGCCTTACCGAAACATAGATGTGATTCCCAGTGGACCTGTTACTCCTTACCTCGAATGGCGTATTTCTTCGGTGTCGAAAAACCTCGATAGATTGAAAAACTGGTTTGAATACACCGGAGTTAAAGACAGGTACGACTACATCCTTATAGACACCCCGCCCACATTCAATAGCATAACTGGCAGTGCCGTTGTATCATCTGATGCCGTGATGATCACGGTTCAGTCAGAACCCCTTGCGTATAGAACGCTGCCAGCAGTATTTGTTTTTTTAAGGGACATTAAAGAGAAGTTAAAACCGAGCTTGAGAGTTCTGGGGATAATTATAAATATGTATGATGGACGAGAGGAACTCATGGTCCAGACAGCGAGGGTGCTTGAAGAAAAGTACAAAAATATTCCATTTAAAACGAGAATACCAAAGGACCTCAACATTGCCGAGGCACTTGCCTATGGTAAACCTGTGATATTCCATGAGCCCGGGTCTGCAGGAGCGAGGGCATTTAGATTACTTGCAAAGGAAATTAAAGCCAGGGAAACTGTTCTTGAGCAGGTGATTAAGAGATGACAGCCCTTGTCAGAAGAGCTCAAAAAGGTGCCCGCAGAATAGATGTCGTCATCGGTGAATATGTTAAAAAGTACAACTGGCTTAAAATCGCAATTTACATTCTCACAGTTCTCGTAAGCCTGTACTTTATCACTTTTAAGCTCTACTGGCGAGAGCAGTTGATGATCTCCATACCCATTCTGATCCTCATGCTTATCATCTACAAGTGGTTCCCTCATCAGAGGATTTTCATGCTAACCCTGAGCTTCGCTCTTTCACTGAGATACTTCTACTGGAGGGCGACGGAGACCATAAATACCTACTACACGCCAAGTTTCATAGTCAGTGTAATCCTTCTTCTTGCTGAGCTTTACGGCTTTATGGTTCTCGTGCTCGGTTACTTTGAGATAATCGAGCCGATCAACAGGAAACCGGTGCCCCTGCCGGATGACATTGATAAATGGCCTACCGTAGATGTTTTTATACCCACATACAATGAGCCTCTTGAGGTTCTGCGACCCACGATCGCCGCGGCACTGGCAATGGACTACCCCAAAAAGAAGGTCTATGTGCTTGATGACGGCAGGAGACCCGAGGTCAAGAAGTTGGCTGAAGAGCTCGGGGCATATTACATCACGAGACCCGACAACAAGGGGGCAAAGGCTGGCAATATCAACCATGCTCTCAAAAAGACGAGCGGCGACCTGATAGCCATCTTTGACGCAGACCATGTCCCCACAAGGAGCTTCCTGCAGATGACCGTTGGATTCTTCATCAAAGATCCAAAGCTCGCACTCGTACAGACACCACACCATTTTTACAACCCCGATGTCTATGAGAGAAACCTTTATCTGGAGAAGGTACTTCCAGAAGAGCAGCAGTACTTTTACCACCTTGTACAGCCGGGAAAGGATCTTTGGAATGCGGTTTACTTCTGCGGATCCTGCGCGGTTCTGAGAAGAAAGGCGCTGGAGGAAATTGGGGGGATCGCACAGGAGACCGTTACAGAAGATGCCCACACATCAATTAAACTCCACGCAAAGGGCTGGAATTCTGTTTACCTCGGAATCCCTCAGGCAGCAGGTATTGCAACTGACAGATATGCATACTACATCAGCCAGAGGGGGAGGTGGACAAGGGGAATGATCCAGATCTTCAGACTCGATAACCCTCTATTCAAAAAGGGGCTTACAATACCCCAGAGGCTTGCATACCTGAACTCAATGATCCACTTTTTCTCAGGATATGCCAGGATCGTTTTCATACTCGCACCACTGAGTTACTTAATTTTTGGAATTTACCCTCTCATAGGTACAGCAGTTGAGGTCGTCTCTTACGCATTCCCTCATCTGATCGGAGCGGTCTTGACAGGCTCCCTTATGTCAAAGAATGTTCGCCACTCGTTCTGGACAGAAATTTACGAAACTGCAAGATCGTACTATTCACTCATGATTTCAACTGTTACACTAATCAATCCGAGAGCAGGTAGGTTTGTCGTTACACCCAAGGTGGCAAAGGAGGATGAGTATTATTTCGACATCAGGCCAGTAAGGCCTCTTCTTGTGCTCCTGGCTCTTACAATTATTGGCATCATCTTCACACCGATAAGATGGAAAAATCACCCTGATGAAATTGACGCAGTGATCATCAATGGATTCTGGAATCTCTTCAACTTCTTTATCGTACTCGCATCCACGATGGTGGCTTACGAAAGGCCACAGAGGAGAAGATACTACCGCGTCGAAGTGGATCTCCCCTGTCAGGTGTGGATCAGAAGTAAAGGTTACATTGGTAAGGTGAGTGATCTCTCAGAAGGTGGAGCAAAAATCATACTTGAAAAGGTTCTCGACCTCCCCAAGGAGATCGACATAATCATATTTGGAAAACAGGGTAAGAGGGTATTCTTGAGGGCAGAGGTTGCCTGGGCTGTAAAACTGCAGGACAGGACAGTTGCCGGTCTTAAATTCAACATATCCGAAGACGATGTACAGACGAGGAAAGACATAATTCAACTCATTTATTCACCAGCAGACAAATGGATTTATACTGAGGCAGAGGAAGACAATCCTCTTAAATCCCTTGGAAGGGTTATCACAACCCCTTACAGGGTTCTCGCAAATGCCGTTAAAGCCAAAAAGTAACTGGAAGGAGGAAAAGATGAGAAAAGTTGCATTCGTTCTGGCTTTTTTTGTTTTAACAGGTCTTAATGCCGCACCGAGAAAGACTTATCCGCGAAAGAAAACTGCACCCAGGACCAAGACCTTAAAAAAAGTTACAACGCAGAAGCAGACCCGGATACCTCCTGCACCTCCTGTTGCAGGAGTTCATACCTACAGAGCCACATTTGAAAAAGATCTCTATGTAAAAAAGGACCTGAATCTCAAAGGTCTTCACGCTGTAGAAAGACTGACATTCACAAAACCACCAAGATGGAATATTCTCGAGGGTTCAGAGATCCATATCTTCTTCAACCACTCCGAAGCTCTCCTTCCGAGTTTGTCACACCTTTCAATTGCAGTAAATAACATTACTTTGAAGTCCATAACACTGACAAAGGAGAATTCGGTTACGACCGAGATCGTGCTGCCAATTCCACCATACATTCTTGAAGACTACAATGTTTTGAGCTTCCTCGTTGATCAGCACTACACCCTCGATTGCGAAGACCCGTTTTCTCCAGCTCTCTGGACAAAAATTTCGAAAAAATCTTACATTTTGTTTAAATACAGGCCAATATCGCCCATTGTTAACCTTGGCGTTTTTCCACATCCGTTTTTCGATAAAAGAGACTACGGAACCCGCGAGATAAACTTTGTTATGCCAAATGTTCCAACGATCACAACTGTTCAGGCTATGACCTATGTGGACTTTATCCTCTCAAATTTCATATCTTTCAGAGATGTGAAAGTTAACATCTACAGGTCAGCTGGAGAAACAGATAAAGACATTATCCTTGTGGGGACAATTAAAGAGAATCCGGAAATTTTAAAGTTCGCCTCAACAGAGGAGCTTTTCCCCACAAAAGGTGTGGGCGTCTCACCGGGCACCGGCGTGCTTCTCGTCAAAAACGACCCCTCCAACCCGAGAAGAGCGGTGCTGATCGTTACCGGAGTTGATCCTCGTGGCGTTGAAAAGGCTGCAAGAGCCCTCTTTGTGGGCAGTAAAATCCTCTCTGGCCAGCGAAGTGTCATATACGAGGTCAACGAAGTTGATACCCTGAAAGAACGGGAACAGAAAGGCTATATTCCGCTGAAGAAAAAGTTTGAATTATCTGAACTCGGTATGGTTGATACAACTGTACGGGGATTTTATGCAAAGCCCATTGATATTAACCTGTTTACCCAGCCGGATGCCCAATTCTTCCCCAAGGGCTCCAAGCTCAGGCTCATCTACAGCTATAGCGCCGGACTTGACGGAAGACTCTCGATGATCGAGGTGATAATTAACAAAAGATCGGTTGTCTCAAAACTTCTGAAAAACAAAGCAGGAGAAAGCTATGCAACACTCGATGTTCCCCTTCCCACCTGGCTCCTTGGACCGCGTAACCACATGATTGTTGTATTTCACCTCTTTCCCATAAACTTCGATCCGTGCCGTAGAGTCTCAGACAAACAGATATGGGGAACCATCCACTCGAGCACCACCCTGAAACTTGACAGAGAGTACTTCATCGAAATGCCTGATGTAAGTTTGATAAAATACTCCGGATACCCTTATACACTCTGGCAAAACATGAAGGATGTCCTTTTTGTCCTTCCAGATAAGTTCAGTGCAGAAGACATCCACAACCTGCTCCTCCTTGTTACTTACTTTGGCAAGGAGACATCTCCTCAGTCAGTGAAATTTAAAGTCGTTACTCCCGGTATGCTCTCTGGTATTGAGTTTATGAAAGATTATCACATGATCGCTTTCGGTAACGAATCCAACAACAGTTTTATTCGTGACCTCTCCGACAGAAAGTACTTATACATCACGAAAAAAGGCATCAAGAGTCTCAAAACCTATGTAAAGAAAAAGAAGAGCTTCTGGAAAAGGATATTTGGAGGGGAAGAGGAAGGGGTTACGACAGAAGTCATAAAAGCATACGACTATGACTCAGCCGGATTCATGGAGCAGATCATATCACCGTACAACAAGGACAAAACCGTTCTCGTAGTATATTCGAGGAACACGGCAAACATAAAATACCCACTCGAGGCACTCCTTATTCCAAAGATCCTGACCAAATTTGAAAAGGGCAACATAATTGCAGTAAACTCTTCGTTCGAGGTCAAATCCATTGATGTTGGCAAAAAGAGAATCATTGGCAAAGTAGGCTTTTTGAAGAAAATCAAGTTCTACATAGCCAAGCACACTCTCCTTCTCTCCATCCTGCTAATCATTGCACTTTACCTCCTCTACAAAGTTGTTCGCGCGATCGTGGATGCCTACAAGAAGAGAAGGCTCATGGAAGAGGAAGAGGAGTAGCACGGTAAATCAGGGAAAGGGAAAACCACACAAGGTTTTGTGAGTAGTAATCACGGGGATCTCCAAAGATCCCCTTTTTGTAACTTTTCAAAATTTTCTTCTTGCACACCTCGATAAAAACTCTCCTGTCAAGCACATAAAGCGCGGGCAGGAGGCCGGCGTAAATCGAGAGTGCCTCGTAGTTTTTTCTGGGGAAACCGTAAACCGTAATCTCTGCAGGTATCATCTCCCGTGCTTTCCAGTAGGAGATCAGCCATTTCTGCTTGAGGAGATACCCGAGTGCCCTTTCCCTTTTAAAAAGAAGATAATCCATGTAAACATTACCAAAAACCCTTACGGCATCAAAGCTGAAATCAGATGTGTTGTCCGTAGGATCATCATCAATAATGTAAATCTCTCCTGTCTCAGAGTTAACATAAGCCCAGTTTACAGGGAGACCTACCCAGGTAGAGGCTTTTTCAAGAACGCGGTAGGTGGTAGCGATGAGTGTATCCCAGGGCCTTGTCTGATCCAGTCTGGCAAAATAGGGATATGCAAATGGCAGATAGTAACTTGGATTAATCCTATAATCCCGTTCATCTCTCGCCCACTCTCCGGGAAGCACGAAGTACCAATCCTTCACCCTGACGACTTCCTTTGTCCAGATGTCATCGAGAATCCGCTTTGCAAATGTGAGCAGAGAATCGTCCTTCCATTTTTTGTAAGCGAGGATAAGGTCAAAAGCTATGAGCTGGTCTGCATCACCTGCTGAGTTTGAATCCAGCACACCCCAGTTGCCCGACTTATCCTTACCCCATTTCCAGGCGAACAGCCAGTCACCACGGGGATATCTGAGATTCCTTATTGTCCAATCCAGGACAGTGTAAAAGGTCTTTTTGTCACCTGTGAGTACAGCGCGCAGCATAGCGTAAGCCTGACCCTCAGATGTAGA
This sequence comes from uncultured bacterium, assembly GCA_964571845.1. Lineage (GTDB taxonomy): Bacteria > Hydrothermota > Hydrothermia > B15-G9 > WFZT01 > WFZT01. Next base: position 13,884 of record CAZNDM010000104.1, on the reverse strand, counting down.
AATGTCCCCATTGAACTTATCGATCACTCTTCCATCACTCTGAATAAATTCCTTTTTGTATTCCCTCCACGACTCTGCTAAAATTTTTTTTATCGTAGTCGAGTTGCAATTGTAATTCATGAGCAAAAAAATAATTGCCTTAACGAGAATCATGGTCTATATTTTAAGTTTGGAGGTGCATCCATGCAAATTATTAATCTATTAATAATGGTAGGTTTGCTTTTTTCTGCCCCGCCCAAAAAAGCGAAAGGTGATGTTTACGGTCTCGATGTTAGACTTAAGATTGCAAGATCCTTAAAGGAGGCTGGCAAGTTTGATGCCGCTGAAAAGGCTTACAGGGACCTTTTGAAGTATTATCCTGACTATCCCCCTGCACTTAAAGAACTTGCTGAAGTCTTAAGCACAAAAAAATCGGGGTGGAACGAGGCTATTAGACTGCTTCGTAAGTACTTAAAAAAGAAACCTAAAGATGCTGATGCACACTACCTCCTTGCTAAATTATACATTTACAAATCGAATTTGAAGGATGCAGAGAGGGAGCTGAAGATCACACTGAAACTCAATCCCAAGAATATAGAGGCAAAGATGGATCTTGCAAGAGTTCTTTACTGGCGGGGCAAGGGGAGAGAAGCCGTTAAATACTTTGAGGCTGTGGAAAAAGAAAAGCCCTCACTCTTTACCTACAAATCCAGACTCGAATACGCCTACTCCCTACTCGATGCAGGGAAATATTCAAAAGCAAAGAGCCTTTTCATGGGCCTTAAGTCCGGCGGTGATCGGGATGCCCTATTCGGACTTGCTCTCTGTGAAAAGAAGATCGGGAATTATTCAGAAGCACTGAAATACCTGAGAAGAATACTCGCCTCAAATCCCAACGATGTTAATGCAATCGTTGAGATAGCTCGCATATATGCGGCTCAGGGGCTGACTTCAAAAGCCATTTCATACTACAAAAAAGCCCTCAGACTCAGACCGGGAGACGAAAATCTCAAATTCGAGTATATACAGGTGGCATCGTCTAATCCAAAGACCGCAAGAGAGCTTCTTAAAGAGATCGAAAGATTCCTTGAGAAAAATCCCAACAACCTCGATTATCAGCTCGAATATGCACACATACTGTCAAACATCCCCGAAAGACGGGCTGAGGCTATCAGAATATACGAAAAGATACTCGCCAAATTTCCAAACAATCGCAAGGCACTTTCAGGTCTCCGTGATGCTGTAACGCGCATGGAAGGTAAACCTGACATGATTCCCATATACCTCAAACTTCTCAAAAAGTTCCCTGACGATGTCAATCTGAGGCTCAAACTCGCAGAAGCTTACAAAAACGCGGGAAAGACCGATGTCGCCCTATCCTGGTTTAAGTCAGTCCTGAGATACGATCCGGACAATATCTGGGCAAACCTCGGAATCGGTGGCATTTATATCGATCAGAAAAAATATGACCGTGCCATCGTTTATTACAAAAAGGTCCTCTCGAAAGACCCCAACAACTATTACGCTCTTGTGGGACTCGGAGGTGCATACCTTGCCCTCGGCAATCGTGAAACTGCCCTCAAATACTACAAAAAAGCTTACAGAATCAAACAGACCGCACAGGTGCTAAAAATCATAAAAGAAATCGAGTCTGAAAAGAGAATTGAAAGAGCCGAGGAACTAAAGAATCGTGGTGACTACGCAAAAGCCATTGAGATCTATCAGAAACTCCTCGTTGAGACACCGGGAAGTAAAAGGATTCTGCTCGGACTCGCCACTTCGTACCACGAGCTCGGGCAGGATGCCAAGGCAATTGAGTACTTCGACCGAATTCTTGAGATTGATCCCAATGACAAAGATGCCATCATCGGCAAAGGATGGGCACTGCTCGGTCTGGGCAGGTATCAGGAAGCCATTAATTTAATCAAATCTCACAATCTTCTACACGATCCTGATGGCCAGAAAATATTCCAGCAGGCTCAAATCCAGTACTACATAAAAGAAGCTGAAAAGGAGAAAAAACAGGGAAACTACGAAAAGGCACTAAAATACTATCTCGCCGCAAGAAAAATTCAGCCAGATAATCTCGATATCCTCAAAGGAATTGCCGGTGTTTACATGGACATGAAAAGATTCAGTGAAGCTGCTTCCATCTTTGAAATCCTGCTTCAGAAAAGCCCCAACGACCCCGAGTTACTTGCAGCCTACGCAGATGCTCTCCTCTCAAGTGGAAGAGAAGATGAGGCTCTGAAGGTGTACTCAAAACTTTTCAAATTAACCAAGTCTCCGGAAATCAAGGAGAAGATCGCAAAGATCCTGTATTCAAACAAACTCAAACTTGCAGAGTATTTCAAAAAAAAGGGAAAACTTGAAAAGGCTGCTGAAATTTATCAGAAACTATACGAAGAGAACCCGGCTGACATCAGGATCATGCTCGGTCTGGCCGGTGTCTATTTCGACATGGGACGCTATGAGGACGCAAGGAGACTCTACTCCCAGGTTATCGTCCTTGATCCCACAAACACAGATGCCCTCAAGGGTCTTGTGGGGGCTCTTATAAAACTCAAGAAAGAAGACGAAGCTCTCACATACCTCATAACCCTTTACAAAAGATACAAAACCAAGGAAATAGAAGAGCAGATCAAAAATGTTGAAGTTTACAGAATCGTCAAGAAAGCTGAAGAGTACAAGAAAAAGCACAAATACTATACGGCTTTCGTTCTTTACAAGAAAGCCTATCTGCTTGACCCCAACAATGTCGATGTGTTAAAAGGTCTCGCCGGTCTCTACGCAGCCAACGGACAGTTTGAGGAGGCAGCTAAACTCTACGAACATGCTCTGGAGCTCAAGCCAGAAGATGAGGACATTGCCATTGACCTTGCAAAGGTTTACAGGGGACTCGGGAAAGATTATTCTGCCTTGAAAATCCTGCGTAAGCTTCATGTAACGAGCCTGGATCCACGGGTGGCTCTCGAATATGCAAGGATTCTTTATTCCCTGAACATGAAGTACGATGCCTTAAAAGTGCTTGAAATTGCGTCCATGAACACAGAGGGTGAAAAAAGAGGAGGTGAAGAGTTTCTCCCCCCTTTCTTACCTGAGGACACACTCGAGGCTATTATCGAAGACACACTCAATGTAGCAAGGGAGATAGGACTCGAGAACATCGCAAAAAATCAGCTGCCACCACTCCTTACACTTGCTCCTAACATACCACCTGAAAATTTTTTTACACTCCAGAGGCAGGAGGCTATCTACTACATAAAAAAGTTAAAGGAAAAGATTGAACGCGAGCTGAGGGCGTACATCCAGCTCGGACCATATTACAGGCAGAAATCGGGAACAAAAGGTACAAGTTTCCTTGAAATACCCGCATTTCCTGTGCAGGTCAGTTTTCCTCTCTACAATACGAGAGTAACCCTGCAGGCAACTCCAACATCGGCTGAAGACGGTGTTCACAGAGATGATGGTATTGGAGCACATGCCATTTTTGAAGGACCATTTGCCCCCGGCACCTTCTACCTCATGGCTGGTATAACTCCCATGGGATTCGCAGGTGGAACTAACTTCAAAGGAGACCTTAGATTGAAATTCCTCCTCTCAGACTTCTGGGGCTTCTATCTGCGAGCGTTCACCCTGCCCAACGACGAGTCCTACCTTGCCTATGTCGGACTCTACGATCCTGACATAGGTAAATTGCACGGAAAGGTTACGGAATCTGGCGGTGAAATCGGTCTCGTATTCAGACACGCTCCAAAAGATCTCTCCATGATCATTGGAACCAGTGTCTTAAGAGGCATCAGGGTTTACAACAACTACAAAAAATTTGGTCTTTTCAGAGTCGGCTATACCTTCAAAACACCACTTTACCTTGATATGATCAGGGTGGGCTTCAACTTTTATGCCATGACCTTCTCCTCCTATCTCGGCGATTTTGGACTTGGGCATGGTGGATACTTCTCCCCCGATGTCTTCGCCGACAATTCCCTCATCCTCGAAATGCAGAAGGAGAGGAAGGACCTCTTTTTTAAGATCTATGGAACTGCTGGTGCTCAGTACATGAGAGGACCCACAACCAGATATTTCCGCCCCGGCACAAAGTTTGGATTCTCACTTGGAATCATGTTTGAATACTTCCTTTACAAAAGCCTCCTTTTTGGCATCCATTACAAATACAACGATGTAGCCCCCTATTTCCAGGATCACAGGGTCTGGCTCTTTGTCAGATACTACCTCTGATCCTGTCCTTTAACTCCTCCAGAATCCCGTACTTATCAACTACTTCTGGTTCAATCACAGCAGCATGGATTCCGTCCCTATTTCTGATCCTGACAAAATCCTTCTCAGTCGTTACAATGGGCAACCCATACTTTCTCAGCTCATCCAGATCCCTATCTGTGTACCAGTAGTGGTCAGGGAATTTTTTGAACCTTACAACTTCAAAGCCCTCCTCCTCAAGAAGGTCAAGAAAACTCTGTGGGTCCCCTATACCGGCGAATGCGACGATCTCCCTGCTATCTGGCTTCCCGGTGACCTCCTTTAACCTGTACCTCATAAAAAGCATGGGTTTCTGTGGCAACATACCCTTTACCTCAAATCTACTTCCACCTGTTTTAAGATTAAAAACATACGCATCTGCCCTCTTTGCAGCACCAAGACTTTCTCGATAATCACCTGCCGGAAGGAGCAGGCCTGGTGCGCGAAAACTCTTTCTGTCAAACACTAAAAAGGAGAAGTCAGGCAGGATCTTCCTGTATTGAAACGCATCGTCAAGAACCACGACATCAGGGGAGAATCTCTTCTTCGCCACACGGTATGCCTCTATCCTGTCCCTGCAAATAACAAAGGGAACCCTGCCTCCGAGTTTCATGAAATTCATCAGAGGCTCATCACCTGTTTCCTCCACATCCGGGAGAGTTTTAGGATCCTCGAGGATTACCACTTTCTTTGATTTCCTGCCATATCCCCTCGTTATGACAACGATCCTGAACTCTTTCTCAAGTTCCCGGGCAAGGTAATAGACAAAGGGACTTTTACCAGTCCCCCCGACTGTTAAATTCCCGACAACTATTGTGAATGCATCAAACCTGACCTTCTTCCTAAACCTGTCATAAAGATACCAGATCTGGAGACCAGCCCAGTACAAACTGGAAAAAGGGAGTAACAGCTTCCTCATTCAAGTGGAAGAAGGAGGTAAAAAACACGCCTAACACCTTCATTTGAGCACTCGATCCAGACTTCGGCTCCGGCATAAATTTCCTGTTTCACAAGCGGATAAAAGTACCTCACATAATAAATCCCACGATATTTCGTCGAATAGGAGTAATAAGGGTCCTTGAACTCCATGCCCGTCTTTTTCTCGAGTTTTCTTTTGATCTTTTCGAGATCACTGTCAGTGTAACAGTTTTTTAAAATTTCAGGGAAACTGTGAATGGTTTCGACTGGCAACTTAACGGGCCTGCCTCTGATAAGTTTTATGTTTGAGCAGCCCGTAAGTAATAAAATTGCAAGGACAACGAGGATCTTTCTCACTCTTCAACTTCCCTGTAAAGTGCTGACTTAAAGTCACGAACAAGGGGCGTAAAATTGTCGTGTCCCCCTACTTCACCCTTTTCAATTTCTTCCATGATCTTCTGTAAATTTCCAAGCGACTCAGTAAACACCATCACATTGAACTCACCGAGTCCTTCAGGCCCAAATCCGAGGCTTCGTCGCATTATTCTGAATTCACTTATAAATCCTTTTGCCTTAAGCTCTTTGAGAAAATTTCTAAGTTCCTGGACGAGCTCTCCGTTCCTTTTACTGTCCCTTGAATTGAACCAGATCGTGTACACGAACATCAGGCAATCCTCTATTCCTCCGAAGACTCATCGGTTGAGCCTTCCATACTCTTTTCAACTTCCTCAAGGGATTCACCAGCCTCAAGACGATCTACCACCTCCTCAAACTCGGGTCCAAGGTCTTCGCCAAGCTCATTGCCCATTTTTCTCATAAATCTTGCTATTGACTTGGGATCGTTCTCATCCAGGCCACCCCAGTTTGAAGGATCAGCAAGTCTCTCAAGCTTCTCCTCCTCTGACATGAGAAACCTCACCCGCGAAACGAGCTTCCTTATGTTGGTGCTACCGCAATGCGGGCATTTATCCTCTTCCTTCTCCACAATATTCAACTTGAAAAGACTGAATTTACGACCACAATCAAGACACACATATTCGTAGATCGGCATCTCCAACCTCCTGTGATGTTTGTTTTAATTTATAGGACACAAGCGAAGCCATCAATCCCCGTTCAATGCAGAATTCCAATGATGTTTTCAACGGATCTGTAGCCATGTCTGTCAAGGTATTCTCCAAGTTCTGATGCGATTTTAACAGAAATGCCGGGATCTATAAAATTCGCCGTCCCAATCTGTACGGCACGAGCTCCAACCATGAGAAACTGAATGGCGGCATCAACAGAATCAATTCCACCTATGCCTACAACCGGGACATCAACAGATTTGACGAGCTGCCAGACCACATAGAGAGCAAAAGGTCTTATGGCAGGTCCTGAAAGTCCCCCAAATTTTCTTGGAATCGTAAAACTCTTATTGTGGATGTCAACATGCATGCCGAGAAGTGTATTTATGGCACTTATAACATCGGCTCCTCCGTTGACAGCGGCTTTCGCCTCCTCAACTATGTCCACAAAATTCGGGGTTATCTTGACCCAGAGCGGCTTTTTTGTCCTCCTCCTAACCCCTTCGACAAGTTTTTCAAGCATGAGAGGATTTCTGCCAAACTCCATACCTCCTTTTTCTACATTGGGACACGAGACATTGAGCTCAATCGCATCGATACCTTCAGCATCATCAGCAATCTCCACTGCGTCAAAGTAATCTCTTTCACTGTCACCTGAGATATTCACAACCACATGGACACCGAGCTCTTTGAGACGGGGAAGCTTGTCTTTTACAAAATCTCTAATGCCAATGTTTTCAAGACCAATGGAGTTGATAAGTCCGCACGGTGTCTCCACCAGCCGGGGAGGAGGATTACCAACCTTCGGATTTATGGTCAGGCCTTTGGTTACAATAGCTCCGATGTTTTCTACCTGAACAGAATCAATAAGCTCAAGACCGTATCCAAATGTACCTGATGCGACAAAAATAGGATTTCTGAATCTTATGCCGGCGATTTCAACTGACAGGTCAGCCAATTTTTATCACATCTCCAGCCCTTGTAGGCTTGACTCTACCGGGAAACTTTCTGTACAGCTCGGCAAAAGGTATGAGACCGGTACAGTGCGAGAGCCTGAATTCTTCAATGGAAAACTTCTCAAGCTCATCAAAAAGCTTCTTCAAACTGGAAAGATCGTATCCTGCAAGATGGGTACCACCTATGACAAGCCTTATCCTTTCAACGCCTGTAAGTTTTACTGCATAATCGACCGTGTTCAAAAGTCCTGCATGACAGCATCCCACTATTACCACAAGTCCTTCTTCAGTTATGACATAGAGTGCCTGATCGTCAGGAATAGTATCTTCGACAAGTGAGCCATTTTCCAGTTTTTTAAACCTCGGGGACCTCCCTTCAAACCCCAGATCCCGGGGAATTGGTCCTGATACCCAGACATTGGGCGTTATCCTTGTGGGATTTGTGATAAACTGAAACCGGGCACCCAGGCCCTCAAGATACTGTTTTGACCAGTATATACCGATGTATCTCCTGTTACCTCCGGGGTCAACAGCGAATCTGTTGGAGAAGATTTCAGGATGGGCGAATATTTTAAGGGCGGAGTGGCGGAGCTTTAAAAGCTCCGCCACTCCGCCCGTATGATCATAATGCCCGTGACTTATTACCCCCGCCTCTATACTCTCTGCTTCCACCCCTGTAAGCTGAAAATTATGCCTGAATACCTCACCCGTTTTCCCAAAATCAAAGATTATCCTTCTCCCATCATCCTCAACCAGTGCGGAGAATCCATGCTCCGCACGAAAATCCCCACCAAACACATAATTATCTGTTATGATCCTGATGATGGTGCTCATTTCTCGCCTTCTGTAAAACCTTTCTGGGTTTGGCAAATATCATCCTCCCCGCATCCGTCTGTAGCACCGAAATCACAGAACATTCGAGCTCCTCACCTATGTAATCAACTCCATTCTCTACAACAACCATCGTCCCATCCTCGAGATACCCTATACCCTGGTCCTCTTCCTTACCCTGTTTTAATACCTTAACATGGATAATATCTCCTGGAACGAGTATCGGCTTCAGCTCTTTGGACAACTCGTTTATGTTGAGCACCTTTACTCCCTGAATGTCAGCAAGTTTTTTCAGATTGTAATCAATGGTCAGGATTTTTGCCTTCTTTCTCTTTGCCAGTTCTATAAGCTTGTGATCAACCTCTTTTACTCTTGGCACATCCTCTGAAGAAATTATCAGATGGAAATCCGGCAACTGCTGGAGTTCTTTAAGGACATCCAGTCCTCTACGCCCTTTTGTTCGCTTGGCATGATCTTTGGCATCAGCAATTCTTTGAAGCTCCCTGAGTACGAACTTGGGCACTATTACCTCGCCCTCAAGGAAACCGGTCTTGGCAATGCCAAGTATTCTTCCGTCAATGATCACACTGGTATCAACAATCTTTGGGGGCACCCTGCCCCTTGTGTAGCCCTTTTTGTGATAAAAAACATCGAGAAATTTAAGCTCATCCCTCTTGTGGTATGCAAAACTACCAAATAGATAAAGGATGAGAATATTCAAAAGGATGTACACATAGGGTTTAACACTTGCAAGTATATCAGCCTTGGTGATAAAGAAAGCCAGGAGATTGGCTGTAATGAGTGCCACTGTAATACCTGTAAACAGGGCAAGGACATCCCTTGACCTTTTCCTAACAATAAAGTATTCCAGCCCGAGAAGGGCAATTGCAGTGATAACACCGCCAGCCACACCAATGGCAATACCATAACCGAGCCTGATAATGATTTCAGACACGACAAAAGTAAAAATGAAAAAGAACAAAATTCTTATTGTCGTTAACCAACGCATGATTGAATCGCCTCCTCTATATTTTTAACTTTAACAACTTTAATATCTCGCGTTTCCACAGAGGTATGAGGAATGTAAGCAGTTTCAAAACCAAGCCTGCTGGCTTCACTCAGTCTTTTCTGGATCCCTTTAACTACCCTGATCTCACCTCCCAAACCCAGTTCTCCAATAAAAATTGATCTGGGTGGCAATGGAATGCGACGGAAGGATGAAATTATTGCCATTGCCACTCCAAGGTCTCCACCACTCTCTGTTACTCTGATCCCTCCTGTTATGTTAACAAAAATATCAGAATTTCTCAAGGAGTATCCAGTTATTATTTCAAGAACAGCAAGAATCATGGAGAGTCTCCGGGGATCAAATCCCGTTGTATTTCGCTGTGGCATTCCGTATGCAGTGGGTGCAACGAGCGCCTGCACCTCTATCAGTATCGGTCTTATCCCCTCAAGGAGTGAAATCACAGCCACACCGATTCTGCTCTCACTACTGTCACCCAAAAAATGCGAGCTCGGATTCGTCACCTCTACAAGTCCTCTATCCTCCATCTCAAAAACACCGATCTCATTGGTGGAACCATAACGGTTCTTTACGCTTCTCAGAATTCTCAGACCGAGCTGCCTCTCTCCTTCGAGATAAATCACAGTATCCACCATGTGCTCAAGGGTTCTTGGACCTGCAAGTGAACCGTCCTTGGTTACATGACCAACGAGAAATGTCGCAATTCTCCTTGATTTTGCAAGTCTCATAAACTCACCCGCACACTCTCTCACCTGAGAAACTGAACCGGGGGCTGATGTTAACTCCGGATGATAAACCGTCTGAATGGAGTCAATAAAAAGTACCTCCGGGGAGATCTGTTCCACATGAGATATAACTGTCCTGACTTCAGATTCAGCCAGGACATAAATGTTTTCTCCCTGAATACCAAGCCTCTTTGCCCTTTCCCCTACCTGTTCAAGTGATTCCTCTGCCGTAACATAAAGGACTTTAACTCCTCTCGATGCAAGGCTTCCTGCGATTTGCAGGAGCAGTGTGGACTTCCCGATGCCCGGATCACCTCCAATGAGGATTAAGGAACCGGGAACGATACCACCACCCAGGACCCTGTCAACTTCACCAATTCCCACAGGTATTCTCTGGCGCTTTATTTCCATTACATCCTGAAGTTTGACAGGGCGAGCCTCACCGGGCTCCACTATCCACCCCTTTCTGGAGCTTTCTATCACCTCCACAAATGTATTCCACTCCCCACAGGACGGACACCTGCCCATCCATCGTGGACTCTCATATCCGCAGACATTGCAGACAAATTTTGTCTTTTTAGAAGATTTTGATCTGGACATACCTGTGCGGGTGCTTCTTGATGTCCTCAATTAGCTCCCTCAAACTCCTCAAGGTTGAATCAATCTCTCTATAAAGCGAATCGTTCTCAACCATCTTACCCACAGTTCCCTTGCCGGAAAGGAGAACAAGGGTGAGGGAGTCGAGATCCGAAATCAGCCTGTTAAGTTTTTTCGATGTCGTGTCAGCCCCTGCTATCGTTTTCTTGATCTGTGGAGCCAGATCTCTTACCGTTATTCTCAGATCCTGCATCAGGAGTGTGAGCGTAACAACCAGGCTGTCAAGCTTCTCTGACGAGGAAATCACCTTCTGTGACGCGACTTTCAAAACCTCTGAAGTCTGGTTCATCAGCTTGATACCGTAGGTGATCAGGGAGTCAGAAGACGCAAGAAGATACCCCATTTCAGAGATCACCTCCCCCATGTCTTTCTGCGTCTGCCCTTCAATTGTCGTATAATCGGGAAGAGGAGGACCGTTTCCAAGCGTAAAAGAAAGTCTCATCTGCCCAATAATTCCCAGACTCACAAGCGTAGCTGTCGCACCTTCTCTCAACTGAACATCTTCAAGCTTTGCAACAATGATTACACTATCGCCATAAAGCTGGATATCCTCGATCCTCCCCTTGGGCACCCCCATGACTGTAACGAGGTCCCCTTTGTTGACCCATCCGATTTTTTTGAATTTCACCCTGTAATAATGATACTCTTTCCTGAGCTGATAATTTCTGAGCCAGTAGTAGCCCAGAACGAGGACGACCAGCCCCGCAATAACCATAAACCCGACTTTTATCTTGATACTTTTATCATCCATGTCTAAAACCCGATGGTAGCCTGATAAATGCTACCCTGCCTGTTTATCACTATATGCAAAAACCCTTTCCTCCTCGCTCTTCTCAGTCCTTTCTTGATGTCCCCGGGAGATTCTATTTTCACACCGTTTATCGAGAGAATCACATCCCCTCTTCTAAGACCTATTCTATCTGCAACAGATCCCTCCTTTACATTCAAAACAATTAGCCCCTCACTCGTTGTTAGATTAAATTTGTGGATATAATACGGCTTGACTCTTGCAACCGTAACCCCAAATTCTTTAACAAACTCGCCCCGCTCTTTTATCTCCCTCGCAACCACCTTGATATTAAATTCCCTGCCCTTTCTGAAAACTTTCATTTTAAGTGTGTCTCCCGGCACAAGGGCATAGGTGAAATCCTCCCAGTCCCCTGTATTGTAAATCAAACGCCCATTGATCTCCTCGATTATGTCACTTTCCTTCAAACTGGAGTGCACGGGGCTTTCTGGATCAATGGAAGCGACGAGGACACCGTAGATTTTTCTGTATCCGAGTGCCTTCTTCAGGTCAGGCGTAAGGTTCTGAACATAAACGCCGATGTAGCCTTCCCTGACTTTTCCGTATTTGATCAGTTCTTTTGCCACCTTCATGGCTGTGTTGATGGGAATTGCAAATCCCATGCCCTCGGAGCCGCCTGATTTGGAGAATATGAATGTGTTGATCCCGATCACCTCTCCAAGGCTGTTCACGAGTGGACCGCCAGAATTTCCGGGGTTAATCGCCGCATCTGTCTGGATCATGTCCCTGTACAGCCTGTTCCCCTCCTTCTCCTTAATCGTTCTATGCACAGCAGAGATAACCCCGACAGTGACCGTGGGCTGGAGATCTTCAAGTAAGAATCCGAGAGGATTTCCAATTGCAATTGCCCATTCTCCTATGAAAAGAGTGTCTGAATTTCCGATGGGAGCAGCCGGGAGATCGTCCGCATCAATCTTCACAACTGCAATGTCGAGCTTTTCACTGGCACCAACGAGCCTGCCATCAAAGGTTCTGCCATCTGGAAGGGTTACCTTGATGATCTCCGCATTCTCGACCACATGCTGATTGGTTAGAATGTAACCCTTACGGTTAAAAATCACGCCTGAGCCAAGGGACTGAACTTCCTCTCTGAAGTACTCTGGAGGGAAAAAGTCCCTCCAGAACTCACCCCAGAAATCAAAAAATGGACTTCTTGCAACAACTCTATGGGAAAGGACTGAAATTGAGACGACTGATGGTCCCACCCTCTCTGCTGCTTTTACTATTGCGTTCCTACGGGAATCCTCTATCGTCCCCGAAAAAAGAATACCGGCTAAAAGAACCAAAACGGTCCCCAGTCTCCTAACGGACATGAAAACCTCCTATTTCAAGCGGTCCTTTACTTTTTCCCAGTCTTTAAGGAACCTTTCAATACCAATATCGGTGAGCGGATGCTTGACCATCTGTCTGAACACCTTGGGCGGTATGGTGGCAATGGGAGCACCTATGAGCGCTGCTTCCACAACATGCATTGGATGCCTGATCGATGCAACTATCACCTGAGTTTCAATATCGGGATAATTGTTGAATATTTCGACGATCTGGGCAACGATTTCCATTCCATCGTTGGAAATGTCGTCAAGTCTGCCTACAAATGGTGAAATGAAATTGGCTCCTGCCCTTGCCGCCATCAAAGCCTGTGATGGCGAGAAAACCAGTGTAACATTGGTCTTAATCCCCTCGCTCGAAAGGGCTTTGACTGCTTTTAGCCCCTCGATACCAAAGGGAATTTTGATCACGATGTGCTCATGAATCTTCGCAAGCTCCCTCGCCTCCTCTATCATACCTTTGTGGTCCTGTGAGACAACTTCAGCGGATACAGGTCCCTGAACAATCTCGCAAATCTCTCTAAGTATATCGTGTGGATGACCTTCCTGCTGTGAAATCAGCGTTGGATTTGTGGTCGCACCCTCAACAATGCCCCAGCTCGCTATCTCCCTTATCTCTTTTAAATCTGCCGTGTCGATGAAAAGTCTCATTTCTTTTACCTCCCTGTTTATTTTGAGCTTTTAGTATAAAACAAAACTGACGAATTTGGTAAGAAATTCATGGGAAATAGCGCCTCTCTCCGGATTCCAGAAAAATGGAGAGTTATTTTCATACCGGACAACCTTAATTCTCAATAGCTCATCTGTGCTATAAAGTGGGAGATCCTGTAATCCGTCTGGATAGTGGAGTGAAGATTTTCTTAATAAAGTCTGGATAGATTTTTGGACTTTTATCCGTGCAACTCACCGGTATCGTGAGGATTAACGGTGGAGCAATCTCCTAACGAGTAACGATGAAAGAAATATCAATTCCCTTCAGCTTGCATAAGTCACACACCCGATTTCCCCTCCAGCTCTGCACAAAAATACCTCTTTCCCCTTGCGGAAATTTACCCACAACATCCCATCCATCGGGGTGAGAGGGTCCCCCTCTAACCTCCCCTCCCACGAAGTGGGAGTCCACTACCTCCCCTCCCACGCAGTGGGAGGGGATTAAGGGGAGGGCAACAAAAGCCCTACATGCTATCCCCTGCCAAATCTGCTTTTTGCCCCCTCCTTTATCCTCCCCCCGCAAAGCGGGGGAGGCGCTGTAAAGAATTCCCGTAAAACGGGGGAGGAGTTTGTAAGAAATTTTCCATCGTTGCTTTATGAGAGATTTGAAAAGTTTACTTCCC
>CAZNDM010000103.1:0-14379 GCA_964571845.1 uncultured bacterium | reverse complement strand
ATAGGGGCAAAGCGACGCGGGGGAGGGTTTTAAAAAGTGATCCTCCTCTACAAAGCAAATCTTTGCAGGGGGTGGAGTTTTCCATACAAATTGGAGAAATCATCCACAACCTCTCTTAAAGTGTGGAAATCCACATACCAACTCCCCTTTCACTTGCGGGATGGGTCACCTGCAAACTATCCTTCCACGAAATGGGAGAGCCCACCTATCCCCTCCCGTTTACGGGAAGGTCAGCTACAAACTCCCCTCCCGCTATGCGGGAGGACCCACTCCCAACTTCCCCTCCCGCTTGCGGAGGTGCTCACCTACAAACTTCCCTCCCACGAAGTGGCAGAATCCACACACAACTCCCCTCCCGTTTTACGGGAGGGGATTGAGGGGAGGGTAATAAAAGCCCTAACTGCTTTTCTCTGTTAGATCAGCTCTTTCTGCCCCCTCCTTTGTCCTCCCCCAAAGCTTCGCTTTGGGGGAGGATTGAGGAGGGGGCGAAAGAGCTGATATGACAGAGAAAAGCAGATAGGGCTTTTACTGCCCTCCCCTTAATCCCCTCCCGTAAGCGGGAGGGGAGTTGTGTGTGGATTCTCCCACTTCGTGGGAGGGGAGTTTGTAGGTGAGCACCTCCGCAAGCGGGAGGGGAGGTTGGGAGTGGGTCTTCCCGCATAGCGGGAGGGGAGTTTGTAGCTGATCTTCCCGTAAACGGGAGGGGATGGGTGGGCTCTCCCATTTCGTGGAAGGATAGTTTGCAGGTGACCCATCACGCAAGTGAAGGGGGAGTTGGTATGTGGATTTCCACACTTTGAGAGAGGTTGTGGATGATTTCTCCAATTTGTATGGAAAACTCCACCCCCTACAAAGATTTACTTTGTAGAGAAGGATCACTTTTTAAAACCCTCCCCCACGTCGCTTTGCCCCTATGCCGAATACATAAAAAATCCCACATAAATGTAAATCTCAAGCTGATCCCAACGAAAAAACTGATCTCACGTAAAATTTAACCCAAACACTCACAACCTTTTCCATCCAATATAATTAAACTCCATGAAATTTGATAGGCGAATTTTGGGACAGCTTCGCAGAGTGGACTTTGTCCTCCTTGCAATTACATCCACAGGCCTTGGGATCACAATCGTGCTTCAAGCTGATCTTTTTAGCAAAATAGTTGATCGTGCTTTTCTTGGACACGAGGACCTGAATGAACTTTTCATCCCGATACTGACCCTTATGTCAATAGTCTTTATAAGAGCAATTTTTATCTGGTTGAATGCCCATTTTGCTACGTCCGTTTCGCTTAGAGTGCGATCGAATTTACGGGACAAATTGCTAAAGAAAATCGTTCAGCTTGGACCCGCCTTTACAGGTGGTGAAAGGACAGGTGAACTTACATCAACACTTACAGAAGGGATAGACAAACTTGATCCTTACATAAGAGAATACATCCCACAGGTCATACTCACGGCTGTGATACCTTTAATGGTACTCCTTTTCGTATTTCCCCGTGACTTTTACACGGGCATGGTTTTCGTCATCACAGCCCCTCTAATACCATTTTTCATGATTCTGATCGGAATGGCGGCTGAAAAAGTTACGAAAAGACAGTGGGAATCCCTTGGCAGAATGAGCGCATATCTGCTCGATGTGATCCAGGGACTTGTTACACTCAGAGTTTTAAATCGGTCAAAAGACGAGAAAGAACGACTCAAACGGGTCGTTGATAACTTCAGAAGGACAACGATAGATGTCTTGAAAATCGCCTTTATCTCGGCACTGACACTTGAGCTGATAGCTACATTGAGTACAGCAATAGTGGCTGTAGAGATCGGACTCCGCCTCCTCTATGGCAGAATGATTTTCCAGGAAGCTTTTTTCATATTGCTTCTCGCACCTGAGTTTTATACGCCCTTCAGACAGCTCGGTGCAAAATTTCACGCCGGCATGGCAGGAGTTGATGCTGCGTCGAGAATTTTCGAGATCCTTCAGTCTGAGCCTGCGATTAGATCAGACGGCAGTGTCCCGGCATCTTTTTCCCGTGAGATAGTATTTAAAAATGTGGGATTTTCCTATGGAAACCGAAAAGTGCTCGACGGCATCAACCTGACCATCCGTAAAGGGGAAAAGCTGGCTCTCGTCGGACCCACGGGAGCAGGAAAATCCACTCTCGTTTCACTCATATTGAGATTCAACGACCCTCAGGAAGGTATGATCTATGTCGATGGAATCCCTCTAAATGGTATAGAGATCCGCAAATGGAGGGAACTAATTTCCTGGGTTCCGCAGAACCCATATATTTTCAACGCAACTGTTCTTGAAAATATAAAAATTGCGAAGCCTGACGCTGATTTCGATGAGATCGTCGAAGCTGCAAAGAAGGCTTATGCCCACGAATTCATTGAAAGACTGGAGAAGGGATACCATACACCCGTTGGTGAGCAGGGCACTCTATTGAGTGGAGGACAGGTTCAGAGAATTGCCATTGCGCGCGCATTCCTGAAAAATTCGCCGATCCTGGTAATGGACGAGGCAACTTCGAATCTTGATCCTGAAACTGAAGAAAAAATCAGAAATGCCATGGAAAATTTGATGAAAGGGAAAACCGTCATAATCATAGCTCACAGACTGTCCACTGTTGTTAATGCGGACAAAATAGCCGTTTTGCACAATGGTAGAATCGTGGAATTGGGCGCACACCGTGAGCTTATGAGAAAAAATGGACTTTACGCATCACTTGTGAAGACTCATGAGAGAGTTTAAAAGACTTCTCAATTTCGTGAGACCATACATTGGAGGCATAGCCGGAGCCACGGCTCTCGGAGTTTCAACCATTCTCTCAAGTGTGGGATTAATGGCAACATCAGCATACATCATTTCAAAAGCAGCCCTGCACCCGGCATTATACACCCTGCAGCTTGCAGTTACCGGAGTTCGATTCTTCGGAATTTCACGCGGTGTCTTTAGATATTTCGAAAGACTGTTCTCACATAATGTAACATTCAAAATACTCGGAAACATGAGGGTCTGGTTCTACGAAAAACTTGAGCCTCTTGTCCCTGCAAAAACCGCATCCTACAGATCAGGGGAAATCCTCTCAAGGATCGTCTCAGACATTGAGACACTTGAAAACTTCTTCGTTAGAGTCATCTATCCACCCATTGTATTCGTATTCGTCACGGTCCTGATGGCAGCCTTTGTGAGCTTATGGGGAAAACATTTTGCCTATGTTCTCGTCTTCTTCCTGTTAACTGGAGGGATTCTCGTATCCATTTTCTCGTTCCATGTATCAGGAAAGGATGGCAAAATAGCTGTCAGACTGAGGGGAAAACTCTACAGTGGTATCGTTGACACGGTTCAGGGACTTCCCGATCTTCTAATTTTTAACTTCGAGAGTAAGTTTGTTGAAAAAGTGCTTGATCAAAACAGAAAGATTTCAATTCATGAGAGGAAACTCGGGGACATGGAGGGTATTTACAACGCTCTTTTACTTCTCTTCTCCATGTCAGGTGCAGTTTCTGTACTCACCCTTGCCATCACCTTGCACTCTCACGGAACGCTTGCAGGCTACATGATCGCTGTGCTCTCCCTTGCATCACTTACGAGCTTTGAAGCAATCATAAATCTTCCCGCAGCTGCCCGTATGCTCCAGGCAAATCTCGAAGCCGGAAAACGCCTCTTCGAGATCGTTGACCAGGAACCTGCCGTTACAGACCCTGATGACCCCTCACCAGAACCACAGAGATGCGATATCCTCTTCCAGAGTGTGAGCTTCTCATACAACGGCGATAAGGTACTGAAAAATGTATCTTTTTATGTAAAGGAGGGGTGGAAAGCTGCAATAGTGGGGCACAGCGGTGCTGGCAAGTCAACCATCGCCAATCTCCTTTTGAGATTCTGGGATTACAAAACCGGAAAAATTGAAATTGGCGGTATTGAAATAAAAAAATTAAACCAGAGCACTGTAAGAAATCTGGTCGGTTATATGTCCCAGAGGACATACATCTTTGCAGGCACTATCAGGGAAAACATCCAGCTTGCCCGTCCTGAAAGCACATTTGAAGAAGTGGTAAATGCGGCAAAACTTGCAGGAATTCATGACTTTATCACATCCCTTCCGGATGGCTACGACACATTTGTTGGCGAAAGGGGCGCCTTTCTCAGCGGTGGTGAAAGGCAAAGAATCGCACTTGCAAGAGTCATTTTGAAAAACAGTCCGATTCTCGTGCTCGACGAACCCACGGCAAACCTCGACTCAGCCACAGAAAAGGAAATACTCGACGACATCTTCAATCACCTATCTGAAAAAACCATCATTTTCATTACTCATAGATTTACACACATGGAAAAGATGGACAGGATTTTTGTCATGCACAGGGGAGAAATTGTGGAAAGTGGAAAACACGGGGAGCTCCTTTCCATACCGGACGGTGTCTATCGGAAAATGTGGGAGATTCAAAGGGAATTTCTTTACGAAAGATAAACCAGAATCTCTGTTACATCCCTGACATTTCTCGCACGGGGATGCTTTTTATCGCCTATCAAAAAACTCTCATCCGCTACATCAAACATGGGAAAATCGTTTCTCCCGTCCCCAACGGCGAATGTCCTGACCTCAAAAAACCGCCTGTAGATCTCTATCAGTTTCAGCATACCCTTTCCCTTGTCCGTTTTACCGAGCACAGCGATAAACCTGCTGCCCATCTGGCATGATAACCCCCTTTCTTCGAGAATTTCAATAAATCCACTGCTTCTAAATTCAAAAATCGTCTCAGAGAACTCCCGTTCACGCGCGAGTCTGGCGAGGAAGTCATCCATTCCGAGGTAAGACTTAATTTCCTCAAATGTGGAATTTGCGTAGTACTTTAACCCGTATTCCCCTTCAATAGGCTTCAGGTTTTCAACAATGTAACTGTGAGGAACCCCGAGCTGGATAAAGTGATAACCATCCCTCACCGGAAGGTCCAGACTGCTGAAGAACGCAGGTGGGATGTAAACTCCACTTCCATTTTCAACGATAAACGGGGTATCAAGGTCAAAGACCTCTCGATAGTACTCCTGTTCGCTCTTTGTTTTTGAAGAGTTTAAAATAACATCAAATCCCCTTTTCTTAAGCTCGCGGACAACCAATATACCCTTCTCCGGGTTGTAATCCTCGTCTATGAGGGTTTTATCAA
Source organism: uncultured bacterium (assembly GCA_964571845.1). Lineage (GTDB taxonomy): Bacteria > Hydrothermota > Hydrothermia > B15-G9 > WFZT01 > WFZT01. Next base: position 9,217 of record CAZNDM010000103.1, on the reverse strand, counting down.
TATCGAAAAAAATTAATTTTTTCACTCGAGGACCACAAGGGTGTCAGAGCGCTTTTTGACCTTTTTAAACCACCTTTCAATATCAATTTCACCAACGGGAGCCATGGCTCGTGGCTTCGGTGGAATTTCACCCTTTTTGAGGATTTTTCGCGAATAAAGCTCCTCAAGGATCCTTTTTTTCACATTGTCAGTGCACAGTTCACAATGATAGATTTCGGCAAGTGAAACGAGGATCATCTCGTTTATGTGCTCTGTGCCCTTTTCTTCGTGTATGTGCGGGTTCAGGGTCTCAATTTGAAAAATTTCAATTCCCTGGTCGTAAACATCTTTGAGTTTTTCAGATTGGTTTGGTCTCGTCATCTTATCCAGCAGGAAGACGAGCTGATGGGTCTCAACTGCATAGCCTGATGAAAAGGACATGAGATCCGCCAGTTTAATGGACATGGCGTGCTCACCTGCGTTTCCGGTAACGAATATGTCAGTTTCAAAACCGGTCCTATCAGCAACCAGCAGGTTGAGATATTTGTTGGTTATCTCACTGACCCGACCGCGGCGTCTGAAGTACAGTCCTCTCTGCATAACCTTTGGCTTGTGCCTCCATTTCAGCCTCACCATGGTATAATCACTGTCACTCATAAGGATACCTGCGGCGTAATCTTTGACATACTCGTTGACTGCACCGGGGATGTAGTTGTCAGCATCGATGAACCCAACATATCTGGCTCCTATGGCTTTTGCAAGCATGACGCCGAGGAGCATCCCCTCACCTTTTCCGAACCTGATGAGTCCGTCATTCTCGTCAATAATGTCCATGTACCCCTGATCTTTGAAAGCTTCAGCAGCACCGAGGTCTTTCTGGTGGATGATCATCACCCTGGAGTGTGTGAGGGAGTAGTAGTGCTTAACAAGCTCAATTTCCATTTTAAAATGGTTGGGTATGTCCTTCTGACTGGCGGAGACGACGATAATGGGGCACCTGTGAGGAATGGCTTTCAACACTCCATCAAGGAGGTGGAGCTTTTCGTTTTTAAGTGGGATAACAATAGCAAGATCTTTGAAAATTTCATAAATCTTCTCCCTCGGAATGTTATTAACGAGGGAGCTTTCAACAACTTCAGTCTCAGTGTCAAATTTTATAACTTTCTGAGATTCGTGGACAATTAAGGGACCAAAAATTTCTTTATACACAGAAGATTCAAGTATCATGGGCGACCTCCATTGTAGTTCAGTATAACACACCTATATGATTTTTTCAACCAGAATTGGTAGAAAAATCGAACAAAATTTTTTGTTTTTGAGTTTTATTTTTAAAAACTATTCACATAACACACGCAAGCAACCGGTTTTGGGAATTGGTTCGCATGAGCGAACAAAATTGATGACATCACGCATCCATCATCTTATAATTTCACCATGAGCGGCAGAAAAAATGTCCTCATAGTCGCTATACTCGGACATTTCCTCGACCATCTCTTCATTTTATCGTTCTCGGTTCTTATACCCGTTTTCAAAAACATCTTCTCTGTCAGTTACACTCACATAGGTCTGACGGGCAACATCATTTACTTCATGTTCGGACTCGGTGCTCCACTCTCAGGCTTTCTCATCGACAGAATAGGCGCCTTCAGGGTTATAAAAATTTACGCCACCGGATCTGCCCTTGCTCTCCTGCTCATCGTCGTCTCCCCTTCTTTCAGTCTGATAATTGCAGGATTTGTTCTCCTCGGTGCATTCGCAAGTCTCTTTCATCCTGCAGGATACTCATTCATCACTCTCAATATTGAGGAGCCCGGAACTGCTCTTGGATTGATGGGAGTGGCCGGCACACTGAGTGTGGCTCTCACTCCAGTTATCGTCTCCTCCCTCACTGATCTTCTCGGCTGGAGAGGTGCAATGCTCGCCCTGGGCATCGTTGCTATCACATATACAGGATTACTCTTCAAATTCGGGAAAGAGATAGCTGTGTCCAGAATGGTTACGGAAACAGAAAAGACCCGGGGCTACCTCCTCATTCCGCTGATCTTTGTCCTTGTGTTCGGAGCCCTGAATGGATTCACCTATCGGGGATTTGTAACATACCTTCCAGCATTTTTTACTGAGAGGGCAGGTGGTGCACTCCTCAAAGGTGGACTCTACTCCACTCTCGTACTCCTAACCGGTATCGTGGGACAACTCATTGGTGGAAAACTTGCGGAAAGCAACAGGCGTGAGATCTATTATGTGGCTGTAACTTTCTTCAGCCTCCCTTTTCTGCTGGCAACATACTTCCTCAAAGGCAATCTGGCTCTCGCAACTGTAACCGGCTTCTCCCTCATGTATTTCGGCTTTCAACCCCTCTCAAACAGACTGATTGCCGCTTACACCTCCTCTGAATTCAGAGGAAGATTCTACGGATTAACATTTTTCCTGAACTTTGGTGTGGGATCACTCGCTGTCTCAACGGGTGGATACATCGCCGATAAATTTGGCATCCACTCTGTCTTCTTGATGATCAGTGCCAGTCTGTTTGCCGCGTTTCTCGTTGGACTCTCGCTCCTCGTGTATCTCAAAACATCCCTTCACAGGTAAAGGAACTTACGGGATAATCTAAACCATGCGGGTCGAGAGAATCACAGTGGGTCCCTTCCAGACCAACTGCTACATTGTTGAAACTGGTGGAAACTGTTACATCGTGGATCCAGGTGGAGACATCCATATCATACTCGAAAAACTTAAAAATCTCGAGTGTGAACCGACCGCCATAATAGCTACCCATGCACACTTCGATCATGTTCTGGGCGTGAAAGACTTAAAAATCCAGCTCGAGATACCTTTTATTATGCACGCGGCAGATCTCCCTATTCTGCTCGGACAACCTGAATTTGTGAGGAATTTCTGGGGTTTTGAACTTCCGAATTTGATTGATAGGGTGGACAGGTTTGTTGATGAAGGCGATAGGTTAAATTCAGATCTTGTGGTGATGCACACACCGGGCCATTCACCGGGCTCCATATCACTCGTGGGTAATGGATTTCTTATAACCGGTGATGTAATTTTCAAAGATGGTTACGGACGAACAGATCTTCCCGGCGGGGATACAAAACTCCTTGCAAGATCTATTGAGAGGATCCTCTCTTTTGATGACAAAACCCTGATCTATCCGGGCCATGGCCCAGTGACCACTGTGGGAGAGTGTGCTCGAAAATTATTTTTTCGGTAATTATCTCCCCTTTCACTTTGCTGAAAAGCTCTATTTTTTTCACTCCTTTTTGCGAGAGAATCCTCCCAAGCTTTCTCCACCTGCAAATTTGTGGGGAGCTCCACCTTCAAATCCCCCTCCCACTTGCGGGAGGTCTCACCCCAAAACTCCCGCTTACGGGGGATCACACCCAGATTCCCCTCCCGTTTGCAAGAGGAGTCACCTACAAACTCCTTTCCACGAAGTGGGAGAATCCATACAAGCTCCCCTCCCACTTTGCGGGAGGGCGCACACCCAGACTCCCCTCCCATGAAGTGGGAGGGGATTGAGGGGAGGGCACAAAGACCACCTCCCGCTTTCCTCTGTCAGATCTGCTCTTCCTGCCCCCTCCTTAGTCCTCCCCCGCAAAGCGGGGGAGGGGTTGGAGGACGATCCTCCCCCAAAGCAAAACTTTGGGGAGGGGTTTGGAGAACATCCTTCCACACAGAGCTTTGTGAGAGAAAGTGCTGGAATTTCCTCCGAGGAGCGCGGGTTTGATGAAAAATCAATCTCAAGTGGGGTTTGAAATGTGATCATCCACCGGATCTCTTCGTGGCATCAGGGATAGAAGACTTTCCTGAATTTCCCTGTTCGTTTTACCCTCTCTTTAATCCTCCCCAACAAAGCAAAGTTTTGTGAGAAAGAAAGCTGTAGAGGATCCCTCCCTACAACCCATACTGTGGCAGAGAATTTCGCACAAGACAGATGTTTTGTGAAAATACGGCAACTTCATCATCGATGCAAAACGCATTTCAGAGAAGAGGCAAAAAATTTACATTCTTTTTTCGAACACCCCTTCATGTCGGATACCTGAAAAAACTCAATCCTCCCGATCAGCTATGAGGTCACAGTACATGAAATTTGAAGAATTATGGGTTTTACCTTTTTTAAACTTTATCTCCTCCCTGAACATTGGACCTGCATACACAAATGTATGAAATTCCCCATTCTCACCCATGGGATCAATACCAGGTGGAAGATGTTGCAGGAACTCCCCATCAAAATCCCTGCACAAAAACTCTTCAGTGAGCTTTGATCTGTCGATTACAACTGTAATTGCCCTGAATCCAAGGTCTATAAACTCCATCGCAAGTTCCCGTGTGTCTCTTCCCCAGATGGGAAAAATTGGGATCAAACTTGTGGGTTTGAGCAATTCTTCCCGAAATTTCCTGATATCCTCAAGAAAAATGTCTCCGAAGACAATGCCCTGAATGTCTTCAAATTCTTTAATCTCTTCCAGAGTTTTTAAAGTTTCCTCGATGTAAATCTCATTTGATGCCCCGGCTGGTATGTAAGACTTAAACACCTTCAATCCGAGAGCGTCCATTTGCATCTCAATGAGATCCTCACGTACTCCATGCATGGAGACCCTTGAAAAATCCCGTGTGATGGTAACAAGTGCACCAACAACCTTCGCATCCGTGTGGGCTCTTTTGAACTCGTAGAGCGCCAGAATACTGTCCTTTCCTCCACCTGATTGTAACACAACTTTCATGTGCATAATTTTAAGCTACACCTGACGAACCCATGGGTCTTGAATCTCCTTTATCTGGCTGGTATAATATCACTAAATTAATGATATTTAAGGAGGCTATCATGTCGGAGCTTTTGAAAAACAGCGAAATGAAAAAGGAAAAGTTGAAGGAAATTCTCAAAGCAATTCATCGGGGTGAGTCACCCGAAATACTCGTTGAGAAATTTCGTGACATTCTGAGAAATGTCTCTCCCCTTGAAATCCCCCTCGTTGAGCAGGAGCTCGTTAAAGAAGGAATCAAACCAACAGAAATAGCGCGATTGTGTGACATCCATGTGCAGATTTTTAAGGAATCAGTTGCAGGTGCAGGGAAATTTGAAAATCTTCCTGATGGACACCCGGTGAAAACACTTTTTGAAGAAAATACCCGGATCATCAGGGACGCAGAGGTCCTGAATCTATATGCCTCCTCACTGAAAAACGCACGGGATGAAAAGATGAAGAAAAACATACTGGAAAACCTGCTGTCAATTGCGAGAACGATCTCCAGAATAGGTCCAACTCACTATAACCGTGAAGAGCTGATCATATTTCCATACCTTGAACGCAGAGGACTTACAGCAGTTCCCTCTGTACTCTGGAAAAAGCACGACGAAATCAGAGGTAAGATCAAAAAATTCTTCAAAACCCTCGAAAGAGGAGATATTGACGAAATTTTCAGCTCTGGTAGAGACCTTGCAGAAAGCCTCGTTGACATGACTTTCCGCGAAAACAACATCCTGTATCCTACAGTGCTCGGAATATTCAGCGAGGGAGAATGGGTTGCCATTAAAGAACAGAGCGATGCCATTGGTTATTACAGGGTCGATCCCGGCAAATTTGAGTCTCAGGCTGAGCCCGTTTATCCCTATCAGGTCAATGAAAGTATTGACTTCAACAAACTGCCCGAACACATGAGAAAAGAGCTGACTGAAAGAGGGGTTACCCTTGTGCCAGATACCTACAAAATACCGGGTCCTTCTGACATTCGCCTCAACACCGGCTTTCTCGCCCCTGAACAGATTGATCTTGTACTGAACCATCTACCCGTTGACATCACATTTATCGATGAATTCGATCGCGTCAAGTACTTCTCGTCGTCCCACAGGATTTTCGACAGAACAGAATCGATAATTGGGAGACCGGTTCAGCTGTGTCATCCTCCAGGCAGTGTTCACATTGTGAATAAAATCCTCAGTGCTTTCAAATCCGGTGAGAAGGACTTTGCGGAATTCTGGCTTAACTTTCAGGGCAGGTTTATCTACATCAAATACTTTGCAGTGAGGGATAAGGACGGAAATTACAGAGGAACACTTGAAGTCACTCAGGATGTAACAAGGATACGCGAGCTTGAAGGTGAGAAGAGGCTCGTTGATTGGTGATCATTTGAGTTTGGATTTTCTGAGACAGGCATAAGCGTTGTGATGGTGAATTGACTCAAAGCTTTTAACCATTATGTAATACCATGTGATCCTGTCGTTCTCTTCGAGTTTTAAGGCTACATCGCGGGCGACATCCTCGACAAATCGAGGATTGTCATACGCATGTTCTGTAACGAATTTCTCGTCCTCGCGCTTGAGTAGTGCATAGAGTGGACTTGATGCTGATGACTCGGCTATTTCGATTAATTCCTCAATCCAAACGAGCTTTTTCATTCTTACCTGAATTGTAACTTCGGCACGCTGGTTATGGGCACCATATTCGCTGATCTCCTTTGAGCACGGACACAGGGTCTGAACTGGTACATTGACTTCGAGAATGAAATCAAACTTTCGGTTCTTTGTCGCTATAAATTTACACCTGTAGTCCATAAAGCTTTCGGCGCCGGTAACAGGTGCCTTTTTCTTTAGAAAATATGGGAATTCTATTTCAATATGGGCACTTGAGGCATTCAGTCTGTTTCTGAGCTCATCGAGGATCTCCTCAAGATTATCGAGAGAAATGTAATCCTTGTAAAAATGCAGGACTTCAAGAAACCTGCTCATGTGGGTTCCCCTGAACTCCTCAGGTAGATCAACGGCGAGGGAAATCGTCCCCACTGTTGGTTGCGTCCCATTCACCCTGTCCATAACCTTTATGGGATACTTGAGCCCCTCAACCCCCACTCTCTCAAGTGGAATATTCCGGTGATCCCTCTCACTCTGAACATCTCTCATAGATCACTCTCCCTGACCGTAATCCAGTCTTTTTCAGTCTCGTGCAGGGTAACACGCACAAGGGTACACCCAAAATTACTTATCGGACCTTTGAGCTTTTTAAAGATCCAGAGACCGACATTCTCGACTGAGGGCTGGTCAAACATCTCATTCAGGTTTGCCCCATCAAGCCTGGAAATGATGAGATCAGTTACAACCTTCCTGAGCTTCAAGAAGTCAATCACAAAACCATCGTCTTTTAGAGGTCCCTGAACTGTTACAACGACTTTGAAACTATGCTCGTGTGGCTCTTCACGGGACTGACCTATTCTTACGGCGTGTGTAGCACGAAATGTAAATTCAGAGGATAGTTCCATTACACATCGCAGATAAATCTTGCATGCCAGCCTTTATCATCCTGCCATATTTTGAGCTCGTGATAGGTGACACTCTTAATTCCGATAACCATCTCGTGTCTGGAATGATCCAGCTCCTCTCCACAGGCACGGGCTTCGAGGTTCGTGTCTGTTATTTTGACCTCGAATTTTTTAAAAAGCATTTTGTGGGCTTCAAAGTGAAAAAGGAGTTCGTTGAGCCATGAAACAAAGAGATCTTCAAGGGTTTCCTCAGACAGCTCGATGTCCACGCAATGTTTAACCTCAATGTCATCGAAATTTTCAACCATTTCACGGAACAATGCCTCTGCAGATTCAACAAACAGCCCTTCGAGCGAGCCACTTGTTACCTCAAATCCATAGTCAGCTGTATGATCCAGAGTCCTGTAAGGCATGGTTTATAATTTTACTCATGTTTATTCAACTTTTCATCCTTTTTGCACTGATACGGGGTAATCCGGTAACGATTTTAATTGGCGGGGATCTGATGCCGTCCGGGAGTCTGCTTGAATTTGTTGAGAAAAACCCTTCGTATCCCTTTGAAAACATAAAACCGTTGCTTGACAGTGTTGATATAACCTTTTTCAACCTTGAGTGCCCGATTACTGATTCAGGTACACCGGTTGAGGGAAAGGAATTTGTTTTTAAGTTTCCGGTGAGGTATGCCGGGATTTTACGGGGTATAACAGGATTCACACTGGCAAACAATCATATAATGGACTATGGATGGGAAGGGCTGGCCAGCACCCTTCGGGTGCTGGCCAGCCTGAAAATTGGCACATGCGGCGCCGGGGAAAACCTCAAAGAGGCAAGATCCCCATTTATAACGCAAGCCGGTGGCCTGAAAGTCGCATTTTTTTGCTATTCCAATACACTTCCAAAATCTTACTGGGCTGATACTGCCAAACCGGGTACTGCCCACGGCATTGAGAAGTTTATAAAAAAAGATCTGCCCGGTGTGGACGCCGATTTCAAAATTGCCGTTTTTCACTGGAGTTCTGAACTTCTGGACACACCGAAACTCTATCAGAGGATTCTCGCAAGGTATGCCATTGATCATGGCGCCGATATGGTGGTCGGTCACCACCCACATGTCGTCCAGACAGTAGAGATCTATCGGGGAAAACCAATTTTTTACTCACTCGGAAACTTCATTTTTGGTTCGTACACAAAAAGGGCAAACGGAATGCTCGTACTGGTACAGATCAGCAGGGACTCGTCTCTTTTCTCTGTGATCCCGCTCAAAACAACTTTCTGGGAGTGCAAATTCCAAACTGAAATAGCAGATTCTGCTGATTTTCTGTGTCATCTCGGTGTAAAGTTAAAAAAAGAATTTTTCAAAGGATTCCCAGTATGGAGGCTCATCCCGGACGAAAAGGTAACAAAATAAACGAAATGTGGGTGAAATTTATAATCTGCAATAAAAAATGATGTGAAGTGATCAATGCCTGAACAATTTCTCGGATCAGACTGAGGAATTTAATGAACAGATAGAACAAAAGCTCCTGGTTCTACAAAAGCTGGTATTTAGTCTGATCTATGGAAATAGCACCCAAAAGGGGCACTTTACTGAATATTTTCCCACTGCGACAGTACCGCAGGAGAGAATACCCATTTATCCTCACCTCCGCATTGTTGTGCGGGTGGGATTAAGGCATTCCTCTTAAAATTTTGAAGAGGTTTGGAACTCCTCAGCCCAGACCGAGATCACTTTCCAGCTTCCTCAATGAACTTAGAATAGGTTCGGTGTGAATCAGTAATTGGCAGAGATTTTATCTTTCAATGAACGATCCTATTAATCTTTTCCACCTTAAATTTTTTATTCATCTCTTTTTTTCTTTGTAACAAGGCAAATTGATGAGATATCAGATTTGTTGGTATTGAAATATTAGTATATAGCTTATAATAAAGGAGGAGAGTAGCAATAAAAAAGGAGGTAAATGGGATGGTGATGATA
>CAZNDM010000102.1:0-53352 GCA_964571845.1 uncultured bacterium | reverse complement strand
TCTGTGGAAGACTGTGTGAATGTTTACTGTATTCAATCATGATCAAAGAATTTATTAAAAATCCTCCTGTGTCAAGTGTTGGATGTGTTCGAGAAGAAAATTCACCGGTAATTACTTTTTCTTTACTTTGCGGAAAAACCCTTTTATTTTCCCTTCTTGCTCGCAAAATGTCATCTCGTGGGAAAGATTACACCCAACTTCCCCCGTTATCTGAGAGGGTCACTCACAAACTCCCCCCACGAAATGTCAGGGGTCACCCACAAACTCCCCTCCCGCTCTGCGGGAGGGGATTGAGGGGAGGGCAACATAACCCCACCTGCTTCCCTCTGTCAAATCAGCTCTTTTTGCCCCCTCCTTAATCCTCCCCCACAAAGTGGGGGAGGGGTTTGGAATTTTCCCAGGGAAGCGGGGGTTAAATGGGAAATCACCCCCACGGCACTTGTGTCTTACGGGAAGAGTTACCTACAAACTCCCCTCCCGCTTATGCAAGTCCACCCACAACCTCCCCTCACGCCTGCTTGAGAGGCGTTCCCGACTCCCATTCCCCAAGGCAGGAGAGGATAAAGGGGAGGCGAAAGAGGTCATTGGGAACAATCTCACAATGCTAAATACATTGCAGAGTAGGTATTTTGTGACCTTCCACAATTCTTCTTTTCCCCAAAACAATTTTTGAACAGTTTCGGGGCAAAGTTGACATTTAAAAATTATGGCATTAACTTAAAAGTTCCATGGATGTCGAGAAAAAATACAACGAGGGAGACCGGTCCATACGCACAATAGTTGATTATGCTATCAGTTTGAAAAATCAGGGTAAGTCAGAGGAAGCAATCGGTGTCCTGAGCGAAGGAATCGAAAGATATCCTGAATCCTCACTTCTCTTTACTCTTCTCGGTAAGATCTATGTCGAAAATGGAGATTACGATAGAGCTATAAATTTTTTAAAAAAAGCCCATGACCTTGACAGGTTTAACTATCAAGCGGTTGAAAATCTTATTGTGTGTGCAGAAAAGCTTGGGCTTCAAAGAGTGGCTGATCATTACAGCAAGATCGCTTACTATCTTTTCCCTGACGGCAGGAGACTTTCGGACAGTCTTCCTGGCCTTGATGAGCTGCACAGGATAGTAAAAGAGGAGAGGGATCTAATTGAGTAGGATTGAATCCGTAAGGGAAAAGCTTGATTCAATCGGCGTTGATCTTTATCTTGAAGTTTACCTGCCAAATATCAGATATCTCACGGGCTTTTCCGGCTCAAACGCCTTTCTTTTTATCGGAAAAGATCTCAGCCTTTTCGTCTCAGATCCGCGTTACGATGAACAGTCCAGAGAAGAGGTCCAGGATGCCGATATTTTTATCTATTCAAGGGATCTCTTTGAGTGCAGGGAAAAACTTCCGAAAAAGAAGCTAATACTGGGTGTACCTGAGGAACACATTTCGTGTTCGCTCTACAAAAGGTTGAAAGAAAATCTGGAAGAATTTGAGGTTAAACTCGTGGCTGATCCGGTCGCAGAGTTTAGAATCACGAAAACAGAAGAGGAAATAGAGACTATCAGGAAGTCGCAGGAGATAACGGACAGGATATTTGAGGATATTTTGAAAATTGTTGAACCGGGGAAGATGACGGAGCTTGATCTCGCTGCCGAGATTGAGTACAGGATGAAGAAATTTGGTGCTGAGAAGCCATCTTTTGATACCATTGTCGCTACAGGTCCACATTCTGCTCTGCCTCATGCAAAGCCCAGAGATGTTGTTATCGAAAATGAGACCATGCTCCTTATGGACTTTGGTAACTATTTTCGCGGCTATTCTTCGGATATGACGAGGACCGTATGGGTCGGACGGTCTCCAGATCAGGAGTTTGTGAAGATTTACGAAATTGTAAAAGAGGCGCAGCAGAGGGCTGAGGAGGAGGCAAGACCCGGGATGACCGGTGAGGAGATTGACAGAATTGCAAGAAGTGTCATTGAAGATGCAGGTTACGGCGAATATTTTGGTCACAGTCTTGGACACGGGGTGGGACTCGAAGTGCATGAACAGCCAAGAATCAGCAGGACAGGAAAGGATCCTGTAAAGCCCGGGACTGTTTTCACGGTCGAGCCTGGCATCTACATTCCGGGCTTTGGAGGGGTTAGAATAGAAGACCTTGTCGTCATGAGGGACGACGGGGTTGAGATTTTAACAAAATCGCCAAAAAATTTAATAAAAATTTAAGGAGAGCATTATGCCGGACATCAGGACAGGAATGGCTATAAAATACAATGGTGAGATTTATCTTGTTGTGGACTTCCAGCACATTCACATGGGAAGAGGTGGAGCCACGATCAGGACAAAGATCAAGAATGTCAAAACAGGACAGGTGAAAGAGGTCAGCTTCCGCAGCTCAGATGACATTGAGGAGATTCTCCTGAAGAGGAAGTCTGCTACTCTTTCGTACATTGCAGGTGATGAGTACCATTTCATGGACAATGAGACTTTTGAAGAAGTCGTCTTCACGAGGGAGCAGATAGAGGATAAGGTTGGATACTTAAAGGAAGGGATGGAGGTTACGATCCTTTATGCGGACGATGAACCAATTTCCATAGAGCCCCCGATGTTTGTTGAACTGGAGGTTGTGGAGACTGATCCTGGACTCAAGGGAGATACTGCATCAGGTGGTTCTAAACCAGCCAAGCTCGAAACGGGAAAGGTCATACAGGTCCCGCTTTTTGTCCAGGTCGGTGATGTCATCAAAATTGACACGCGATCGGACAAATATATCGAGAGAGTAAAAAAGTGAATACCGAAGATCTCAAAGGGATAGTCAAGGAGATTCTCGATTATCTCAGCTCGGATGAGCAGAAGTTGAGTCTTGATGAGATCAAGGAGCTCATCCAGCTGATGGAAGAGCACGGACTTGAAGAGATAGAGGTAAAAACGATTTTTTCAAAAATCCGGCTGGTAAAATCCAGACCCGCCCCGCAGGTTGTTGCCCCGGTTCAGCAGCCTGCTGCACAGCAACCAGTCAAGGCTGAGGAACCGCGCAGGGAGGAGGTGAAGGAGGAGGCTGGTGAGAAGCTCCATGAAATAAAGTCCCCGATCGTCGGGACATTTTATCGAAGGCCTTATCCAGGTGCCGAACCCTATGTCAAAGAGGGTGATCATGTGCACAAGGGGCAGGTCCTGTGCATTGTCGAGGCAATGAAAATAATGAATGAGATTGAATCCGATGTAGATGGGACGATCGTCAAAATAATACCAGAAGACGCTTCACCTGTAGGATACGGAGACACACTATTTCTGATAAAACCAGATTGATTTTCAGAGATTTCGTTCTAAAAGACCCTTTACTCAGGTTTTTCCACACACTCTCCAACGGTTATAAGCTCTACGCCGTTGGAGGTATTGTTAGAGACTATCTTCTTGGCAGAAAATCCCTCGACTATGACATCGTCGTCGTTGGCAACTTCCGGGACATCGTGGATTCATTTCTGAAAAAATTTGGAGGAAAGCTTGTCCAGATCACAGAATTTGGAACAGCGAAGATAAAGGTTGATCACAGAATTGTGGACATTGCAAAGGCGAGAAAAGAGTTTTATCCAAAACCTGGGGCTCTACCGCAGGTTCTTCCATCCAATAACATCCTTGAAGATCTCAGGAGACGGGATTTCACCATAAATGCCATGGCAATCTCCCTTAACCTCAGCGATGTTGGAAGGTTGATCGACCCATTTGGTGGATATGAAGATCTTTTTGAGAATAAGCTCCTTCGCGTGCTTAAAGAAAAGAGTTATTACGAGGATCCAACGCGCGCCTTTCGAGGTATAAGGTATAAAAATCGGTTTGATCTACAATATCACAAGTCCATACTGGAAAGAGAGATCCCGCTTGCCCTCCGTATTCTTCCGGATGTCTCCTTTGCCCGTATAAAACATGAACTTGAAAGAATCTCCGAAGAGGAGAACAGGGCTCTTATGTTTAGAGAAGTCAAGAGCTTTGGTCTCCTCAAACATCTTGGACCTCCGATCGATGCCAATGGTTTCGATTCACTCGATAACATTCTCCAGGAAAAATCTCCATCTCACTGGGTTCTCTTTACTCTGCTCATTGTAAAGCTTCCCCATACCCTTCCCGACCTGAGGAGAAAGGAGAGAGGTCTTATTAAAGGCTTTTCAGATTTTATCGAAAAGGAAATCCCGATGGATCCTGCTGAGATTCACAGAACTTTTTACAACATGGATCCGGAGATACCTTTACTCATAGGCATTGTTAAGAAAAGGGATGACCTTATAGATTATTACAGGGCTCGAAAATCAGTAAAAATACGGATAAAGGGCGATTCTCTTGTTAGTTCCGGTTTGAGAAACGAGAATATCAGGAGATTTCTCATCGAACTCTTCGTTAAAAAGTGGAAAGGTGAGATAAAGACCGAGAGAGAGGAACTGGAATTTTTAAAGAAATGGACTCCGTAAGGGAAGAATGTGGAATTTTTGGTGCCTATGATTTTGAGAAGGGCGATGTAAACCTTGACCTCTTTTATGGCCTCTTTGCCCTTCAACACAGGGGACAGGAAGGAGCAGGCTTTACTCTTTATGATGGACACACCTACTTCACTTATAGAGATCATGGGCTCATAAGTAAGGTCTTCAACTCAGGAAATATCGCCAGGAGAAAAGGATTCCTTGGTATAGCGCATACGAGATATTCCACACAGGGTAAGTCGAGGAAACTTGAGAACTTGCAGCCTATTTCAGTTACCCACTCAGGCAGGGTGGTCTCTCTTGCTCACAACGGTAACCTTTCCAACTACAGGGAACTCAGAAGGGACATTGAGAGATATGGTGGAATACTTGTGACAGACACTGACAGTGAGATATTTCTGCATCTTTATCTCAGACCGTGCAAGAAAAGACATGTTACTGAGGTTGATGAGATCATACAGAGAGTTAACAACGCCGCCAAAAAAGTGAAAGGTGCTTATTCAATTATTATGATTGACCGGGAAAATCTCGTTGGCTTCAGAGATCCTCATGGTTTCAGGCCACTTGTTCTGGGAAAGAGAGGTAGCACCTATTACCTCGCATCTGAGACCTCGTCGCTCGATGCTCTCGGTGCCGAATTTTTAAGGGATATAGAGCCCGGTGAAGTTGTTGTAATCAATCCACGCTATGGAATTTTAAGTGGGAAAATTGATCTTGATTATCCAAAGTCTCAATGTGTGTTTGAGTTGATTTATTTTTCGAGGCAGGATAGTGTTATTTTTGGCGAAAGTGTTTATGAGTTCAGGAAACGAAGCGGGGAGAGGCTTGCACTTAAAGAGAGGGAAGAGATTGATATTGTCGTGCCTGTTCCTGATTCGGGCTTTCCTGCAGCCCTTGGATACGCCCAGAAATCAGGAAAACCTCTTGAACTCGGTTTAATCAGGAGTCACTATGTGGGAAGGAGTTTTATTGAGCCCACACAGTTCGACAGGGTCAGTGCGGTTAGGATGAAACTCCTCCCTGTTTCAAGTGTTCTAAAAAATAGGTCTGTTGCACTCATTGACGATTCTATTGTTCGGGGCACCACATCGAGGGACATCGTAAAGATGCTCTTTGATTTTGGAGCGCGCGAAGTTCATCTCAGGATCGCATCTCCACCGATAGTTTCACCCTGCTTTTTTGGAGTTGACACACCCACGAGAGATGAGCTCATTGCAGCCAGCAGGTCTATAGAGGAAGTAAGAGAATTCATAGGTGCGACAAGCCTGATGTACCTCAGCGTTCAGGATCTGGTAGATATCCTCAAAGAAAAATCAGAGGACTTCTGTTTCTCCTGCTTTACAGGAAAGTACAAAGAGAACACGGTTCCGGACACAGACGAGCTTTTTAGCTAATTCCCCTTTTAAACTGGCAACCAGGACCATCTGCCCGGAGAGTTTTTAATTTTGCTATTTAGTTAATTCACCTATAAATCCCATCTGCAATCCTCCTGGCACTTGAATATGCGTTCGTATCTCACGTGTAACTGTATGCATGGTGATCAATTTGCCTTTAAAATTCCAATACTGTGATTGGCAGGGAGGCGGAGATAAGTAAGTTGAGGGGCATCCTTTACGATGTTCCCCTACTTGGAGCGTCTTTTGTTGCATTAACTGGTGATCCGGGTATCGGGAAAAGCACTTTTATCAAACATTTTATCCAGAACCTCCCGGACTGGGCTGATGGGATTGTCATCAGGTTCAGTGAGTCAAGAAAAGACTTTTTCTTACAGATTGCCAGGTACCTGAATCTCCAGGATCTTGATCCCTCCCGTGTATCCATAAAATTCCACAGTTTTCTTGAAAAGAGAAGGGCTCCCTTTGTCCTCGCAGTTGACGATGTGGATTTCACCTACGAATTTTTTCAGAATTTCATAGACAGTTTGAAAACCCAGCACATTCTTGTTATTACAGCGATTCGCAGGGGCAATGTGCCACCCTATTTTGAAATTATTTCTCTTACACCGTGGTCACCTGAGGAGATAAGAGAATTTTACAAACAAGAGCGTGGTTCAGAACCTTCCCTTGCAACGCTTGTAGAAATGGAAGAAATAACCGGCGGAAATCCCCGTAAGTGCAGGGAATTTTTATCAGGGAGTTTAACTGAACCTGTAAGTCGTCAACCAGATCTGGACGAGCTCGGTCCAGCGGAATTAAAGAAGCGTGCCTACGAGCTCAAGGCACGGGGTAGATTTGAAGAAGCCATCACTGTCTTTAACAAGTTACTTGAGAAGGTTGAATCTCCCCGTGAGAGGGCTCTTTTGAAGCTTGAAATAGCGACAAACTGGTCCCTTCTGCCAGATAAGGTGATGGAGATACTCGGTTCTATTGATCGTGAACTTTTGAGGGGCGATGAGATTTACCAGTTTGAACTTCTCAAAGCCTATGTTTATTCCCAAAAGATGGAGTTTGAGAAAACGATAGATGTGGTGAATGCGTTTCTTAAAGGGGTCAAAGATAAAAAGTTCTATGTTAATGCGCTTGCGTTGAGGGGGGAGGCGAGATATTACCTTGGCGATATGAAAGAGGCTGAGGCAGATTTCAGGGAGATTATCAGGCTTTATAAGAGCAGTGATGAGATAACATTCATGGCGTATCGAGGACTTGCATTAATAGATATCTACAGGTTGAATTATGCCAGGGCGATGGCTTCCATCCAGAGGATGGAAGCCATCGCCCTGGCAATCCAGAATTTCTCCCTCATTCAAATTGCCCGTACCCTCAAAGCCTCGGTACTGGCAAAATCAGGCAGACTCAAAGATGCTGAATGGATCCTTTACAGTGTCATTAAACTCTCCAGAAACGCAGGTATTAATTACAGCTATGCATTCTTTAACAGTCTGTCTATCCTGATGTTAAAACTCGATTTTAAATCTGCTATCCACAATATGAATCACATGCTCAGATCCGGGATTTCCGGAATTCACAGAGGATTCATCGTTGCTCTTCTACATCTCAACCTTGCAAAGGCTTACCTTGAAATCGGTGAGATTGATAAGGTTGAAAAACATCTTGCAGAGTTTAAAGCCCTTATGCCTGAGCATCATGCCTGGAAGAGGGTGGTCGAAAACATAGAGCGCAGGCTAAAAGTCGAGAAAGGAGAAATGGTGCCCGTTGAGCTTTCAAAATCATTAACCAGTGATGAGGTGGAAAGGAGACTTATTCATGGGATGATCCTTGCACTTCAGGGAAAGAAATCTTCAGCTCGCAGAAGTTTCATCTCCCTTTTAAGAAAACTTGAGAAAAAAGGTGCTTACGATTGGATTATGAAAACGGCGTTCATCGCCAGAAGATTTTTCCCCAGAGATCCTGATTTTACAAAGTATCTTCTCACACCGGAGAGAAGAAGGGAAAAATTCGGGCTTTATCTTCTTGGACCCTTTAGAATCGTTGATTTAACGACAAACGAACAGGTTTTTAACGACACTCTTAAGTCTGTAAAGTTGAGGGAGTTTATTTCTCTCCTTGGACTTGCTCCGCTTATCAACAGGGATGGAAGGCTGAGTAGGTTTTTTATTAAGGAAAGATTGTGGCCCTATTTTGGAGAGGAAAGACAGAACAAGAACCTTTCGTGGGTGGTTTCCAAATTCAGGGAGATATTCGGTAGAGAAGGTGTTGTGAAGGAGGGAGATTTTTACAGATTGAACAGGGATCTCGTTTACCTTGATATTACAGATTTTCTTGAGTTTTATCGGAGTGGCAGAGAGGCTGATAGAAAGAGTAAGGAGTTCCTTGCCCTTGATAACTATCGGAAGGCAGTAAACATGGTTTTCGGGAAGCCATTTGAAGGTCTCCCTGTGGAGTCGTGTGAGGATGCCTATCAGTCTCTTATGGGAATGATAGAACACTCCTTTGAGAGGGTGTGTGAGATCTCTCTGGTGATAGGAAAAACCCACGAGGTGCGGGAGTTTTCAGAATTTGCGAGAAACATTTTTCCGTTCAACGAGAATTTTTATCGCTATCCGGTAAAGTCATATTTGAACGAGGGGAGAAAAGTAAGGGCAAGGAAAGAGCTCCAGATTATGAAGAAAATTTATGAAAGTGAATTCGGGGAACCCTTTGTAATGGAGATTCGCTGAATCGGAAAAAATTTCAAACCCACCGGTTAATTAATCCTCAAAAGGAGGTTTTCTAATGGTCCTGTTGATATTTTTGACCGTATTCTCCCCGCTTGTTATTTCCACAAAGGCACAGTTTAAAGCGGGAGAGCTTGTGAATGTTTATGCCACAAGGCAGTCAGGGGACGGAAAGATTATTCTTGCCACGACAGTTTATAACGGAAGTTTTGATGAACAGGATGATTCACTCGATGGGTGGAGGGATATCAGTACAGGGAACGGTACAAAGATCGTTGAGGTGGTTGATGGTGGTGGGAGGACCAGTGTCCTGCATCTTTATGCTGAAAATGCGTCGAGGGCAAACGCTTCTCAGATTCTAACCCATGACCTTGATAATCTCGAAAGGTTCAATTTTGAAGCGTATCCAATAGGCTCAGAAATTTTTGCAGGCAGGTTTACGCTGGGGGCAATGGCTTATGACAGTGATGGAAATGAGCTTTTTAACTCCTGGCTGACATACCTGATTGATGGGGAGTACATAGTACGGCATTATGACTGGAGGGACCAGACTGAAAGGGACGAGTGGAACACATACAGGTTCGATTTAAAGGAGGGGATAATAAAGCATCTGCGTCCCGGATATTCATGGTCAGATGTGGCATCTGTGGAGATCTGTTTCTCTGCACAGGCCGACGGTGCTTCCTCCACTTATGGTGTACTCGTTGATAATGTATGGGCAGCGTCTTTTATTGACGATAACTTTGACGACGGTACGATAAATACGGAGAAGTGGTCAACTTATCAAAATATTTACAGGGTCTCTGAAGAAGGAGGATATCTGCGCTTCTACGGCTACGATGCCTCGGATACAAAGTGGTCATCTGCTGACAGAGAGAGGGATACGGTTAATGCCTGTGAGGTTTCTGCGCGAGTTAGACACCAGTACATGGAAGATGAAGAGGGACAGGAGTTTGAAATTGGCTTTTATAGTCCGGATGAGAATAAGTTTTTGATTTTGAGAGCCCACAGGCAGTCTGGTGGCGGATTTTACTATGTTGAATCGTTCGACGGGACGAACTGGCAGTCACATCAGATCGGGGACTATCAGTTTCTGAATTCATCGAATTTCTGGACATGGAGGTTGATTTACAGGAACCAGAAATTTGAGGCGTGGATTGACGGGAAGATGGTTGGGAGAGTCACAGGTTTCAGTTTAACCAATTTTTATCCTTATATTGCGGCAACGGATTCAGATAATGATCCAAACGATTCAATTGATTGCCAGGTTGATGACTTCACATTTTTTGATTTAAGTACAGGAGAGCATGACAGGAGATATGTTCAAAGTGGTACATTTGTTTCAGATGTGCTTGATATTGGTTTTGCTGCAAAGTTTGATTCTCTTGTATGGAAGGGTGAATTTCCTGCTGGTACATCTGTGAGGATGCAGGTAAGGACATCGTGGAACCGGGATGATATACAGAACCAGGGCTGGTGGGGACCGTCAGGAGGGGGTACCTATTTTACCAGCTCCGGTGAGGAATTTCATCTCTTCCACGATGGACACCGATACATTCAGATAAGAGTCGAAATGGAGACAGATGATTCAACGATCACGCCGGAGCTGGATTCTATAATAGTTTTCTATGATTCCATGGCAGTCGTGGAGGCAGATAGTGGGGGTGTGGATCTTGCCGCAGGCGACAATTCTGTTGTCCAGTACGACCAGAATGGATTCAGAACTGCTGTCGTTTACTTTGATGATTACCAGCCATCCGGAAAAGATGAATTCTCAATAGCTGTCCATAGAGAGCAGCATCCTGACCTTAGTGGAGTTATTGAAAGATGGTGGAGAATTCACGCAGGAGGCACTTTTACAGGTGCGGCACTGAATTTATTTTATCTTAACAGTGAGGTGCCCGATACCATACAGGAAGACGCTCTCGTCGCCATAAGGTATATGTCTGGGTTTATGGAACAGTATTCGGCTTCGATGGCTGATACTCAACTCAATTATTTTTATGTGGCTGGTTTGTCGTCCCTGTCTGATTGGACTCTTGGTATTTCAACAGCCACTGGTATTGACGAGAGAGTCGTGCTTGACATGCCCTTTTACACGACTCAGAAGGGAATTGTAGTCTCAAAAGCTGATGAAGTGCTGCTCTTTGACGCATCTGGCAGACGCATTTTACGCAAAAGATGCAAAAAGGGAACCCCTGTCAAATTAAGGAAAGAGGGGGTTTATTTCATCCTCTTTAAAAATTCAAATAAAATCTATAGATTTGTGTGGATAAGAAGATGATGGTATGTAGATCTTGATTCCCCTCTGCACATGGGGGAAAATCACACTTATGCTGAGGATTATTCAGCCTCTTTTTGATCTTATAGCTCCTCCCCTCTGTGTGATTTGTAGAGAAGAGGTGGGACTTGTGTGCCAGAGTTGTGACAAAAGGCTTGAAAAATACAGGATCACACAGAATTTCTGTCTCAAATGTGGTGGTGTTTTTGAAGGCAGAAGGTGTCCCAGATGCAGGGATACAAAGTTTGCCTTTGAGTTTAACAGAGCCGTTTTTGTGTACGAGAGAGAAGTGCAGACTCTGGTTGAGGATTTTAAATACAGAAAAATTCGTTCTCTCGCCAGTTTTATGGCTCAGAAAATGGTAGAAGTTCTCAGGCAGGAGTATCCCGAAATCGATGTAATTGTCCCTGTGCCACTTCATCCGACAAAGAGGCGTGAGAGAGGATTCTCCCAGACCAGTGCCCTTGCTGAAGAAATTTCCAGAATAACGGGTATAAAAATGGTAAAGGACAATCTCGTGAGAATCAGGAACACAAAGGCTCAAGCCAATCTTTCGAGAGCCGGGAGAATCGAAAACATAAAAGGCGCCTTCAGGTTGCGCGATTCTTCAGCATTTAAAGGGAAAAGGATCCTGCTCGTTGACGATGTTATGACCACCGGTACGACGATGAACGAAGCGGCAAAACTCTTCAAGAAGGTGAAGGGAGCAAAGGTTTATTCTATAACTTTTGCGATAGCAACTTTTTAAAATCCGTGTGTAACAGGATCCAGAATGTGTAAAATGCAAGAATTATGCCGACCAGGTGATTCCAGAGTGTTAGAAGTGACAGGATAACAACCGGTACAAAAAGCTTATCTGGCTTCAGAAGATCCCTGTCCGCAACCCTGCTTTTTATATAAAATCCTGCAATCAGATGACCTGAAGGGTACGCAGATGCAAGACCAATCATACGGATTTTTAAACCAAGAAACACGAAAGTAAGCAGAAAGACGATCATCCACAGGAGATTGTGGACGAAGAAGCTTCGCATGTCCCCTATAGACCTCAGATACACTGCGTCGATTGAATAGGTTGAACTTATGATTATCCCGACACCGAGAATGAGCAGGGCTGGATAGGCGTCGAGATACGCTCTGGTTGAAATCAGAAGGATCAGGTATTTCCCTATTACAACAAAAGTTAAAAACACAATGGCTGAGATCGCCACAAAAAATTTTTTCATCTCTTTCAGAACAGGTACGATCTCGTCTCTTCTCCTATCTCTTTCGCTTATTTCTGGAGAAATTATGTCCAGAGGGACCTGGAACATCCTCCTTGAAAAATTGTCTATTCTTCTTGCAACTGTAAAGGATGCGAGGATCTCATACCCCGCAATGTAAGGTGTAATGATTCTGTAAAGATACATAAACACAGGCTGGAAGAACTGGTTCAGGAAGGAGTATTTCCAGTAGTCCCGAATTTCGCGGAATATCACAATGACCTCGCTGTAGATAATTCTTGCCCCCTCAACGAACCAGAATACGAAGAAGGTTGTAAGACCGGAGAAGAGGAAGATACCGCCAAGTATATCGAGACTGAGTGTCCTTTTGAAGAAGATAAGGAGCGCGATGAAGAGTGCTGCTCTCAAAAGTGTCAGGACAAAGAGGAAACCGATTTTCCTCCTTCCAATCAAAAATGCACTTATAAGAGGCAATACACCGTAAACATATACACCTGTGTAGAGTATCCAGAAATTCAGTTGTCTGTAAACGAGATATCCCACAGTTGTGGTAATAGCAAGACCCAGGAAAAAGATGAGGAGTGAGAGGTTCAGTAGAGTGTAATTCTCCTCCTCGCCGTACTTCGGCACGAATCTCGGGAATACATAAGGGAAACCGGCGAAGAAGAATGAAGAGATAAAGGAGGCGAGACCTATAACGAAGAAGATTTGGCCAACGACGAATTTGCTGAGAAAGAGGGTAAATAGCTTGACCTGTACAAAGGAGGCGAGCATATCAACGAGCCTTGCTGTGTAGAGAAAGCCGGTCCTTTTGAGCATCAGCGGTATCTTATCAGTCTAAGACCTCTGACCTTCTGAAAATACGCATCAAATCTAACCCTCCCGTTGATTGTGTCTATGGCTGTAGGATCGATAAAAAGGAGTCCGTAATATCCCTGATCCGTACAGACTTCAATTAACAGCGCCTCAACGAAATTATTTACCATAATCGGGATACCGAAAAGTCCTCCCTGGTCAAGTGGAGGCAGGATGTAATCCCACATTGGATACGGAAGTCTGTCAAACTTCGTTCGTTTAAAGTCGCACCTGAAATTCATAAGGGACGAATCGTGAGGAAAGCTGTAAACCCTGTGAGGAGACATAAAATAATAAGTTCCGGCCCATCCTGTATCCAGATTCGTCAGGTAAAAATCGATCTTCGGGCAGAATGTGTAATCTCTCATTGGATAAGTATATCCAACTCCGGTGAGTGTATCGAATCCGAAGCCAGAGTTGTAGAGTGGCGGTTGCTCAAGATCGAATTCGTAAAGCTCAATGTTTCGAGTTAAAACTGGTACTGTACTGACCACATTTGAAGAATCACTTTCTCCGATGTCAAACATGTATGCCCTGACATAGTAATACCCTGTAGTATCTCCCGGTTCTATGATGTCATAGAGAGCAGCCGTTGTATCTATTGGCCTGAAAACACTGTCAAAAATGGATTTGAAGTAGATGATATATCCGTCAGGTATCCCCGAATCAGGTGCCTCCCAGGACAGTCTGACAGCCAGTCCGTTGTTCGCTGAACTGATTTTCAGGTTTTTGGGAGGTGGTAACTTTTCCACAGCCGGGAACTCTTCAACCACGCACCCTGAAAGCATGAGTATTAAGACAAGTATCAATCTCTTCATAGTCAGACTATCCTCTAAAAATGTTTTTCACGACGAAAAAGACATTTGCAGGTCTCTCTGCGAGTCTTCTCATAAAATACGGGTACCATTCGGTACCGTAAGGTATGTAAACTCTCATTGTATAGCCTTTTTGAGCAATTTCAAGCTGTAAGTCCCGCCTTATGCCGTAGAGCATCTGGAACTCGTACTTTTCAAGCGGTATGTTATGTTTTTTCACATAGTCAAGGGCATGGTTAATTATTT
This sequence comes from uncultured bacterium, assembly GCA_964571845.1. Lineage (GTDB taxonomy): Bacteria > Hydrothermota > Hydrothermia > B15-G9 > WFZT01 > WFZT01. The sequence goes on along the minus strand of CAZNDM010000102.1, from coordinate 39,367 downwards.
TTTCGTCATGGGTAGCAATTGCCGTGTGGACCCCTCTGGAATGGGCGTCGAGGAGCATTTCCATCAATTTGATGTAGTTACGATCCACATCTTTTTTCTTTGGGAATGCAATGTCAGGTGGCTCCTTGTAGGCTCCTTTACAGAGTCTCACATTGGCTCCCACTTCAATTAGATTTTTGATATCCTGTTCACTTCTGTAAAGATATGCCTGTATCACGATTCCCACATGGTTTCCAAATTCCTCATGCAATTTGTAGAAAATTTCGAGTGTTCTGTCCGTATAACTTGAGTCTTCCATATCGATTCTGACGAAGTTGTTATAAGAGGCTGCGCGCTCGATAACACGCCGGACATTGTTGTAGCAGAAGTCAAAGTCTATGTCGAGTCCCATCTGAGTGAGTTTCAATGAAGCATGACTTTTAACGCCGTTTTTCTCTATCTCATCGAGAATCCTGAGGTATTCGTCAGCAGCTGCAATTGCTTCCTCCCTTGAAGTAACATTCTCTCCGAGGTGATCAAGAGTCCCTAAGATATTTTTCCTGTTGAGCTCCCTTACGACATTGATAGCATCATCAAGGGTTTCACCTGCCACGAACCTCATAGCAAGGTTTCTCGTGGGACCAAACTTCATGAAAATCCCTTCAAGGTTTCTCTGATGTGAAAGATAGATGAAAAAGGCTCTCATTATACCCATTTTAAACTCCTTTCATTCTGCTATTACACAGTCCTTACCGGCAGATTTTGCGCGATAAAGTCTCATGTCAGCAATTTTCACAAAATCATTGATATCGTTGGGTCTGTCTGTCAGGAGTTCTGCAATTCCCACGCTTACTGTTACAGAAAAATCCCCTTTATCCGTTTTGAATACATGCGATTTTACTTTTTCTCTCAGTCTGTTCCCCAGCTGAATGGCTCGCTCCCGTGATGTTCCCGGAGCAATTATCAAAAACTCTTCACCACCGTATCTTCCAACTATGTCAAATTTTCTAACCCCATTTCTCAGTATTTTCCCAATGGTTTTTAAAACATTGTCCCCTACCTGATGACCGAATGTGTCATTTATGTGTTTGAAGTTATCAATATCGAGCATAAGGATCGAGAGAGGTTTCTTTTCCCTTCTGTATTTTTCGAATAGTTCGTTGAGTTTTTCAAATAGGAATCTCCGATTGAAGATACCGGTTAGCTCGTCAATCTGGGCGAGTTTAAACATCCTGTCCCTTGCCTTTCTTACATGGTCAATGATCCTTTTCAATCTTAAATGAGCCTTTACACGGGCGCGCATCTCTTCTGGATCGTAAGGGATTTTTACAAAATCTTCCGCACCAAGGTTTAACCCCTGAGCTGCAATTTCCTGACTGTCTATACTTGAGACAAGAATGACCTGGATATCGTCGAACCCGTTACTCTGCATCCATTTGATTATATCTGTCCCCTTTGTGTCAGGAAGGTTGAAATCCAGAATGACAAGGTCCGGGTTCTGTTGCTGAATGATCCTCTTTGCCTCTTCTCCATTTTTCGCCTCCAGGATTTCAAATATGTATTCATTTTTGTCATCCGGATAGAGGACCCTTTTTCTGTAAACGGCTCTCTGGACATCTGAGTCGTCAACAATGAGGATTTTGTGCTTTTTCAGCTTAGAACCCATGTCATCCCCTCATTTGCTTCACTTACAAAATTTCTCAGGACCGAATACTTCAATCTGAATTTTTTATCTATGTCGCTGAGAGATGTACCCCTTTCAAGTAACTCCTTGATTTTTGTCCTCTCCCTGTGAAAGTTCATCCTGTCACCAATTTCCTCGTAGAGCTGGGCAAGCTGGTAATGGATAAAATAAATGTTGTCATCCAGCTCTTTAGCCCGCTCGAGAGCCTCAATAGCCAGCCTTAACTTTCCCGCCTTCATATAACCAAGACTTCTGATTATAAAGCCTTCGATGTTTCTGGATTTCAACAGGCTCTCTGACCTGTGTAACAGCTCGCTATGATCAGATTTCTGGTATGCCTCAATAAGATCATTTCCCAACTTTGGAGCAGGTCTGGTTGTGAAAACAGTAACTCCGTTGAATTCGACCGGGTAAAGACCATTTTCGATGCCAATGAGGTATTCGGATACACCGAGAATTATGTAACCATCGTTTCTCAGCACGCTCCGAAGGTTCCCTATTGCCAGCTTTTTTGCCCTCTCACTAAAGTACATGATAGTGTTTCTGACGAATATGACATCCATCTTTCCCCACTTGAGAGGTAGAGGTTCAAGTAGGTTATGGGTGAAAAAAGTAACATTCCTGTAGATCTTTCTCAGTCTGTAGAGTGACCCATCGATTTTCTCAAAATAGAGATTTATCTCCTGATCCGAAAGTGCTCTCAGAGAGGACCTTGAATAAATTGCCTTTCTGGCTTTTTCAATAGCCTTTTTACTCGCGTCAGATCCGAGTATTTCGCAGTTGTCTGCACATTTCCTTTTCAGGAAAATGCTTATAGAGTACGGCTCTTCCCCTGTCGCGCATCCAACGCTCCAGATCCTGATCTTTCCCCTTTTCTCAACTATTTCATTGAAAATTTTGTCCCGCAAGATTTCAAAATGTCCCTTCTCCCTGAAAAAGTATGTCTCTTTTATCAGAATGTCTTCCACGAAATCTTCAAATACTCTTGAATCAGAAAGTACCTTATCGGCTGTAAGGTCCCGCATTTCGAGTTCTATACGGAGTTTTTCTTCGTCAAAGAGGACGCCGTATCTCTTCTCTATTTCAGCGATAAGGTGTTGTATCATCTTTTAAGAATTCTCCCGGCTTCTACAAGAAATTCGATGATCTCTTTCAGGGATGAGGTCTTTTCAACTGCGCCGACTTCGAGTGCGGCACTTGGCATACCAAAGACAACGCATTCCTCTGCTCGCAGGGCAAAAACTCTTGCCCCGTTTTCCTTCATCTTCTTCAGTCCCTCAGCTCCATCGCGTCCCATACCAGACAGGATTATTCCTATCCCACGATTCATATAGACCTCAGCCACTGATTCGAAGAGAACATCGGCTGAAGGTTTTTGATTGTTAACAGGAGTCCCATCATCAAGAATTATCTCCCGGTTGGGTGATACCTTCATGTGAAAGCCTACAGGTGCCACATAGGCAGTCGAAGGCTTTATCTGCTCACCATTTTCGGCAAGTTTGACTTTCATGGGAACGGTTTTGTCAAGCCATTCGGCAAATCCTTCGTCAAATCCCGGTGCAATGTGCTGGACTATAAGTACAGGAATCGGGTAGTCCTCAGGAAGGGCGGACAGGATCTGGTTTATGAGTTTTGGACCTCCTGTGGATGCACCGATTGCAACCACTTCGTACTCATGATCGGGTAGCTCCTTTGGTTTCTTTATGGGTATCGTCTCAAGGCCTTTAAAATCTACATGAGGAACGACGAGGACTTTGGAAACTTCCTTCACATGTTTTATGATCTCACTTGCGATCTGCATCCAGCTCTGTCCTTTTTCAATGGAGGGTTTTTCCATCACATCCACAGCTCCCCTCCGCAGAGCCTCCATCGAGCTGTATTTCTCGGTTTTGTTTACAACCGAAGAGAGTACGAGAATAGGTGTGGGATTGGATGCCATCACCCGCTTTATGACTTCGAGTCCATCAATTCCGGGAAGCTGCAGATCAAGGAGAATAACATCTGGTTTCAATTCTTCCGCCATCTTTACTGCTGTTTCTCCGTCAGCTGCTTCTCCGACAATCTCTATCTCCGGATCGCTCTGGAGCAGTTTTTTAACGAGGATTCTCTGAGTGGGAGAATCCTCGACTATAAGAACCCTGATTTTTTTCATCACTTTTCCTCCGTATATTTTCTAACAATTTCAAGAAATCTATTGGGGTCAAATGACCCTTTAACGAGATATTCGTCAGCACCAACCTCTTCTCCTCTCTTTCTTTCCTCCTCACTTCCAAGGGTGGTTAACATTATAACCGGGAGAGACTTTAAACGGGGAGTTTCTCTTATCGTCTTTGTGAGTTCGTAACCATCCATTCCTGGCATGTTTATATCGGTCACGACAAGGTCAAAACTTTCGCGCGAGAGTATTCTGAGGGCTTGCAAGCCGTCCTCTGCTGTTACCACATCATAGCCAGCTCCTTTAAGAAGACCGGAGACAACCTCCCTCGTTGCTCTTGAATCGTCTATAACCAGAATCTTCTTGCGGGCCTTCTTTACCACAGCCTCTCTGGTCTCCTCCCTCTCTATATATTCCTTTACTGGTGACATCTCCTTGAGATCCACGAGAAATGCAATGGTTTCAGATGAAAGGGAAATGTAGCCCTTTAGTTTGTCAACATTCTTCAATGGACCTGAGAGTTTTTTGATGACGACTGATTCTTCACCGAGCACTTCGTTCACCCTGTAACCCACCCTCGTTCCTCTGACGATAATAAGGTATTCAGTTTCTTCTGTTCCTGTTACCAGGTCCACGACAGGGATTCGTTCCTCTCCAAGGTCATAGAAAAATCTTCCGTTGCTCAATCCAACGAGCCTGTTTTTTTCGATTCTGAGGACATTTTCGACATGATCAGCAGGGTAAGCGAAGGTATGGGGACCAATTTTGAAGAAAATCAAGTTAACAGTTGCAATTGTCAGTGGTAAAATAAGTTCAATACGCGTTCCATAGCCCGGGGTTGATTCAACGAGAACCTCGCCACCCAGCTCTTCCACTCGTTCTTTTACGACATCCATGCCCACGCCCCTTCCCGATATCTGATCAACTTTGTCCCTGGTTGAAAAGCCGTGGATAAAGATGAGCTCAGTTTTCTCCTGTTTGGTCATTCTGGAAACTGCATTTTCCGGAATTACGCCCTTCTCAACTGCTTTACGTGCAACCTCTTCAGGATCAATTCCTCTTCCGTCGTCCTCTATTTGCAGGACAACCTTACCCTGCCTTTCAAAGGCGGAAAGGTAGAGCGTGCCGTATTCAGGTTTCCCCTTCTTTACCCTCTCCTCCGGTGGTTCAATCCCATGATCAAGGGCGTTTCGGATAAGGTGTATAAAGGCATCCATGAGGGCGTCAATAATCCTTTTATCAATTCTTATATCTGTTGCCTTAAGGTTTACTTTAACCTTTTTCCCCATAGAAGTTGCCATTTCGTATATGGGGCGGGTGATGGAGTCGAACACACGAGAAATGGGAACAAGTCTGAGGTCTGATATGTCGAGTGTGAGCTGATGGAGGTTTTTCCGCAAAATCTCAATCTCACCCATCATTCGGTCAAAAACCTGCAGAAGTCTTTTGAGGTCCTTTTCCCCCTTTACAGCATTTTTGTATGCGGAAAGGCTGATAGCTCTCATGTAAAGGTCTTCGAGTTTTTCGGACAATTCTTCGATCTCTTTGTACTCAACGGGAATAAATTTCCAGACATCCTCGAGTTCAAACTGTTTGGTTATTTCAACGGAAACCTCTGCCTCTTCTATTGAGTCGGGATTTTCGAGGATTTTTATAATGTCCTGTTCGTCACTTTCGCCTTTTTCCACTGCATTTTTAATGTAGTCAACGGCTTTGAAGGCTGCTTTTACAGCCTTCTGTGGGTCAACCTCGCCCTCTTTGAATTTTCTTAGGAGTGTTTCGAGTTTATGGGCTACTTCACCCATACGGGAGTAGCCCACCATTCTTGCTGCGCCTTTTATGGTGTGTGCCTCCCTGAGGAGGTTTTCAACGATATCCTGATTGGATGGGTCACTTTGAAGAGCGATTAATCCGTCTTCTACATTTTTGACCCTTTCACGGACCTCGTTTTTGAAGATTTCGAGGATTTCATCAAAACCTTCGATTCCCATGATCAGACTTTAAACTCGGAGATGTCTTCAACGAGGGTTTTCACGGATTTGACGAGCTCCTCGTAGGCTGATGCGATCTGTTTGGCTGAAGCGCTGAGATTCTTTATTGCAGAATTCAGATTGGCTGCCGCAATTGCGACATTTTGACTGGATTTTTGTTCCTCATTTGTGTACTGAGTGGCTTCGCTCGTCCAGTCCCTTATGAGTCTTGAATTTTCGATAATTTCCTTCAAATACTCCCTCGTTAATCTAATATTCTCCTCTCCGGTTGAGGCTTCTGATAGGCTGTTTTCAAAGCTTACCACGGCTTTGTCAATAATCTCATTTATCTCCTTTGCCAGTTTTTCTATATTCCTTGCTGCACCGTCTGAGTCGCCGGCCAGTTTCCTGATTTCCTCAGCCACAATGGTGAATCTTTTGCCACTCTCACCGGCTGCCTCAGCCTCTATAGCGGCATTCACGGACAGGATCCTTGTCTCCCTGGCAATGTTTTGAATGGTTCTGACAATCTCCACTATACCGGCTGATTTTTGCTCGAGTTTTATGATTTCGTCAGAGATGGTCTGGATCCAGTTTATGAGATTGCTGTATCTGTCAAGTGTTTCCTGCATAACGGAGTTTGCGTTGAAGATCTTTTTTGATGTTTCCTCTGCGAATTTAGCCACCCTTGTTATGAAAGAGTGGATTTCCTCGGATGTTTTCTCAAGTTCCTGAGCAGCGGCTGAAAGTTCACCAACTGCTCCTGTCTGCTCCATTATTGCAGTGAACGACGAATCTATAGAGGTTTTAACCTGCTGGCTCAGTCTGTTGAGTACTTCGACGGTCTCTTTTATGTGTCTTACTATCCTTGCGTTCTTTTCGATCATTTCATTGAGATAGAGTACGACGGATCCAATCTCGTCAGGTGTGATCGAATAAGCCCTGATGTCGAGATAGCCCTCCTTTATCTTCGGAAAGATGTCTCTGAGTATAAATAACGCCTTGCTTCGTTTAATCCCCTCAAGAGCCACAGAAAATGTTACGATAGCGAGCAGAACAACGAAGAAGGCAAGCATTCCAGTGAGGTAATGCATTCTATCCTGAAATAGCTGCTGGTGCAGGGTGGTGTAGCTTTCACCGAGAACGGTTGCCACTTTTGTCGAATATTTGTTAAATGCGCCAAATTGGATTAGGGTCGAATAAATAACTGAGAAAAGTACGGTTGTGATGACGCCGAGGGGCAGTTCGTATTTCAAACTCCTCTTGAAGAAGCCAAACCTTTCGCGTTTTGAAATTTTCAGAGATTCCGCTATGTAAGTTGAAAACAGGTCAAGACCTGCAATGACAATCATACTGTACGCAATTGCTGTTGAAAAGATCCAGAGAACATAGGCATAAAGCCCTTCTCTCATTGCCGCGGGATCCAGTTTAAGATACATGAATCCCATGGGAATAATTCCGGTAAAGACGATTGCAAATAGGGCAGTATAAATGGAGATATCAAAAGTCCTTTTGACAACGATCCTTCTGTCAGTCAGTGCTTTTCCCGATGCATATCCGTAAATTGGCATTGAGTAAATGATAAAAAATAACGACACAGAGAGGATAGACAGAATGATCATGTAAATCCTGTAGTGTTGAACCAGGAGTATCTGTTCCTCGCGCCAGAAAAGAAAAACAGGACCAAGCCAGTAGTTTACGAATATTTCCACAAACAGCCAGAAAATCACCCAGAAAACCATCAAGTTGTATCCTTTCTTGGCCATGCTCATTCCTCTCCTGAAATTTTAAATTTCTTCACCTCATTATTTAACTTTTCGATCTTCTCTCTGAAATCGTTAAAGCTTGCCTCGAGATCAGAGGAAGATTGTCTGATAAGGTCAATGGCTTTTTTAACTTCACCCAGTGCCTCTGCGAGCTGTCTGATAGATGTTTCCTGCTGTCCCGTTGATTTATCAATAACAGATACACTGGTTTTGCTTTCCATAACATTGTTGAAAATAATGTTTAGAGCCTCTTTTGCCTCATCTATTTTCTCAAGGCTTTTGTTTGCATCAGCTACACTTTTTTCAGTGGTAGTGATCGCTTCACTTGCCGCTTCTGTGATCTCTTTGATGGTTCTTTCTATCTGGATGGCGAACTCCTTTGCGTTCTCAGCAAGCTTTCGGATTTCCGATGCAATTATAGAAAACCTCTTTCCGTGTTCACCTGCTACGGATGCTTCAATCGAAGCGTTGATTGAGAGCAGATGTGTGTCGTCTGCTATCTTGTATATAACATTTCCTACTTCTCCGATCTTGGAAATCTTTGCCGATAGATTCTGCACTTTTTCTGCAATTTCCTGGATACCAACAGTCAAAAGATGTACATCACGAAAAAGGCTATTAAGAAGTGTACGGTTTCCCTCAACTGTTTTTGCAGCCGTGCTCATTTTTTTGTTCAGATCGCTTATCTGCCTGTGTATATCCTCAACGGATCTTTTGAATTCCTCTATACTTGCAGAGATCTGCTGAACTGATGTCGAGATCTCGGCTATAGATGTTGAATTATCCGCAATTGTTTTCTTTATCTTGTCAGAGAGTGTTTCAATTGTGGCACTCATTGAGCGGATATTTTTCACCATGGAATTCAGACTCTGGATCATGTTGTTAAATGTAGAAATGAGATTTCCAATCTCGTCTATTCTGGTAATGGGGATCAGTGCTCTGAGATCCCCGGATGATGCGCGGCTGGCGCCCTCGAGAATGTCGTCAAGAGATTTCCTGAGTTCAAGGGCAAAAACAATGGGATTCATGGCGACTACCAGAAGCAGGATCAAGGGAAGTGTTTGCATATAACGGAGTTTCCATGATGCCCTGAAGAGCTGTTCCACTTCGTCCTCGAGGAATCCAAGCTCTGTTATTGCATCCTCAACTGGCAAACGCCTGATTTCTCGCATTTTTAAAATCACAGCTTCCTTTTCACTCTCCACTCGCTTGTGTAGCTGATTGTAACTCGCCAATGTCATGTAAACGATTGAGTTGAAGACACTGATGATGGTGATGTAGAGGATAATGGCTTTAATGGAACGACGGACATACCTCGGTTTTTCGTAGAGCCCCAGCTCCTTGAAAAATTTGATAATAGCGTATCTGAAACCATTTGAAGCAAAGAGACTGACACCAAGACCGGTGACAAAGCTCCATGCTATAAAGGAAAAGAAGTCTCCACGAGGCCACAACCCCCTTTTGTAAAGATCAAGTGCAATTATGTATCCTGCCAGTGCAAAAAGCAGAATTATGTAAATGTCGATATACACAAGACGAGTATTAACATCTACGAAGCACTTTTCTCGGTTTTCCCTCGTGGGTGATTTTTCGACGGCTCCACACGCAGAGAAGATCCCAAGTGGTGCCGGCACAAAAAGGATCAACATGATGATGTACACGATAAACGAAGTAAAAATGTAGCCATTTGAAAATCCATAGTTTGTCTTCAAGAACAGTGGCGGCATAATGAAATTAAATAAAATTCCAAGAAGGACGGCGGCAAATAACCAAACCTGAGCGGTTCTCTTACTGTCCATATCTTTCCCCCTTTTTGAAACATTTATCTAAGATTTTCTCAACATCGAGCAGTACCACAATGTCATTTTTAATCATGGCAACTTCTGAAATTGGCGTTGATCTAAAAAATGAGGGTACTTTGTAAGATTCAAGAATATTTACAATGTCCAGAACCTGTGAGACTGAGAGAACTCGGTCTTTAATCTGTATAAAATGTCTCTCAACCTCTTTTTCTCCAAAAAAGCATTCTGAAGCGGAAACCTTCTCCCCTTCAAAATCAGAGCCAGTGCCCTGAACATACTTTATTTTTATACCGTGAATCACACCGTTACTCCTGAAGAGCAGATACTGATTCATAGAGATGATCCTCGATTTTGTCTGTGTCAACGAGGAGCACAACTTTTTCGTTTATCTTGAAATCTCCTCTGATGTAAGGATCGTCCAACTTCTCCACTTCATCATCGTTAATCTCTACAATGTCGTAGATGTTACAGATGGGAAAACCCCAGCTGGATTCTCTACCTTTCATGAGGAGAAACATGTCTTCCTTCCCTTCAAAATCCTCTATTTTAAGAATTCTGTTCAGTGAGACAAGAGTCACAACCTCACCCATCAGAATTGTAACACCAAGAAAGATATCCGGGACAAATGGAATGCGGGTGTACTTAATATCCGTTACGATCCTGTTTGTCTTTTTTAATTCAAATCCGTAAAGACGGCCGTTTATATCTACAACGAGGATTTTCATGTAACTTACTATATAGCAATTTCCTTAAAACGGCAAGAAAATCAGCACTTACAATGGATTTCCCGGCATCATTCTATAGGGGATTACGGAAAAGATAATCCCTTAAAGATTCCCTTATGTTCAATCCCAAACAATAGCCGCGAAATCCGGCTGGCGGCTACAGATTCCCTTAATTTACTGATTTTGAACAATTATCTGATAATTATCGCTCTCTCCACTTTCCCTCCGTATTTCACGAAATATACACCGGGGTTAAGATTGGTAACTTTTAAGACACCGGGACCTGTAACCTTCATCTCTTTTGCCAACCTGCCTGTTATGTCGAAGATTTTTATGTGATTCGATGTGTAGCTATTTATGGCGATTTCAAATCCTCCCCGGATAAGCAATACTTTAAACGGCGTTTTCAGCTCCTCTCCTATACCGACTGGAGATACAATACTTTTACCTGTGATTAAAAAGTCATCAATATAGAATCCCTCGGCCGTGTCTTCGCGATCACTGACGAATCTGAACCTCACCCGTACGGTATCTCCCGGATTAAGGAAATTAAGATCATATGTGTATTCTGCCCAGTTTGTAACAAAACTCAGGCTTGAATCAAGTCCTCCACCTGAACCGATGAAATCCAGGGTATAGACATCATCACCGCGCAGTATTTCGACATAAAACCCGTCTGAACCGTAAGTTGCAACCTCAAACCACAGCCAGAAACTTAGCTGAGGATCGAAGGAGACCACTATTTCAGGTGACTCTACAGACGAATTCCAGTTGTTTCCATAGTGCCAGCTTCCCGGTAAGCCGCAGTACAGGGATTTTGCTCCACTGTGGGATCTTCTTTCCACCACAGACCATCTGGAACCAATGGTCCAGCCATTCAGATCCCCTTCAAAATCTTCAGCATACGAGGAAATTCCTATAATTCCCTCGAGTAAAAATGTGTCAGTGATACCTGAGGCTGTGTAAGTTACAGTGAGGCTGTAAATGCTTCCAGAAACGGCCGTGGGCTCCACATAAACGCCCACGGTACACGTCGAAGAATCGGAAGGACCTATCTCGGGCAGGAATATGGTGTCATTCACAAAAACATCGGGAGTTTGCGAATTTACAATTAACCATACATCCCTTGCTGGTGCAATTGAAACATTTATAACTTCGATCTCGATGCTACCGGAATCTCCGGGATTCAATGTACCAGAGACTAAAGTAGCCGCACCTTCAAGTCTTGGCTGTGTAACCGGGAGACTGAAAGCCGTTGAATCTCCATTGATAAAGAATTTTAAAATTGCGTAACCAGTCCTATCCCCTGCAACATAGTGGACTCTAAGTGTCTCCTCCTCATCAGGCTCAAGAACTGATACAGTCAGGGACTCAGGCTCTAAACTTAAAATGCCGTTTACCTCGGTAATACATACATTCACCTGACTTGAGGTTTCGTTTCCAAAATTTTTAAAAACTAAATAAAGATTCCCGCTTTCACCTGGCGTAATCAGTGAGTCCGGATAATAAGCGCTGTCCCTGACAAAAACCGTATCCACCCTCACATAGGAGCCCTGATGAATTACGGTAATTCTTTTGATCAGCCTCGTGTATTCAGGGATATTGACGCCGAGAGTTATCTCACCTGTTACTGTCTGGGGTACTCGCAGGATTACGCTTCCCCGGACTTCCCCTGCATCAAGAATACTGTCCTGGTCAGTTATTGCTGCCCATCCTGTGAGAGTTGGTGAAACCGTTACTCTGAATTCAGATCCGGCAATTACGGTGTCAGGTGCAATTACCTGAAGCTCTCGCGGGATATCACGCCATACAGGCATCAGAGGATCCCCCAGTAGATTAACCTGATACTGATGCCATCTGTAAAGATTTTCATCGCGCGAGAATGGGATAAAAAGTACCTTGTCCAGACCAAGGGCGGCTCCCAGGTTGATAACATTTCTCTCAAATATCATTCCGTAAAATTCTGCGTCAAATCTATCCGAATAGCCATAGCCGGGATTTCCCGGAGCCCCCCAGCCATATCGTGAATTTCCTATAAATGCCACTCCACCACCATTTTCGTTCCTGATAAAATATTCTGATATGGCATCCATATCGAAGGCACCAACCCAGCAACCAATAGAGTACAGGATACCGCATCTATACCCATTCGTTAAGCTCAAAACATCCGATATGCTCAAGTAGTCCTCACCTGTTCCCATCCCGGTATACCATCCATGGCCGTCGTGGTTCATGAGATTTACACCACTGTCAATGGCCGCCATAACAGCAGCTGAGTTTTCATTTCCAAGCGTCTGGTACAGCTTCTCGATTGTTATATAATCGGGTACATACATGGAATCTATCATGTCCTTACCGATACTCTCATCAGTAAATGGATCCTGCCACAGAACCTCGGCAAAGAAAAGCGCCCTGTTCTGATAATCCCTGTACATCGGTTTCTCATAGTTGATCACTTTATCTACAAATGTCTGGACCTCGCGAGTAAATCTAACCGGTGCCCTTCCAACTATTATGTCAGGATAAAGATCCACAGAATCTGCAACTTCACCAAATGTCCCGTTCCCATTTTCATCCCACGAACCATCAAGATCAGAAAAGTAAAGATCTGCTCTCAAGCTGTCCTCGTCATTAATGATCCCTGCCTCACATGTCATTGCATAAGCCACCCTCGCCGGTACAAACTCTACATCCCCACCGAGAAGAAGTGCCACCAGCCCTGAGTCCTGATAGCAGATTCTGGCGTAGTTCCTGATCTTCTCTGCAAGATCACGACCACTATAATGGGAGGAAATCCAATCCGTGGTTCTAACAACTGCCTTGATCCCAAATCTCCTGTACCATCGAGCAAGGGAGTCAAAGGGGGAGGACATCCCCGGATCTGTAACGATAAGGTAATCCATTCCATCTGTAATCGGAACAAAATTTCCTGTAACACCTTCAGGATTTTCCACAATTCCCCTGAGAATGGAAAGGGTAAAGTAATTTCCCCATTCAGATCTCTTTATCCTCTTCTTTGAACTGCCCTCTGTAATAAATTCGAGATCAAGGGATTTGAGAACTTCAACTTCTCCTGTTACCGGGTTGTACCTGTAGGGTCTTATGGTTACAGAAACGACATTTATTCCCAGAATTCTGTGATTTCCATCAAATGTGAAGAAATTCTCAGGGTAGAATTTGTCAGACCTGTATATACGGGGGTCTTTTCGGGCGGGTTTTGCTTCAAACTTAATCCAAGGAGTGGCAATTATAGCTGGTGGTGGCACCGGAGAGATCTCAAACCTTCCGCTCAGTTTCTCTGTCTTTATAGATTTTACCCTTACCTTCACGACTTCCTGATTTCCGGGAACGGCAAAAACATAGGATTTCTGCGGAATAGCCGGTACTCCTTCCCGTGCTGGCAAGCTGTAACCCTTCTCTGCCACGCGTACGCTTTTCCCTTCCACCTCGAGGGTGGGACCATTTATATGTACTGTAAAACCAAGGAGAATGGCGAGAACAAGATACATGTGAAACCTCCTTTTTTAAATCTTAAAGATCAAGGAGGTCAAAAACAATACACAAGAAGTCCAGAAATCTTGCGTATAGGGGGTTAAATCCGTTTCAAAGCGATGACAGAACCAATCGTGAGAAGTGCAAGGCCTGCAAATGCCATGAGGGGTGTATTTAGAACAGAACCAATAACAGAGAGGAAGATCAATCCCCCGGGAAGCTGGAGGGGGATCCCGTTGATTTTTTCAAGATCGTAGAATACGAGGCTGAATCCCGTTAATGCAAGTGCCTGAACGGCATGGGAAAGGAAGAGGGATGTGGGAAAAGCGGTTGTTATACCACTGAATATGAGGATCGCTCCCACAGCACCCCACCTTGAGATTCTTTGATGTCTGTAAAGGCAGAGAACGCTGATTCCCAGTATGATCTGCGCAATGCTCCAGAGTAAGGGGGTAAGTCCGGAGAAACCTTCCCATCCCCATGCAGCCATACCCATGACAATTACACCATAAATAACTGTAAGAATCAGGCCGATCGATAGCTGAGTTTTGCAGAAGTTTAATTTCTTCATGGTAGTTTGGATTTTTCAGGGCGGGGGCGCCGCGCGCGGCGCCCCCGCCCTGAAAATTTATTTCGTTGCCATCTCCCTTAATTCTTTCTCAAGTGCCTCAACTTCGTCCCATCTTCCTTCAGCTTTCAACTTTTCCATTCTCGCAAGATACATATCCTCTGACGACATCTTCAGTATCTCACCCGGTGTAACTCCGATATTCCTCGCTCCTCTCCTGACAGCCCAGATAAACATGTAGAGCCAGAAAAGAATGTAGATAAGATAGATTATTGCCTGAACAGTGGTATTTCCAGGTGCGATCCATGCAGCAACAAATGTGGTCGGAGAATATGGACCACTCTTCATCAGGTTATCCCAGAAATCCCTGGCAAGCGTGTACGGAAGGTATCCGAGATAGAAGAAGGGCCAGATCAGCAATCCTGTTATGTAAAGGAGTCCGGTTCTACCATAATTTCTGAACTCACAGCCGATCATGAAGATTGTTCCAAGACCGAGGAGTAATCCACCGAAGATATCCATGGAAAGTGTCGTCTGCACTCTTATGCTTTTTGCACTGATTCCGATGTGGTGGAAGTGAGGACCGACATATTTTGCGGCAAAGGATTCAGTTGCCCAATGATGCCCCTCCATAATGCCAAAGAAGGCAAAGCCAATAAACATGACAAGACCTGTGAGGAAAATGTGGATGCTGAGAGCTGCAAATGGCTGATAGGAGACAAACACTGTTCTGAGAGAATAGGAAATTCTCCATCTTTTTGCAGACTGGATTTCACCCTTTTCCACTTCCCGTCCGAGTTCCGGGTTGATGAGACCACACTCGGTTCCAAATCCTGTTTTTGCCACTGAGGCTCCAAGAAGACCACCGATGATGAGGAGGAGTATGATGTTTCCGATATTCTTTCCTGTGAGCATACTTTTGTAGATCTTTGTCTTTTCGATACTGGATGCCCAGCCCATTTTGATTGCGTAGTCGTTACCTGCGAAAGCGTTGTATAGCACGACGATCATGATGAGAGCGAGGAGGGCATAGAGGAAGTATCTCAATCCGCGGGAGTCTTTGACATCTTCACTGTCAGTAAGGCCGTCAACCCAACCTCTGGCAGCTGCTTCTTCAACAAACCAGCGGGTTTCCTGACTTTTGAAGTACTGTGACAGGTTGAGATTACGCAGGATAACAAATCCTATGAGTGCGCCGATGGTGGCGAAGAGCATAACGACCCAGCTTTTGACATTCATGGCGGGGAATCCGCCGAGCAGGTGGTGGAGAGTACATCCGCCGGCAACGCGTGTGCCCCAGGCAAAGAGGAATGCGCCGAGTGCAACGAAGAACAGACTGGCTTTTGGATACTTTGCCCAGGAGCGGAATTCTCTTTCCATCCAGGCGAGGACGAGAGCTGCGATCATGGCACCTATGATCACCCACTGGATAGCTGGCTGGTAATCGGGACGGGTAGCGATCAAACTGTGTCCAAAAAGTGTACTTTCAACGCCAGCAAGCATTCTTGCCATTCCACTTGTAACGCCGATGAACTTGTGCTTGGGGTGCCCGAGTGGGATGAAAAGGTAGTTGATAATTTCAGCGATGCCGGTGAGAACACCGGCAGTCCACCAGGGCCACTGTTTTTTTAGCCAGGACACGCCTGCGTATCTGTTAACAAAATTTGCCATAACCGATACCTCCTTTTAAGGAACGGGTGTTTCCGCCGATACTGAGACAGAGTTTCAATTATCACTAATTTAGTTATATTAAATTGGACATCATTATATCGGTGATATTTTCGCCCTGTCAACCACTGCTTGAAAGGTTGGTCATTTAATCATATGAAGTAGGGGAGATGGAATTTGTGGAAGGAGGTGCTGGCTTGACCCCGAAGGGGTCAAGCCAGCACCTTTTTGTTACCTCACTATCAAGAGCTTCTGTCTTACCTCTCTTTTATCTGCCCTGAATCTCACAAAGTATATCCCGCTCTTTACTCTCGTCCCACCAGCAGTTCTCGTATCCCAGACGATCTCATGCCTGCCTGCTCCCATGATCGACTCGTAACTCCAGACTTTTCTTCCACTTACATCGAAAATCGTCACACTAACATTTTGTCTGCCTGGTAGGACAAAGGATATAAGTACCCTGCTGTGTGCCGGATTTGGTGATAGAGGTAGCATTTTGAATTTGAGTGCCGGATTACTCTCCTCTGCTATCACATAGATGCCGGGATAGGGCATTCCTCCAAAAAGTGTGTATGTTGAATTTGAACTGATGTCCATTGCCGGGAGTCCAAATACAGATGTGAGTGTATAATTCGAGTTTGAAGATCCACCGGAGCCTGAAGAGAATGTACCTGCTTTGAGCACATAGGTCGTTTGAGACATGAGGGTGAAAGGTAACAGAGTAAAGAGTATGAGTTTTCTCATCTGGTTACTCCTTTTTCAAGTTTTTCGAGCCTCTTCTCAAGGTCCTCTATTTTTTGTTTCTGGGACAGAATGAGTTGCTGCTGCTGTTTTATGGCTTCGAGGAGAATCGGGACGAGTTGTTCGTAGTCCACACCTTCGATTTCCCCCTCAGGAGATCTGCTTACAGCGGAAGGCAGGATTGCTTCAAGCTCTTCAGCCTGGATCCCTGCCCTTGTTATTCCATCATGGGTATAGGTTATACCGTTTAATTTGTCCAATTTGTCCAGAGGATTTTCAATTGGAGAAGTTTTACCAGATGGTGCCTTTTCGAAACTACCTTTGGTGGAGTATATGGAACCAGCCACATAGAGTCTGTAACTGGTGCTGAACGCGTTACCGCCGATGAAGAAATGACCTCTATTGTTGCCCCAGTTGAAGACGGCTGTACTGTCGTAACCGTTTGTGGAGGCGTATGATCCAAAGGCTACCGAGCAATATCCACTGGCTGTGTTGTGGTATCCTCCACCCACAAACGAATAGTTGCCAATGGCTCTGTTGATCATTCCACCCGCTATTGTTGCCATGTATCCTGAGGCTGTGTCTGCGTATCCACTTCCGACAAAGGAGTAAACGCCTGAGGCTACATTATACTTTCCAGTACCAACGAAAGCTCCTAAACCTGTGGCTTTGTTTGAGTAACCGTTGGCAATGAAAGATCTAACACCTTCGGCACTGTTGTAGTAACCGTTAATGACTACACCGTATGTATCACTTACTGTGTTGGAAAATCCACCGGTGATAACGGAGAATCTTCCTTCAGAAGTGTTGTAGTAACCTGAACCGATGAAGGAATAGGAGTATGTAATGGAGTTGGAAGCACCGCTTCCGATAAAGCCGTAGGAGCCTGATGCTGAGTTTTCAGCGCCTGAGCCGATGGATGAGGCTATGCCGCTAACTGTGTTCTGGTATCCGGAACCTATAAAGGAATAGTAGTTTAGTACAGAACAGCTGTCACCCCCGGCAACTGTGGCACACCAAGAGGATGCGAGATTCCCCAATCCTCCACCCACAAAGGAATATGAACCTGTGGATCTGTTGGTGCGACCTGCTGCGACACCGGAGGCATATCCGGACCCGACATTTTGATTACCACCGCCAATAAAACTGTAAGTACCTGAGGACTGATTCCCGTAACCTCCAGCAATCGTACCAAATGAGTCTGCTGAGATTGTGTTGCTCATACCACTTCCAATGAAAGAATATTGTGATGTGAGGTTGATTTTATTGCTTTTTCCAGTAACGATTCCGGAGTAGAGTCCACCTGTTCTGTTGCTTTCACCTGCTCCAACAAATCCATAGTTATAGGCTGTATCAGCTAATCCTCCACCGACGAATGCATAGCTACCGTTGGTAGAATTGTCCATACCGCCACCTACGAAGGAGAAATTGCCGCCAACGGTGTTGTTTTTACCGCCTACAAGTGCTGAAGTGTCTCCAACTACATAATTTCCAAATCCATTTCCAATAAAGGATAAGTTTCCATCAATTTCGTTGTAATGACCGCTGCCAATAAAGGAGATTGAGCCGCTTACTATGTTGTGCTCACCGTTTCCTATAAATGAGGTATAGCTTGTTGCTGAATTGTAGTATCCACCACCTATGAATGCTCCTGATCCGGAAACTGCGTTTGACGCTCCGCTACCAATAAAAGCATAAATGCCCGATACGGTGTTACTTTCTCCACCTGCAATTACTGCATGGTCACCGCTCACTTCGTTATATCCACCGCCTCCGATAAACGAGTACTCCTGCGTGATTGAATTTGATTGTCCGCCTGCGATAACGGATCCAATTCCACTGACAGAATTATCCTCACCGCCAACAACGATAGAAAAATCGGCTTTTGCGTAGTTATTCAAGCCTCCGAGAACACTTGGATAGACTACATTTACTCCGCTTATGCCTGTAACAGAATTGTTTCCCAGATTTATGTGAGTTGAAGTGCTGTCACCCCAGAGAGTATCGGTGGGGTACAATGCCAGGCCATATCTGGCTACAGGTAAAATTACATTGCTCTGCACCTTCCATGGGCTCGGTGGCGAGCCTTTTAACGAATCAGCAATCTCAGCGAAGGTTGCAGTATCTGCACGAATTGAATGGTCACTTGTGCCAGCCTCAGATGCGTACCCGGCGGAATCGGAGACCATGGCAAACGCTGCTATATCAGCGTAATCCGCATCGCCAGCTAAAGTGGAGTAATTTGCGGTATCGGCATAGATAGAATGGTTGGATGAATCAGCTCTGGTGGCATAGTTAGCGGTGTCAGAGTTGACGGCGTGGTTTGCATTGTTAGCGAAGGTTGCAGTATCAGCATTGATGGCATGGTCAGCAGACTCGGTCTGAGAGGCGTAGTTAGCGGTGTCGGCATTGATGGCGTGGTTTGCATTGTTAGCGAAGGTTGCGGTATCGGCATTGATGGCATGGTCAGATGACTCGGTCTGAGAGGCATAGTTAGCGGTGTCGGCATTGATAGCATGGTTTGCATTGTTAGCGAAGGTTGCAGTATCGGCGTTGATGGCATGGTCAGCGGACTCGGTCTGAGAGGCATAGTTAGCAGTGTCGGCATTGATGGCGTGGTTTGCATTGTTAGCGAAGGTTGCAGTATCGGCGTTGATGGCATGGTCAGCGGACTCGGTCTGAGAGGCATAGTTAGCGGTGTCGGCATTGACGGCGTGGTTTGCATTGTTAGCGAAGGTTGCAGTATCGGCATTGATGGCATGTTCGGCGGACTCGACCTGAGAGGCGTAGTTAGCGGTATCGGCATTGATGGCGTGGTTTGCATTGTTAGCGAAGGTTGCAGTATCGGCGTTGATGGCATGTTCGGCGGACTCGACTTGAGAGGCGTAGTTAGCGGTGTCGGCTTTTATTGCGAAATTTGCTGTATCTGAGTGTTCAGCAAAGTCGGCTGTATCTGCGTGAGATGTCTGATTTACAGAATGGTAAACCGTATCTGCGACCGCTGCGTGGTATGCAAAAGTAGCCGTATCCGAGCGTGAGGAGTGTGTCATGTTTATGTAATGATAGGTTGTGTCAGAAACGAGGGCGTGTGACGCCGTGTCTGATCTCGTAGAATGATAGCTTGACTGTGAAAAGACGGCTGTATCCGAATAGGTCGCCTCTGCTGCCTGCACGGAATAGTTTGCGGTATCAGAAGTATGGGCATGTCCAGAAACATGTGAGGAGTCCGATGTGGTAGAATGGTGAGCCTCAGAGGCGTATTCAGATGTGTCAGAGATAGTAGCGTAGGAGGCTGTATCAGCTGTTGTTGAGTGTGAAGAGGAGTCAGAGCGTGATGAGTAGGAGGCAGTATCAGCATAGACGGCATAGTCAGCCTCACTGGTGCCGTAGGAGAATCCGGATGTATCAGAGAAATGAGAGAAAGCGGCAGTGTCTGCCTGATGTGCAGAATTAGAATAGCTGGCTGTGTCGGAGATCAATGAGCGGAGGGAGATAGTGGCGGTGTCGGATCTCAGAGAGAAGTCAGAGGAGTCGGATCTGTTTGCATGGCTGGCGGAGGATGCATTGCTGGCAAAGCTGGCAGTATCTGCTCTATGTGCAAAAATTGAAGAATCTGCACGAATTGCTGTGCCTGAATTATTGGCATAATTAGCTGTATCAGCTGTTGTTGCCTGGCTACTGGTATTTGCGTAGTTTGCAGTGTCAGCTCTCGTTGCATGTGTTGCCTGAAGTGCAGAACTTGAGAAGTTTGCCGTATCAGCTGTTCTTGCAGTGCGCGCGAATTCTGCGGTGTCTGCACCGATGGCATAGCCTGCTTCGCTTGTGTACCATGCGATCTGAGCAGTGTCCGCATTTGTTGCATGGGCTGCGGAATTTGCATTAAATGCAAAGTTCGCAGTATCTGAAAGGCTGGCATGATCTGCTGATGCTGCCTGAATTGCAAATTCTGAGGAATCCGATGTGATTGAGTGGGATGAGAGATCGGAGAACTGTGCGTAGGATGCCGAATCGGTAGAAACGGCAAAGTTACTACTATCTGCAAAGTTTGATCTGAAAGCAAAGCTCGCCGTGTCAGATCTAATGCTCAAGCCTGATGTGGCGGAGTAATCCGAGTTTAAAGACTTGTAACTGTATCCAACACTCCCAATCTTTTGTCTTGGACTCAGTGGAACACCGTTGATTCTGAGTTCAAGCCATCGGGGAGATCCATCAAAGATGGTTTCAGGGACACTGTCAATCAGGACATAAAAGACTCCGTTATTGACGATGACTGTGTATGCGGAGCTTGTCCAGAGAGGAGTCCCCCCTGAGTTTGTGCCATAGATGGCGAAGGTCATCTGGAGGGTGTCTGTGACAGCTGCCCCGGAGCTGGTTGTGAGGTATCCCTGGTAGTTTATTGACAGCGGAATGCTTTTCACATCTTTTCCGCTGTTGCCTGATACAGCGATAGGCTGCATCAGCAGTATAGCGAGTAGTAGCTGGGTCATTATACACCTCCTGTGAGATTTTTTGTGGATGGGGATTGGATATGGAATTCAAATTTTGCCTCCCACCGATCTTCCTCCTGCCTCTATTATATTAGCAATATTTCAAATTTTTCAACTATGAATCTGTTGCTTATTGAATGCAATCAAAATTTGCATAAGGGAAGGGATGTTCTTTTATCCCCCTTTTGGCAACTCGAATAGCAGTGTTAAACTCTTTTTAAGTGGGGGACAGATTCAGGGGAGATTGGTTGATTTGAAAGGTCCTGGGAATTTTGGGGAGGTTGTTAAGAGGGGGGCGCCGTGGCGAAGCCACGGCGCCCCCCTCTTTTCCCTATCTCACAACCACAAACCTTCCTGAGCTTCTCATGCCAGATGCCTCGACCTCCACGAAGTAAATCCCCGCCCTCACATTGAAGTCAATGAAGTGTTTCCCTGCTGATAAATTGCCAAGTTTCCTGGATTCAACAATCCTTCCCGTAACGTCGTAGAGTTTCACCACCGCATCTCCACTGCGGGGCACTGAGAATTCGACTCTCACCTTCCCTGATTTCAGCATAGCAACGGTAATCGCATTTCCTGTAATGCCTGAGCTCTCGCCGATTCCTGTCACATTGAAGTCCTTTTCGACATAACCATCAGAGACATAAACCGTGTCAGTTGCAAGGACGCCGCTTACATTGTAGAGGGAAACCTCGTACTCACCGGGTGGAAGATCGGAGATGAGATAACTACCGGTTTCATCCACTTCAGAGACGAAGATTTCGGATGTGGAAAGGTTTTTGACAGTTACAATGTACTCTGTTGCTGATTTTCCACCGGAGATCCCGCCCATGATTCCACCTGATCCATAATTTCCACGAGGGGAAAGGGTGAAGTCGATCATGTATGCGGGTGGAATAACCGGAGTTGCATCTCTCAGGTGAGCCGCCTCCTGATAGAATTCGTGGACATATCCTCTCGCAGTTGCAAGGACAATGACACTGTCACCCATGGGGAGGTACTGGAGCCTGTAATTGCCAAGGGAGTCGGTCCTCGTCCATATCATGTGCGGGAATCTTCTAAAGAATGCTCTTACCCTGGCATTTGCAATAGGAGCTCCAGTTTCTTCATCGCGTACCGTCCCTGTAATTGATGCTGTATCGTATGGAAGCTGGTTCCATGGCTCAAGGGAGAAATTTATGTCTCCGACCGTATCACTGAGTGTTACCTGAACCGGTGTAGCAGAGTCAATCACGGATACATTCTCGTAAAATTCTCTGTAGTATCCAAACTTGCCAGCAACAACGATGTAGTTTCCTGGAATGAGTTTGCCTATAACATAATTCCCGCTGGAATCAGTAATACCGACTTTACGCCAGCCAATAGGTCTTCCATGTATGAGTCTTACGGCGAGAACATGGGCGCCTTTTATTGGTTGCCATGTATTCTGATCTCTTACTGTTCCGGCAATAGCTCCGAAGTCGATCTTTGAAAGTGTGAAATTTATGTCAGTTATGGTGTCATTTTCTGTGAGCGTGATGGTGTCAGCGCTGTCAGGAGTTGAAACATTGTTGTAGAATTCCCTGTAAAATCCAGGCTTGTAGGCTATAGCGATGTAGCTCCCTGCTGGTACTCCTGAAATTGTATAGTTCCCCATTGAATCAGAGAAGGCGAAGAGTCTGCCGAATCTTCTCTCTGTGGTATCAACAGGTCTGAGAAACACGAATGCGTTGGGAATGGGTCTGCCCGTAGCTTCGTCTGTTACACATCCGGAGACAACTGCGCCGGGGAAGTAGTAGCTCCATGGGAAGAGAAGGAAGTCAACGCTGTCAATGATACTTCCGGGTGTAACAACGATTGTATCAGCTTCACTCCTCAAAGTGTCGTTGTTGTAGTATATGGGTCTGAATCCGGGTCTTGATGCCCTTACAAAGTAGTTTCCCGGTGCGAGATGTCTGAAGATATAGTTTCCATTTCTATCAGTGTAAGTGATCCTTGTCCTTAGTGGGTTATCGAGATTTTCTGCAATGACGAGAGCAAATCTCAGGGGTGCCCCGTTTGTGCCGTTTACGACCCTACCTGCTATTCTTCCAGTCTGGGCAAAGAGAACACCACCCAGCAGTACACTTACCAATAACTTCTTCATTTTTAACACCTCCCTGACTTTTTGTTTCAAATTCTGTCAATTTAGACATTCGGAGCTGGTGGATTGTTCCCCGGCTACATAAAGGAGACCGGATCCACATTAATTATAACATTTTTCCCGGCTTTTAGCGGAATTTCCGTTCTCTTGAGGAGGTTTTGAATTGCAAAGGTTTTTCCTGATTTCAGGAGAATCCTGATTCTGTAGAGACCCATGACTCTTTCGTGTGGTGCTGGTGCAGGTCCAATTATCTCCACTGTGCCGTCGTTATTTGCTTCAAGTAATTCTGCAAATCTGAATGCCGTTTGTGTGGCATTTTTCAGGGATTTGGAGCGTACTTCAAGTATGGCAATTCTCAGAAATGGTGGGTATCCAAAGGTCCTTCTGTTCTCCAGCTCTTTTCGGAAAAATTTCTCGTAGTCTCCGAGTGTTCCGGATCTGATTGCCAGGTCCTCTGGCGAGTATGTCTGCACAATCACCTTGCCCCCTTTTCTCGATCTACCTGAGACCTGATTGATGAGCTGGAAAGTAAACTCTTCGGCTCTGAAGTCAGGTATTGCGAGTGTGGTGTCAGCAAGCAGAATGCCGACAAAGGCGACACCCGGGAAGTCAAACCCCTTTGTAACCATCTGTGTGCCGATCATGATCTTTTTCTTTCCTGACAGGAATTCCCTGAAAATCCTCGTATGAGCCCCCTTTTTCCTCGTTGTGTCAAGGTCCATTCTGACGATCAGTTCTCCCGGAAAGAAATTCCTGAGCTCCTCTTCCACCCTTTCAGTGCCGACACCAACAGGTTTGAGCCTGTAGGATCCACACGAAGGACACCTGTCAGGCACCTTCTTCGAGTATCCGCAGATGTGACACTTGAGGGATTTTGATGATTTGTGATAGACGAGACTTACAGAGCAATGTGGACATTTTTCAATATGTCCACAGTCCGAACACTGAATGTGATGAGAAAATCCCCGTCTGTTGAGGAATAATATCGCCTGTTTCCCTTCCGTGACTGTTTTTTTCAGCTCTTCAAGCATTTTAATTGAAATTATCGAGTCGCTTTTCTCCTCTCTCATATCAACAATCTCAACATCGGGCATGTAGTAGCCGCGGACCCTTTTTCTCAGTTTAATGAGCCTGTATTTTCCCCTGATGGCATTGTAGTAACTTTCGAGCGATGGTGTGGCAGAACCAAGGACAACCGGTATGTTCAGGATTTTACCGAGGATAACGGCAACATCTCTTGCGTTATAAAAAGGAGCTCTCTCTTCCTTGTAACTCGTGTCATGTTCTTCATCAACGACAATGAGGCCGGGGTTTCTGAGGGGAATAAACAGGCTTGATCTTGGTCCGACGATGATTTTGAGGTCTCCGTAGTAAGCCCGATTCCAGAGCCATCTCCTTTCGCCAGGTGTGAGATTGCTGTGATAATATCCGGTTGATGAACCAAAGACCTTCTGAAAGTATCTGGAAACCTGGTGGGACAGGGCAATTTCCGGGACAAGGACATACACACTTTTACCGGTTTTTATTGCCCTTGATGCAAGCCACAGATAGAGGGCTGTTTTACCACTTCCTGTAACTCCGTGTATCAAAAAGGTCTTGAATCCTCCGTTGTCAATAAATGGGTTTATTGCGTCAAGAGCCCTTTTTTGCTCATCTGTTGGTGTTGACGGAATGTAAAATTCATCAATTTCGATCGGAGTGATTTCCTTTTCCTTAACACTCTTTTTGATCTCCTTGATCTCGATCAATCCTCTGTCTGCGAGCTGTAGAAGTTCTTTCCTGTATGCACTTCCAAATTTTTTTCTAAGTGTGGAGACGGAGGTCCACCTTTTGCCGCGTGCCATCAGGAACTTCACAAGCTCACTTGCAGGGATGGCGAGATCCATTTTTTTCAAACGCACCCTCATGGTTTCCCTCCTGATTTCACCCGGAGGTAAAAAGAGTCTGAGAATGGAATCCCATCCTCCAAGATAGTAAGAGTGCATCCATTCCATAAGCCTGAGGTGGTGGTCTTTCAAAGCGTATGGAAGAACTTCGATGATGGGTTTGACTTCGAAATCTCCATCAAATTCAGAATTTACATCGAGGACAACTCCCTTAACTTTTCTGTTACCGACTTCAACGAGAACGAGGTTTCCCCTTTCAACAGGCTCTTCGGAAGAATAGGTGAGGACAGTTTGAATATTTAAAGCTACCGCAACCTGTAAAAAAAACATGTTAAAACCTGTACCTTGCTTCTATACCGATGGAAATTTCTCCTTCCTTGTCTCTTTCGCCGTAAATGGCGAAGTTTCGTTTGAGGAAATATTTCACCTGATAGATGTCTTTTTCAAGAGCTTCAAACGAGTGAGCGTAACGGAAATAGACTCTTGGTGAGAGATAGAGTCCGACGGTGAATCTCGGATTTTCTCCAGCAAGGCCGGTCCTGAGTTCGAGCTCGTTGATTCTCAGTCTTTTCTGGAGCTCTCTCGAGATCAGACCCTCTGCCAGATTTAGCGCCCGGGTCTTCATCAGGCTTATATCCCGAATTGTTAAGGGCACTTCAGACAGTAGTTTACCGAAGCTCAGCAGAGATATGATGTCCTCTTCTGATAAAGGTGGACTGGAAGTGAGCTGTATTTCTGGCGCTCTTACATTCCCGGTAACATGAAGCTCTATGAATATGGTATCGTTTACGACAGTCTCGCCAAGTAGATTTAAGGTGGGATTTATTTCCGGTTCGTTGTTAAAGACAATACTTCCCTCCTGAATGATGAAAATCCTGTCGAGGTAGAGGAAAGTTCCTTTAATGACATCCAGTTTTCCTGATATGAGTACAGTCACAGGGTCTTCCTTGACAATGGTCAGATCAGCTGAGAATTCCATATCGGCAAGCTCATTGATAAGAAAAATCCGTCTGTCAGCACTAACTCTAAGATTGATTTTCAACGGATTGGGTCTCATCTTACCGCTACCACCCGATTTTCCAAACGAGAGATAAACATACCCTTCGTCCATAAACAGGTCGCCAGAGATCGTGATGTCATCGGGGAGTTTCCCCTGAATACTCAAAAATCCATTGAAAATACCCTCAAATATGTCACCCCTTGCGAACGGAAATTTTGATAGATTTAAAAGAACAGAGAGATATGAAGGTTTTAGCCCTGTAAGTTCAACTACACCTCTTCCTTCTGCAAAACCTTCAGGGGCATCTATGCGAATCTGTGAGATCTCGACCTTTTCCTTTTCAAATTTTAGCTGGATGTATATTTCACGGTATTCATTTCCAAATGCTTCAATAAATGTATTGGTTGTTTTGAGCTCAATCTTTCCACTGAGTTCAGGATGGTCGAGGTTACCAAGGAGGATTAAATTACCCTGCATGTATCCGGTCTCAGGATAGACACCACCTTCCAGAATATCCGTTACCACCGTCGCATCAATCCGATCGAGCACGAGCTCACCGTGTATGGGCTCACGGGTTTTAATTTTGAACCCAAAAGGACGGAGAGAGAAATTAGCCGGGACAACGAAGTCTGCATAGATTGAAAATCTATCGCCTTTTATGACGGTTATGGGACTGAGTATTTTTCCCCCGGAGTAGATGATCTCACTTCTGATTGTGTCAATCTCAAGGTTTTTAAAAATCGTGTTGCTGAGACTTCCTTTGAATGAAAATCCCGGGTTTGAAAGGGTGCCGTTCAGCTCAAAATTTCCAGTCAAAATACCTTGATCCAGCATTTTGTTCACGGGGAGAAGGGAGATATCGACTCCTTCCATTGAGACTTTTCCAGTTACAGTGTCGGACTTGAGTTCAAAGTTGAGGTTTTTGAGTGTCCCCTTAAAGATATGGAGTGAGTCAGCCTGGATATTTAGTTTGCCGCCGCTCCAGGTCAAAAATATTGGTGCAAGGGTTCTGTCTTCCACTCCGTTTATCCTGTGGATCAGCTTTTCGTTTGAAATATATACTCCAGATGAGTCCAGGTAAAACTTACCTTCAGCTGTAAGTTCGATGTTGCTGGAGAACGCATCAAATTCATAATTCCCCATGTGGTAAGATGAGAGTTTCATCCTGGATACGAGGGAGTCCACCTGAAGATTTCCGATTGAAATTCTCTCAGCAACTGCAAGAATCCTGGTATTCTCGTTTAAAAAGTCCAGTTCGGCTTCAAGATAAGGAACATTTATGTTCTTGAAAGTCACATCTTTTAGAATTCCTCCGAGGTGCAGTTGTTTTGTCTTCTCGCCCTGTGAGAAGTTACCTGCAATTTTGAAAAATCCTGTGCTAAAGGGTTTTTTCAGGTAGGATGCGAGATTGTAGCCGTTGCCTGAGAAGTAAAGGTTAAGTGTATCACGGGATACCACACCCCTGAAATTGAGGCTCAGGTCAGGATCAATGATTTCGCCAAAATCGATGAAGAGAGTTTGTTTCTCATACCTTGCCAGTAAATTGAGCTGCCTGAAGCTGTTGTCTTTAAAAGCAACATTCCGTAATCTTGCGTCGAACCTGCCGAAAGGTCCCTTCCCCGTAAGAGAAACATCACCAGAAAATCCCACATGTTTTTCAGGGAATTCAAATTTTTCGAGGTTCAGGTACAGATTGTAACTTATAGAATCCGGGTTACCTGTCTTAAGTCCCGAGACAGTTCCATTACCTGCGATGAATCCCTTTACTGTTGCTAACTCAAACTTTTCAAATGTAAGGGTGTTAAAGTCCCCTGTGGTGAATTTCAGGTTGAGGGAATCAAGTGGATATTTTGCCAGAATTGTGGATTTTTTAGCTGAGATGAAGAAATTTTTTCCGTTTATTCTACCTCTGGCATCATTTAGCACACTGGTCTCGTATCTGACAGAGTCTGCATTCCAGAGGATTTTACCGCCAGAGAGGATTTTTAGTTTTCCATTTTTCACAAAGATCTTTCTTGAATCTGCCTGGACATCGTAGAGGACGGTAGAGTCAGTAAAAACCTTGACTGTTGAAGTAACCAGTCGGTACTCATTGTCCAGAAACGAAATGCTGAGGGCTTTAAAAGGTATGACGAGAGTGTTTCTAACTCCCCTCATGCTTCCGATCACGAGCCTGGCTCTATAAGTGATTCCACCTGCAATCAGGGTTGTGGAATCCCAGTAAACTTGAGAGACCTCAAATACTGGCACTCCTCCTCCGCCTTTTCCTTTCGAATACGCAGCAACAAGAGTATCTATGTTTAGATAAACATTTTTTCCATTGATCGATCCAATTTTTCTGAACAGTAGATCGAGAATATTGAATCTGATTACGAGCGTATCAGCCTTCAGCGGAGAGGAGCTGAATTTCGAAAATCTTATATGACTTAGAGGATTGAACTCATAGGTTTCGTAAGTTATGGGAGATTTCAGGATATTTTCGAGGAGGTGAAGTATGCCCCTCTTTCCGGCACGATAGGAGATGTTTCCCAGGTAAATTGAGGTAACCAGTATAAGGAAAAGTATGAAGATTTTAGCGAGTTTCTTTTTCATGCCAGTGAGAAAATTCTAATGCGAAGTATCGAATGTTTAAAACGGAAGTGCAATATCGGTCAAGAAATTTCGATGGGTGTGTAATAAAAAAATCGGGGCGACTGGATTTGAACCAGCGACCTCTTGGTCCCGAACCAAGCGCGCTAACCGGACTGCGCTACGCCCCGATTTCTCTATCTACTGGCTGGGGCGGGTGGATTCGAACCACCACTACAGGATCCAAAATCCTGTGTCCTGCCCATTAGACGACGCCCCAGTTGGCTTCTTATTTTTACACTCCCTTTTTGCAGCTGTCAAGGTCAGAAGGCTACAGTCCTGTAACCTCTTCAAGCACCGCACGGATCTCATCTCTTGCCTTCTCATCAACAGGCCTCAGTGGGGGTACAGGGTCTCCCACATCAAATCCCTGAATTTGAAGAGCTGCCTTGATGCACGGAGCAAGACCGTACTTCTGGAAAATATGGTTGATTTTCCACAGTTTTTTCTGTAGCTCTATCGCATCGTCCCATCTCCTCTTTTCAACAAGATCGTACAGTTTGACAGCCTGCTCGGGAATTACACATGCAGGACCTGCCATCCACCCAACGCCTCCAAACATCATAACGGAAAGGGGAATACTCGCTGATGCACTGAAAATCTTCAGTCTGTCCCCCACAAGATTCATGATAGTCAGGATTTTACCAGTATTCCCTGACGCGTCCTTCAGGTATTCGACTCCCGGTATTCCTGAAAGTTGGACAACCGTCTCAATGTCGAGATCAAACTTTGAGAACTTTGGATTGTTATAAACCACAATAGGAAGACTAACTGCCCGGGAGACAGTCTCAAAGTATTCAACAACCTGATCCCTTGTAAGAGGAAAATAGGTTGTGAGGACAACAAGGATGCCATCCACTCCCATTTTTTCAAAGACGGCAGCCTGTCTCGCAGCTTCCGTGGAGGAGGGATGTGAGACACCTGCTATTACCGGTACACGATTTTTCGCACTCCTGACCGCCACTTCGACAATTTTCTTCTTCTGGTCGAAATTCAGATAGGCAAATTCCCCGGTGCTCCCGAGTACAGTTATTCCATGTACACCTTTTGAAATCAGGTGTTCTATAAGGTCTTCGAGGACTTTTTCCTTTATGCTCCCGTCACTGTTTACGGGAGATACAAGATACGGAAATATCCCTCTGAACTCGCTCATGCCTCTCTCCTTTTGAAATAAATTAATTCAGTTATACCTTCTTTGATGTAATCGGGTATTCTTCCAACTTCCATGTAACCCAGATTTTTATAAAACTTCTGCGCCCTTTTATTGAAATCTGATACAAGGAGAAACATGGAGTCGGATGTCTCAAACACTATGGATTCGGCAAATGCCATCAACTTTCTTCCCAGTCCCTTTCCCTGATAATCAGGATCAATGCCAATAAGCTCGATATACCCGCTTCTGTCGAAAGCTCCTTTCAAGACAATCCAGACGAACCCCACAAGATTGCCATTTTCTTCGATAACATAGATCAGTGCTCCATCCTTGAGACCTTTTCTGAATCTTTCTTTTGCACTCTGGAGACTGACGCCGTACCTTCTCCAGAGCTCGTTTTTTACCATAATCTTTGCAACTGTTTCAACATCATGAAGCTTCATTCTCCTGATCATTTGAAAATTATAATGCTCAAAACCTTATAATTATTCAGTGATTGTAAAACGAAAAGTTGGGCTGCTTTTTCTAATAGCTACTCTTTCACTTATTTTGACTACCCTTACAGGTCCCCTGATAAATAAAGTGCGGAGGATGAATGAGACATTTGAATTCGATAGCCATGGAATACCACTCTGTCAGGGCAGATACAACCCTGTTACGATTTCTCAGTATGCTCATGAAAGAGCCGATTCAGAAAGGCTTTTATTAATCGCAAACTGGCTGGCACAGAGGATTAAAAAACGGGGAGACTACGGAGTTCTTGAATACGATTATCCCTTTCCTCTCTACGGACTTGAGCCTCCATGGGTAAGTGCCCTTGCCAATGCCGAGGCAATAAAGGTTTTTATCACAGCATTTTTCCTCACGGGGGATTCATCGTACCTTGATGATGCTCAGATCCTTCTCAGAGCCTTTCTCATTTCCGTGGATTCAGGTGGACTCACACTCAAAGAAGGACCAGACATGTGGTGGTACGCTGAATATGCCCGTCCTGATCCTCCGATGGTACTAAATGGAATGATGATAGTTTTGCTGAGACTTAATGAGTTTTACTCAACAACAGGGGACACCCTCGCAATTTCCCTTTTCAGAAAAGGTCTTAACTCTCTCTGCCACCATCTTGATCAATTTGATTTTCACGGTCTTTCCCGTTACGACCTTGTTGGAAGAGTCGCAGGATACAGTTACCATTCACTTCATCTAAAACTCCTCCGTGAACTGTACGGTATAACAGGTTGTGCAAAATTGAAGCGTCTGGCGAATAGATGGAGGTCCGGGGAGTTATTCCCCTATAGAATCCTTATACATCCGGGATTTAAGGAGCTCCTGCTTCTGGGATTTAACCTTTTCTTAGCCATCCTTTTTGTGGTTCTTGTTCAAAAAATTCGCAAGATTCTCAATAACAGACGATAGCATATGAGCATCTGCCAGATCCACATAACCCATGTGTCCTATTCGAAAGATTTTTTCTTTAATTACTCCCTGACCTGTAGCGATTTTCAATCCATATTCGTCGAAAAACCTGACAATCTCTGTCGAAGACACACCTTCCGGGGTTTCAATGGCAGTAAGATTTATTGCCGGGTTTTTTGAAAATAACTTAAATCCTGCCTGCGACGCCGATGATCTTATAAGTTTTGCTATTTTCCTGTGCCGGTTTTCAACCTCTTCGATGGTTTCTGTCAGAATCATATCGAGAGCTACATCGAGACCCATAATGAGACTGACAGATGGGGTAAATCTTGGACTTGCCTTGGCTTGAGGTTCTACCTCTTTGAGTATATCAAAATAAAATTTCGGCAACTTGGAATCACGAGCTGCCTTTTCCGCCTTTCTGGAAAACCAGATGAAACCCAATCCGGGAGGAAGCATGAGTCCCTTTTGGGATCCCCACAATAGCACATCTATCCCAAGTTCTTCCGGAAATATTCTGTACACTCCAAAGCTGGAGACAGCGTCAACAACGAGGAGTGTAGAAGGGGGCAAAATTTCACCAAGAAATCGAATGTCATGCTCGGTACCCGTGGATGTCTCTGTGTGTTGAACAAAAACTCCTCTGTAATCTGCCCTCCTGAGCTCTCTTTCCACATCTTCTTTATTGAAAGTCAAGCCGTACTCGTAAGTTAGGCAGGTTACATCGAGTCCGTAGATTTTTGTAATATCACACCACCTCTCTCCAAACTTACCGGCAGATATCACGAGCACCTTATCCTCAGGTGAAAAGAAGTTGACAACTGCTGCCTCCATCATACCGGTGCCGGAAGCTGAGAATATAAGTGGCGCAACATCAGATTTTATAAGCTCCTTGAGCTTGCCCCTGACTTTTAAGAAAACTTCTTTAAATTCGGGTTTTCTGTGGTGTGGTATGGGTTTTCCAAGGACACTGAGAATTTCAGGCGGAACCTCAGTTGGTCCTGGTGTAAATAATCTTGGTTTTTTCATAGCGAGACATAGGCAACATTTGTTATATAATCCAGGCTTTTGAGCTCGTCTATCAGATCCTTTTCCGGTTTTCTGTCCAGTTTCAGGATTCCAAGTCCGAATTTTCTCCTTGTAAAGTATCGCAGGTCAGATATATTGTAACCTCTTGAGGCGATTTTGTAACCGATTTCACCGATTATTCCCGGCATATCTATGGTCTCAAAAAACAGGAGCTCTCCACGCGGCTCAATCTCGAACCAGAAGTCCTTGATGTTTAAAATTCTGTAGTATTTCTCATCAAAAACACTACCGGCGATTTTATTCTTGCCGCCGTTATATCCTTTTACAATGATGATATTTTTGAAATTGTGGAGACCATCCCCGGTTTTGACCACGATTTCAATTCCTTTTTCCCTGGCAAGATAGGGGGCATTAATCTCATTAACATGTGCATCTGTGATCTGAGAGAGGAGTCCTTTGAGGAAGTATGCCTTCACGATGTCTCCAAGGTTTTTCGCAGTACCGAGTAATTCGATCTCTATGATCGGAGATTTCAGACCAAACAGTGCAGGAAAGAGCTTTCCCATCCTTTCAGCGAGTTTTTTGTAAGATTTTACGAATGGAGTGGCAGAGGATTCCTGGAGGGGAAAGTTTACTGGGCTTTTGACCTCTCTGCCTCTCAGGGCGTTGATGACATCAGAGACAACCATACTCGCCACATTTTCCATGGCTTCCTGAGTATTGGCTCCAATGTGAGGTGTGAGACTCATGAATGGAAAGTCCTTCAGCGGGAAATTTCCAGGCGGCTCTTCTGGATACACATCAAGGGCAAAGGCACCCACTTTCCCACTTTTTACGGCTTCAAAAAGTGCTTCGTGGTCGATGATCCCCCCTCGTGCAATGTTGAGTATTACGACACCATCCTTCATCTTTGAGAACTCTCTATGGGATATCATTCCGCGAGTTTCCTCTGTCAGCGGTGCGTGAATTGTGATGATATCAGAAATTTTCAAAAGATCATCAAGTTTCTTCAGCAGTTTGACATGGAGTTTCTCTGCCTTGGATTCAGGAATATAAGGATCATAGGCATAAAGGTTCATTCCAAAAGCAAGGGCACGCCGTGCGACTTCAGACCCAATCCGTCCAAGTCCGATTATACCGAGGTTCTTTTTGTAAAGTTCGTGGCCGAACAGGGTTTTTTTATACCACTTTCCTTCCACAATCCCCCTGTGTCCGTAGGGAATTCCCCTAATACATGCTATCATGTGTCCAATAGTGAGTTCTGCCACTGAGATGCGGTTACCGCCAGCGGTATTGACCACGAGGATACCCCTTCTTGAGGCTTCCTCGATATCGATACTGTCAACACCGACGCCAGCTCTGCCTACAACTCTTAATTTCCTGCCCTTTTCGAGTAATTCTTTGGTAACCGGCGTTCTGCTGCGTGTGATTATACCATGATACCTGTCGATAATCTCAAGTATCTCTTCGTAACTGATGCCGGGACGATAATCAAACTCAACACCCTCCTGCCTGAATATTTCAAAGGATTTTTCAGGCAGATGATCTGTAATCAGGACTTTAAGCTTCATAAGGGCTCAATTACCTCAATTCCTCCCATGTAGGGCCTGAGGACTTCCGGTATGACAACACTGCCGTCTTTTTGCTGATAATTTTCGAGAATGGCGATAAACACACGGGGAGTGGCAAGTCCCGAACCATTAAGTGTATGCATGAATTCAACTTTGCCGTCTTTTCTGCGAAAGCGCGCATTTGCCCTTCTCGTCTGAAAATCCTCTGTGTTTGAGACAGATGATACCTCAAGCCATCTGTTTAATCCCGGTGCCCACGCCTCTATGTCATAGGTCTTTGTCGCAGCAAATCCGAGATCTCCTGTGCATAACTCGATGACTCTATAAGGAATTTCGAGCATCTGAAGAATCTTCTCTGCGTCTTTTAACATGGATTCAAGCTCGTCGTAAGAATCTTCAGGCTTTGTGTACTTGAAAAGCTCAACCTTGTTGAACTGGTGCACACGGATCATCCCTCTTACATCCTTTCCATAGGAACCAGCCTCCCGACGAAAACACGATGTATAGGCAACATATTTTTTCGTGAGTTCTTTCTCGTTGAGAATCTCATCCCTGTGGAGATTTGCAAGTACAACTTCTGCTGTGGGAATCAAAAATAGCCCATCCTCAGGCGCAAAGTACATCTCCTCTCTAAACTTCGGCAGGTGTCCCGAAGCAAACATCGATTCTTCTCTCACAAGGTATGGAGGATATATCTCCTCATAACCATGCTCTTTTGTGTGTACATCGAGGAAAAAGTTGATAAGGGCTCTTTCGAGCAGTGCACCTTTATTTTTGTAAATAACAAATCTCGATCCTGAGATTTTTCCTGCCCTCTCAAAGTCAAGAATTCCGAGCATTTCCCCAAGGTCCCAGTGGGGACGGGGCTCGAAATCAAACTCTTTGATCTTACCCCAGGTTTTCCTGACCACATTTTCGGTTTCATCCTTTCCCACCGGCACGCTTTCGTGTGGTATGTTGGGAATCTCAAGGATTCTCTGGTTGAATTCCTCTTCTATTTTTTTCCTCTCAGCCGCAAGCTCCTTGATACGATCACCAATTTTTCTAACCTCTTCAATAATCCCGGATGCATCTCCACCACTCTTCTTAATTTTTGCCACTTCTTTTGATTTTTCATTCCTCACACTTCTCAAACTGTCCTCTTCTTTAATGATCTCCCTTCTCCTGCGGTCGAGCTCAACGAGTTCGTCAACGATGTCCGTATCGTATCCTCTTTTTCTGAGAGCCTCTTTTAAAACTTCCGGATGCTCTCTGAGCAATTTAACATTGATCATAAATCAGACCTCCTTGTGCATAATTATATCAAAAAGACCGTATAATTACACCATGAAATTCACACTCGGGGATATCAGCCTCGAAGAATATCAAAGATACCTTGAGAATTCAAATTATAAATGTATTTTCCGTTATCCTCAATTTCTCCGTGCCTGGATCGAGGCAATCCCCGGAACATCCCTGAAATTCCTCATAGGTGAGGGAGTTGTTATACCTGGAGTTGTGTTTAAAAGAGGACCTCTCAGGGCATTTTATTCTCTACCATACCAGACTTTTGGAGGCCCTGTGGGCAGTCTGGATTCCAGTTTAACACTTGATTTTGACTTCTCGAATTTTTCTGAAGTTGCGATTGATGATCCTGAGTTCAAGATCCTGTCAAAAGGGCTAAAACCTATCGAATCAGTTGAAGCAATCATTGACCTCTCGGCAGGTTACGAGGATGTTTTTTCCCGATACTCCTCATCGAGAAGGAAAATCATAAGAAAAATTTACAGAAACCCGCCTGATTTAATACCTCTCGACAGTGAAAAAGATGTAGAGACATTTTATCCCATGTACAGACAGTTTGCTGAGGCACGAAACATTCATGTTTACCCGAAGAATTTCTTTAAAGCTGTTGTTCGAAACCTTGGAAGAGAAAATCTTTTCGGCTATCTGGCGTTCAGAGGCAGTAAACTCGTAGGATACATACTCAATGTGTTTTACAGTGGAAAGGCTTTTGCTTTCTCCCATGTGTGGAGTGAGAAGAATCTGTCGTCGTTTCTGATTGACCTTTCCATCAGACACTCAGTGGAGTCTGGACTTCATACATATTCACTTGGATTAACATCACCATCTATGAGGGGAATCCTTGAATTTAAAAGAAGTTTCGGCGTAAACTTCAAGCCCATGCGTACTTACTGGAAAAAGACCATTTACCACAACCTTGCCAGAAATTTAAAAACGAGCTTTAAAAAATGGCTAAAATTCTAATTCTCTCCTGCTGGGACGACGATTTTGACCTCCATACAGTAAAAGGTACACCGGAAAATGCATACCTGAGGGAATACCTCATAAGGAGAGGAATAAAACCGATATTTGCTTTTCCATCCACGCGAAATGATTTTCCCCCGAACTTCCTGCCAGTTAAGGTTAAGCTCCTTCCAGTTAAAAGGAAGATCAGAATAGCCACGATCCCTCTTAACTACATAATTCAAAATCTGAGTATGGTACGAGCTGTGTCAAATACGAAGTTTGATCTCATTTACTCCGTATGCAACATGACATCCCTTGCTGGAAAGTTACTTTCAAAAAAACATGGAGTCCCATTTGCCCAGAAGTTCTCGGGCCTTATCTTTTTCAGAAAGTATGGGAGATTACTCAAATGGGTTCTGGACTTTCCGACAAGGTTTTCAATTGCCCTCAATCCGGATAAAGTGTTTGTCGTGGACGATGGATCAGGAGGTGCTGCGGCTCTCATCGAGGCTGGCTTGCCAGAAGATAAGGTGGTGAACCTCCCGAATCCTCTCCCTGATAAGGTTTACGGCACAAAGCCCCATGACCCCCCTGTTGTTGGCTGGATCGGTAGATTCAACCGCCTGAAGGGAATCCAGTTTTTGCCAGAAATTGTTGAGAGGGTTTTTGAGCTTCAGAAGGATGTCAGATTTTACATTCTCGGTTTTGGTGAGTATGAGATCAAAAGAAAGTTAAGCGATAGTCGGGTTACCTTTATTCCCGGGAAAACATACTTTGAGGCATTGAAGTTCTATTCAGAATTGGATGTTTACATATCGACAAATGTTTATGCGAACTATACGATGCCGGTGCTGGAAGCTCTGGCAAATGGCGTTCCAGTTGTGGCTTTCAATGTACCCGGGACGGAGAGGTTGATTAAAGACGGGGTAAACGGGTTTGTTGTGCCGGCATTTAATACGGACTTATTTGCTGAAAGGGTTGTCAGGGTTTTGAGAAACAGAGAAAGGATGATGGAAGCGGCAAAGAGAACGGTTCAGGGATTACCGGGCTGGAATGAGCGGATGACTCTTGAGATAGAGGAGCTTTTAAAGCTCATGTGAATGCTGATATAGCCATAATGGGTTATTGACATATACAATCCGTCACTTTTATCATAGCCAAAAATTCGGGAGGTATTTGTATGAATAATGTTAAGAAATCGTTGATACTTGGTATCATCGTTGGTGCTGTCGCCGCTTTTGTAATCTCCTTGATTGGAGCTCAGATCGTTCAGTCCACATCTTCACCCGAGTTTTGTGCATCCTGCCACGAGATGAAGGTTATGTACGACACCTGGAAGGCAGGACCTCATGGACCGGACTACGAGAACGGCAGGGGTGTGGAAAGGGCAAAGTGCACAGACTGTCATCTTCCACACGGCACAAATGTTGTTAATTACCTCATAGCTAAAGGTATCAGTGGTACAAAGGATTTTGTAGTGCACATTACAGGAGCAGGCAGGGTGGATTGGCAGAAAAAGCTTGATGAGCCTGAGAAGTATGTATATGTCAAAAGCTGTCTTCACTGCCACAAGAACTTAACGGATGCCCCTGGAATGAGTGAGGATGCGAGGGAATCCCACAAGGAAGCTTTCCAGGAGAGCAAGACGCCCAACTGTCTTGAATGCCACGATTATGTTGGGCATGGGGAAGATTTCTCGGAAAAGCTCGAGGAGTTTTTACAGAAGAAGTGAGTTAAGCCGTGGTGTGTATAATTGTAGAGGGGCGGGGCGCCTCTGGCGCCCCGCCCCTCTACAATTATATAACCCCTATCTCTCTGTGTTTCTCAAGTATCCTGTCTGCAAGCTCATCAAGCTTTTTGAAGTCCTCAGGTCTTGGATTTCCCTTAACCACAACGGGCTCCAGAATCTCAGGTTTTATCTGTGTAAGCAATCCTTTCATCTGGTCGAGCATCCTGCCGCCCCAACCGTATGACCCTATGAAAGATGCAAACTTGATCTTTGGTTTGAGTGCATTTACGAGAAACACACCATATATCGCTGCCGGATGCGCTCCTGCAAGCACCATGGGTGTGCCGACCACGAGTGTTGCGGCATCAACAAGCGCAATTGAAAGCTGCCCAAGATCAGCCTTTGTAAGATTGAACGGTTTTACATGAATCCCCCGCTTCACCAGTGCATCTATGAAGTGACAGACCATTCTCTTGGTACTTCCGTGCATTGAAACATAGGGGAGTATCACTGTGTTCGTAACCTTGCTTTCGTCTATCCAGTCTTTATAGGCGTTTATTATGTATTCGGGCTTAAGGTAAACAGGTCCGTGGCTTGGCGCAATGATTTCAATCTCCTTTTTCTCAAGCTTCTCGATATTCTTGGCTATTTGACGGCGGAATGGCATCATTATTTCTGCATAGTATCTTTTTGCTTCTTCGAGTACAACGGGATCCTCGTTTATCAGCATGTTTGTCGTTGCAAGGTGAGAACCGAAAAAGTCACATGTGAAGGCAATTTTGTCTTCAACGAGGTAGGTGGTCATCGTTTCTGGCCAGTGAACCCATGGAGTGAGGATGAATTCCAGTGTCCTGTCTCCGAGGGATAGGGTATCACCGTCATTGACCACGATGAATTTTTCCTCAGGAATGTGTAACAGGTCAATGAGGAAGGCTTTGCACTTGGCGTTGGTGACGACCTTTGCCTCCGGGTAGAGATTCAGAAGCTCCGGGATACCACCAGAATGGTCCTGCTCCGCGTGGCTCGATATGATGTAGTCAATCCTGTCCACCTTCAGGTGTTTCAGGTTGGCAAGCAACTGTTCCATGGTCTCAGGGTCAACTGTGTCAATGAGAGCCGTCTTTTCAGAGCCTTTAATGAGATACGCATTGTAGGATGTTCCGTGGGGTAGAGGGATAAGTTCATCAAAGATTTCTCTATCCCAGTGAATAGCACCGACTTCGTATATGTTTTCTTTAATCTTAAAAACTGCCATTTTTACTCCTCCATTTGTTCAAATTCTTCTTTTTCAGCGCCACAGAGTGGGCATGTCCAGTCATCGGGGAGATTTTCGAAAGGTGTGCCGGGTGCGATCCCGTTGTCAGGATCGCCTTTTTCTGGGTCATAAACATAACCACAGACAGTGCATCTGTATTTTTTCATGAGTTTCTCCTTTTTGTAAATTATAAGGGGAGTGTGTGGGAGAATTTTAAGTGGCGGGGGGCCCCCGGAGCGGGGGGCCCGCCACCTAAAAAAACCTATTTAACCTTGAGTTTAGCTGTTCCCCCCCCGAGCCCCTGAATATTACAGA